>NZ_BAXL01000001.1:0-437879 GCF_000698185.1 Geomicrobium sp. JCM 19055
GTGACAGCGACTTTATTATCTTATCATCTCTTGTCGTCCGCGTCAACAACTTTTTTTTAAAAGTTTTCGTTGTGATCGTTTGTGTTTCGTGATCTCTTGCGGCGACTCTTAGTATATTATCAGGGTTCTATTAGACTGTCAACAAATCTAGTAATATTTTTTTTAAAAAAATATTCGTGCTCCTATTTTTAGAATGGAAGCACGAAAAAATGAACGGCAAAAAGCATGAGAACCCTGGTATACCAAGGAATCCGGCGATAGAAGCTGTGAATAGGTTGATGGGCATGTGAATACCAGCTAAGTTTCCGAATAAGTTTATAAGAAACAAAGCAACTGCCCCTAATACCAATCGGATCGCTCCATTACCAATCCATTTCACTGGTTTTAACGAAGCTCCTACAAACATTAATATAAAAACTGCCACTCCAATAATTGATACAAGTACAATGGGTTCCATGTTTATATCCCCTTCTTCTTTCTAGTTTTCACCATTGTATGCTTGTACTCGTTTAGACTTTCCTTATTTCTAATAAAAAAAAGAAGAACCTTGGAATCGGCTCTTCTTACGTCATTCTTCTCGCTTCTTTTAAATATAAACGATACTTCGCTTCTTCTACTTTCACATACGTGAGTGCTTCATGACTTGGATCGATACTTTTCTCCATATGTTTCTTCTGTCTATGAAGCTTTTCTTTTTGTTGTTCAAGTAAATGGTAGATTCGTGCTTTTTCTCGTTTATAAACCTTTTTCTTTAGCTTCAAAGTTCTCGACGTCCTTCCACTGCTCTAGACAGTGTCACTTCATCTGCATACTCTAAATCTCCACCGACAGGTAAGCCATGAGCAAGTCTTGTTACACGTATTCCTGTTGGTTTAATCATTCTTGATAAATACATCGCTGTTGCTTCTCCTTCTATTGAAGGGTTTGTGGCAACCATAACTTCTTTAATTGTATCATCTTGCAGACGCTTAATTAATTCTGACATGCGTATATCTTCAGGCCCAATACCATCCATTGGTGAGATGGCTCCATGTAAAACGTGGTATTGACCACGATACTCTTGCATTTTCTCAAGAGCCATCACATCTTTAGAGTCTTCGACAACACAGATGACTGAACGATCCCGCTGACTATCATCACAAATCAAGCAAGGGTCTTTATCTGTAATATAGTAACAAACAGAACAATGCGTGAGATCTCGCTTTGCATTGACGAGTGCCTTTGCAAATTCAAGAACGTCGTCTTCTTTCATATTCAAAACATGAAACGCCAAGCGACTCGCCGTTTTTGGACCAATGCCTGGCAATTTCATAAATCCTTCGATTAACTTAGAAATCGGTGCAGGGTATTGCACGAATTCATTCCTCCTACATTAGGCCAGGAATATTCATTCCCTTCGTGAACTTACCTAAATCTTCCTCAACAAGCTTGTCTACTTGTTGCAAAGCGTCATTTGTTGCAGCAAGTACGAGGTCTTGTAGCATTTCTACGTCTTCAGGGTCGACAACTTCCTCATCCATGATAACTTCCAAGATACGCTTATCCCCAGAAGCAACCACTTTAACTGCCCCGCCTCCAGCTGTTGCTTCAACCGTCTTTTCTTTTAGTTTCTCTTGCGCCTCAGCCATTTGCTTTTGCATTTTTTGCATTTGCTTCATCATGTTACCCATGTTTTTCATCGTAAAATCCTCCTTAAGAATTGGACGGCGAGTCGTCAATGACATGCACAAACTCTTCACCGACAAGTTTATGCGCCTCTGTAATTAGGCGATCTTCTTCCTCTTTCACTTCTGCTTGCTCTGTTTCTTGCGTCGAGTTCTGATCTTCATCAGATTGGTTAGATCTAAAGTTCGATTTGAGCTCTTCCCATTGATGATTTAAAAGCGTAATAATTTGGTAGCTATGATCATTATTAGATGCAATAGCCCTTTCCGTCAATGTTCGAAATTTGTCATCGATCATTCCACGATGCATTTCATTTTGAAAAACGAGAATCATTGCATCTGTACTAGCAGCTACCGGCTTTGCATCATTGATCCACGCAGAAGCAGGAACACTTTCTTGCTTTATCGTGCGCAAGACATCTGCCCACTTGCTTTCAACTTTCGCTCGCTCTTCTTTTGATGCTTGTTGAAGCATTCGTGCGGCTTGTTTAACGGACGCCCCGTTTTGTGCCGTTGGCTGTGGCCTTCGTTTCGGAGGAGCTTTTTGATGTTGTTCTTCTCCAGAAGCTGCAGGTGATTGTGTTTTCACAGAATGAAGTTCTTTTTGCAACTGGGATAGTTGCTCTTTAAGTTGAGATACTTCACCTTGGTCAAACGCTGGTGCGGTTGTACTCCCGCCTGCTTTCGCTGCATGAATTAACGCCATCTCAAGAAAAATCTTCGGATGAGATGATCCTTTCATTTCACGTAACTCTCCGTGAAGACGTTCAATGCTATCATACACCCATGTACTCTCCACTCGCTCTGCCATCGATACAAATGCATCATCAGCTTGAACACGATCTAATAGTGTATTAAGAGACGGTGCGGTTTTATAAAGCATTAAATCACGTAAATAGTAAATTAAGTCTTCCATAAAACGAAGAGGATCTTTCCCCTCTCGAATTAATGCATCCGCAGCTTGAACGGCTTTTTCAGCATCTCCATCAATAATAGCCCCTACAGCGTCCGCCAAGAAACCTTGAGATACCGCTCCAGTAATTGCAAGCACATCGTCTGTACGAATCGTGTTATCTTCTGAAAATGATAATGCTTGATCAAGCAGACTCAATGCATCACGCATCCCGCCTTCTGCTACTCGAGAAATAAGGTGTAAAGCATCCTCTTCACATTCTGCTCCTACTTGTTCAAGAATGTAAGACATACGTTTGATTAATGTCTCCGGGCCAATTCGCTTAAAATCAAATCGTTGTGTTCTTGAGATGATCGTCAACGGAATTTTATGAGATTCTGTTGTTGCTAAAATAAAGATCGCATGAGCTGGAGGCTCTTCGAGTGTTTTCAGTAATGCGTTAAATGCTCCTGTAGAGAGCATGTGAACCTCGTCAATAATATATACCTTATACTTTACATCTCGAGGTGCTGCGATGACATTATCACGAATGTAGCGAATTTCATCTACACCATTGTTCGACGCTGCATCAATTTCTATTACGTCAACGACCGCTCCACTCTGGATCCCTTTGCAAGCCTCGCACGTATCACATGGTTCAGCAACCGGCGCATGCTCGCAGTTCACAGCTTTCGCCATAATTTTTGCAGCGCTCGTTTTCCCCGTTCCTCTCGGACCACTAAACAAGTAGGCGTGCGCTACTTTCTGTTGGATGAGGGCGTTTTGCAATGTTTTCGTGATGTGATTTTGACCTGCAACGTCTTCGAGCCGTTTCGGTCTCCAAACGCGATATAATGCTTGATAGCTCATAGCTTCTGCCCCCTCCTTTCCAGTCCTTTGACGCTTTGTTTCTATTATACTGTTTTGAAGTGTCTTTTTCAAAATGAAAAAAGCCCCTCTAGTAAAGAGAGACTTCAATAGCTATGTTATGTAACCGCGCACCTTCCGTCGATCTATGCACCACAAGCGTTACCTAAGCAGTTGGCTCGATTCAGGCAACTCCACGGCACACGAAAGGTCATGCTTACTGCTGCTTCCTTCCGGACCTGACAGGGTTCACATGTTTCCGTTGCGTAGAACCCAAACGTCAACACTACTTACAAAGGGCAGACCTCGCAGCGCATAAACCTCGGGAAGGGATTCAGTCTTGCTATAGCGGATTGCAAGTACAGGGCACCGCTAATTCCCCACCTAGCACGGCATGTTAAAGTATATCTGATCAGTTACTAGAAATCAATGGACTTGTTTAATTTCTTTCTCATCCGAAGTTTTTTTGAAAAAGTTCGTTAATAATTCACTACATTCATGACCGAGTACATCAGGGGTTACAACGCACTGATGGTTTAAACGTTCATCTTGGAGCACATTGCCGAGTGTCCCGGCGTAACCCGCCTTCGGATCTTTCGCTCCATAGACAACGCGAGGAATCCTCGCTTGCACAATCGCACCTGCACACATCGGACAAGGCTCTAACGTTACATATAACGTGCATTCTTCAAGACGCCAAGACCCAATTACACGATTCCCTTCCAAAATAGCCATACACTCTGCATGGGTAAACGTATGTTGATCATGTTCACGGCGATTATGAGCGCGACCAATAACCTCATCTTCATAAACGAGGACAGCACCAATCGGCACCTCATCAATCGCTTCCGCCTTTTTCGCTTCTTTAATCGCCAAACCCATAAAGTATTCGTCACGTTTTTGTTGTTCCATATGAAACAACTCTTTTCTTTTAAATTTAGACATAAAAAAAAGACCACTTCATCATAAAGTAGGTCGTGTTTTAAAAATATGGCGGAGGAGGAGGGATTCGAACCCCCGCGGGGCGTTAACCCCCTGGCGGTTTTCAAGACCGCTCCCTTCAGCCGGACTTGGGTACTCCTCCGAGTGTGATACAACGTGTCCGACAAAAATTATAGTATCACGGACAGATAGAGAAATGCAATAGTTTTTATGAATTTCTTTTGAAAAACTTTTTCTACTGCACGTAACATCTCTGTTCTGCCCATTTTACCATAACGATATACTTCTTACTTGATCGTATGCGCAGGTTCAGTACCTGTTAGCTCAACAATCTTGTTTGATTCATCTAGTATAGCTACTTTGGGTTGATAACCTTTACATTCGGCTTCTTCAATCATTGTATACCCAATAACAATAATAACATCTCCAGGTTGAACAAGTCTTGCGGCAGCCCCATTTAAACAGAACACACCACTCCCGCGCTCCCCGGCTATAATATACGTTTCTAGTCGCTCACCATTGTTATTGTTCACGACTTGTACTTTTTCATTTTCGACAAGATCAACGGCATCAAGTAAATCTTCATCGATTGTAATGCTGCCAACATAGTGCAGATTCGCTTCCGTAACGGTCGCTTTATGCAATTTGGCCTTCATCATATGACGGTACATCGCTTACTCCTTTGAACGGTTTTCTCCTTCATTAATGGTCCAAGTTAAATGTTTTTGGCCAAAGAAAAAAAACAATTCTTCACTAAAAGTACAACTCCTATTAAGGATGTTGTCTAAGCCTAGTATACATAACTGATCACACAGTTGTCATAAACGAATCGCATTTACATGTTTATAACTTCATCACGCGGGAACTATAGCACTATAATTAAAGATAGGGGCTCATAAAATGGCCAAGAAAGACCTTGAGAATCAGTCCTTACTTTTTGTTAAATTCCCAGAGCAAAGTCAAGCATATGAGGCACTATCTGAGCTTAAAAAGCGTTCCCAAGGACCAGAGCATCGCATTGTACAAGCTGCAGTCGTTGAAAAGAGCATTAATGACGATATGGTCTATAAAGATGGATTTACGACAGAACAAGAACATAGCAACGACTGGTTTAAAGGCGGAATGATCGGTGCCGTTGTTGGAATTCTAGGTGGCCCTTTTGGGGTTCTACTAGGCGGTGGAATCGGATCACTCATCGGTGCTGTTGTTACAGGAGACAAAATCAATGATCAAAGTAAAATCATTGATGGGAAATTAGATAGTATTGAAGCAGAAAATCCATTTATTATCGCTCTCATCGATGAAAATGATCAACGCTCATTAGATCAGACCTTTTATGAGATTGACGAACGAATCGTGATTCGTCGTAGCAAAGCTGAAGACGTAGCGAATGAAATTGCAGAGTCAGAAAGTAAGGCATAACACAAATGTGTTATGTCTTTTTTTACATCGACTATAACTAACAAGCATATTGTTCATTCCAAATATGTATTTCCGTTATTGAATAACAGACGATACACTAAAGGTACAAACTTGAAGTTAAAGGAGAGGAAATTATGACGTACAAAGTAGTCGGAAATATAAAAATAGACGATCAACTTTACCGATTTGTGAATGAAGACGTAATTCCCGGAACTGGAATTACTGCTGAATACTTTTGGCAACAATACGATCTTTTACTCAGTGAGTACCAAGCTGAAAACAAAAGCTTACTGCAAGAGCGAGAAACGTTACAACAGAAGATAAACGACTGGCACAAACAAAACTCAGGTAAAGAGCACTCCAGTGAATACGTCAATTTCCTTAAAGACATTGGCTACCTTGAAGAGCTAACTGCTCCTATTGAAATTACAACTAAAAATGTCGACACGGAAATTACAAACCAAGCTGGGCCACAGCTTGTCGTCCCTGTTAACAATGCTCGTTATGCGTTAAATGCTGCCAACGCTCGTTTCGGAAGCTTATATGATGCTCTTTATGGAAGCGATATTATCTCGGAAGAAAATGGGGCTACTCAAGGTTCTTCATACAATCCTGTACGAGGCGAGAAAGTCGTTGATCACGCGAAGTCATTCCTTGATCAAGCACTGCCTTTACAAGATGGAAGCCATAAAGACGTTACATCTTACAGCATTTTAGAACAACAAGTCGTTGCTACGACCGCATCGAAGCAAGTCCCGTTAAAGACACCATCACAGTTCATTGGGTTCAATGGAACAGAAGAAGACCCTTCTTCTCTATTATTCCTTAATAACAACAACCATCTTGAGCTCCAAATCGATCGAAATCATCCAATCGGAAAATCTGATTTATCTGGACTTAAAGACGTTATTTTGGAATCGGCAATTACGACGATTATCGACTGCGAAGATTCTGTAACCGCTGTAGATGCAGAAGATAAAGTACTCGTTTACCGCAACTGGCTCGGTCTAATGAAAGGTACTTTAGAGACGACATTTGAGAAAGACGGGAAATCGATCACCCGTAAGTTAAACAATGATCGGAATTATACGAGTCCAAATGGCGCATCGATTTCATTGCACGGTCGTTCCTTATTATTCATTAGAAACGTCGGTCACCTCATGACGACTGACGCAATTTTAGATGAACATGACAATGAAACACCTGAAGGCATCATGGATGGAATGATTACGAGCCTTATTGCACTCCATGATCTCAAAAAAACAAACGCTTTCCAAAACTCGAGAACTGGTTCGGTTTATATCGTAAAGCCGAAAATGCACGGATCAAAAGAAGTTGCCTTTACGAATAGCCTCTTTAATCGTATCGAAGATATTCTAAACTTAGATCGCTACACACTTAAAGTAGGGATCATGGATGAAGAACGTCGAACATCTTTGAATCTAAAAGCTTGTATTCAAGCTACTAAAGAACGAACGGTCTTTATTAACACAGGTTTCCTAGATCGTACGGGAGATGAGATTCATACGTCGATGGAAGCAGGAGCTGTCATTCCAAAAGCCGCAATGAAAGGAAGCACATGGTTAAACTCGTATGAGAAATCAAACGTCCAACACGGGTTAAATAGTGGTTTCCAAGGAAAGGCCCAAATCGGCAAAGGAATGTGGGCAATGCCCAACCTAATGAACGCAATGATCGAACAAAAAGGCGGTCAACTACGCGCAGGCGCAAATACAGCTTGGGTTCCTTCCCCTACTGCAGCTACGTTGCATGCGATGCATTACCATCAAATTGACGTTCAATCCGTTCAAGAAACATTACTAGGTGACCATACCGATTATTTAGAAGACATTTTACAAATCCCAACAACAAAAGAGACGTATAGCCAAGAAGACATTCAACAAGAACTGAACAACAACGCACAAGGTATTCTAGGTTATGTCGTCCGTTGGGTTGAGCACGGTGTCGGCTGTTCTACCGTTCCAGACATTAATGATGTTGGTTTAATGGAAGACCGAGCGACACTGCGTATATCTAGTCAGCACATGTGCAACTGGCTTTATCACGGCTTAACAAATGAAGAACAAGTAATGGAGACGATGAAGCGGATGGCCAAAGTCGTTGATGAACAAAATGCCGACGATCCAGCATACCGTAATATGGCACCAAACTTCGAAGACTCTGTTGCATTCCAGCTGCATGTGATCTCGTCTTCAAAGGAAAAGAACAACCGAGCGGCTACACGGAACCAATTCTTCACCAACGAAGAAAAGAAGCCAAACAAAAATTAGCCGTCAAATAACAAAAACCCGTAACTAGTAGAGCTAGTTACGGGTTTTTATTTAGGAATTTAACCATATAAAAATCACTTACAACGCTTCTTTCAAAGCATTGTAAGTGAAAGATGATGTTTATTTCTCAACAACACGAGGGTCTAGTGCATCTCGCAAACCGTCTCCAACAAAGTTAAAACTCAGAACGGTAAGGAAGATCATAAGACCAGGGAAAAGCGGGTACCACCATGCCGTTTGGAAGATCGTTAAATTTTGTGCTGCAGTTAACATATTTCCCCACGTTGCCGTTGGTGGACTAATTCCAATACCAAGGAAACTTAGCGTTGATTCAGCAATAATAAACTGCCCTACAGCAAGTGTCGCTGCAACAATCAATGGTCCAATGGCGTTTGGCATGATGTGATTAAAAATGATGCGCCATTTCGAGATGCCTAGCGTTCTTGCAGCTAGTACGAATTCTCGTTTTTTAAGAGATAGCATTTCACCACGAATTAACCTTGCCGTACTCATCCATCCTAATACGGCAAAAGAAACAATAAGCCAAAAAGGACTTGGACGGAATAGCGCTACTAACGTAATCATTAGAAAGATGTTTGGGAATGAAAAAAAGAATATCTACAATTCTCATAATAATACTATCAATAATCCCACCAAAATAACCAGCAATTGCTCCCATTGTTGCACCAATAAATGTTGCACTTGCCATTGCAGCAAAACCAACAAGTAAAGACATTTGTCCAGCATATAGTAAACGACTAAGTAAATCTCTTCCGAGTTGATCGGCTCCAAGTGGATATTCAGCACTCGGTTCGTGCAGACGAGCTGTTAATATTTGATAGTTTGGATCATGTGGTGCAAGTAGTGGTGCAAATACTGCCGAACCGATAATGAGTAAGAGCATCACTAAACCTATAACCGCTAATTTATTTTGAAAAAACTTAACAACGAATATTCCAAGCATCGAACGATGTTTTCCAAGATTATCATGATTATTATTAGGGGTCATAGGTTCAAGTTTTCGATGTTGTAATTGGTCCATAGTCTTTAATCCTCCCTAATACTCGATCCGTGGATCAACGATTGCATATAGAATGTCGGCAATAAGGTTACCGATAACAACAAGAACGGCTGTTAACATCGTGATAATCATAATAACTGGATAATCTCGTTGATTAACACTCGTCATAAATAAATCCCCTAATCCAGGCCATGAGAACACACTCTCTACAACGACTGAACCGCCAATCAACGTTGGCAACATAATCGCAATTAACGTAATAAGAGGCAATAAAGCATTTCTAAGACCGTGCTTGAGTATTACCTTACTTTCTTTAAAGCCTTTCGCTCTCGCTGTACGAATATAATCTTGATTTTTCACTTCTAACATGCTCGTTCTCGTATACCTAGTAAGTTGTGCCGTATCGGCAGTGGCTAAAACGAGTGCAGGTAAAAATAAATGATGTATTCGATCCATTATATTAAAATCTGCATTTAAGGTTTGTACACCACCAACAGGGAACCATCCAAATTGGACACTTAAAAACATGATAAGCATTAAACCGATCCAAAAGTTTGGAACAGCTACACCTGCAAATGAGACAAGTGTAATTGCATAATCTGTTTTTGTATACTGACGAACCGCTGAAATAATACCAATTGGAATTGCGATAATGATCGCTAATATCGTTGCCGCGGTCATCAAGATTAACGTGTTTGGTAATCGTTCTAAAAGCATGTCAGAAACGGGTCGTTTCGTAATGTAAGAATTACCGAAGTCTCCAGTAACAACCCCGCTAATCCAACGGGCATACTGAACTGGCAAAGGTTCATTTAATCCCATTGCTTCAATTTGCGCCTCGCGAGCCTCAGGTGGAACGTTTGGATCGACATCCAACACTGCAGGGCTCCCTGGTGCAAATTGCATTAGTGCAAACGTAATAATTGAAATTGCAATGAGCAGTGGAATTGTGATTAATAGCCTTCTAATAATATATGTAGTCATGATTCAAATCTCCTTTTATAAAAAAAGTGAAGAGAGGCTTCCCCCTCTTCACTTCTTGAATGAAGATTTACTCCTCAATCCACCATTCTTGAACTCGGAACAGACCTGCTCTTGAGTTGTAGCTATGGTTTTGAATGTTGTCTCGATACGCTTGGAATTCTGTTGGATAATACATAAACGTATAAACTTGATCTTCTGCTACTTGCATTGCTGCTTGTTGCAACGTTTCCATACGCTCATCAACGTCTAAGATTGCACGGTTATCTGTTGATAACTCATCAAATTCTTCGCTCTCATAGGCAATGTTATTTTGACCTGATTCAATATTTCTAGAATGGAACAATGATTCCATATTTGGATCAAGTGATAGGCTCCAAGCACCTGCTATGGCATCGAAGTCCCAATTAGGAGGATTAATACGGTCTAAATAAGCACCAAATTCCATTGTTTCAGTCTCTACCTCTATACCAATTTCTCCAAGCATTTGTTGTACTGCTACGATCCAATCTGTACGTACAAGTGCCTCAGAGTTCGTTAATAGACTGAATGCAAATACATCACCATCACCGTTAACGAGTTGACCACTGTCATTTTGTTCCCATCCTTCTTCAGCAAGAAGTTCAAGCGCTCCTTCTTGATCAAAAGGAATCGAATCAATTTCATCAGAATAAATTGGACCTTCTGGACTGTGTGGGAATTCTGCTACTGTTCCGTGACCATCCATAATTCCTTCAATGATTGCTTCACGATCAATGGCCATCGTTAAAGCACGACGAACATCTGCGGACTCGAACAATTCATTACGTTGATTATAGCCAATATAGTTATAACCAAACTGTGGCTCTTCTGCCAAGTTGTAACCATCAATTGCTTCTACTGTCACAACATCTTGCGGTGCTGCATTCATAATATCAAGCTCTCCAGCTTGTAGCATCGCAAGTTGGGCATCTGTATCCCCAACACGCCAAGTAATGTTTTGAATATATGGTCCTTCATTGTGGTAATCATCACGTGCCTCATAGTTAATATATTGGCCTACTGTCCAGTCTGTCATCACATAAGGACCTGCACCAATAACTGCATCTGTAGTACTTGCTTCATGCTCCTCGATATCTGCATACGTCTCAAGATCTCCTAGAACATGTTCTGGAACAATTGGAGCTTGCTCTAAAGAAGCTGTTAATGCAGCATCTGGTTCGCTCATCGTAAACGTAACTTCATACTCATCAGTTGCTTCTACATTCTCAACGCGCTCGAATAAGGTCGTCGATGTACCTGCATAATCTTCCATAAGATAAATACCTACAGTGAAGACAACATCGTCTGCTGTTAATTGCTCACCATCACTAAAAAAACACATCATCACGTAGTTGAATAACTTGCTCTAAACCATCTTCAGAAACTTCCGGTAAATCAACTGCAACATCCGGTTCTACATCAAATCCCTCTACTGTTTGACGATAAAGGGCAGCATGTACAAGGTCATGAGCATCACGCGATGCTGTATCTGAAACCGTAGCAGGTGTTAAACCGTTCGGTTCACCATCTGTACCAACAATAATTTCGCCACCTTCAACAGGTTCTCCAGTTGCAGCGGAGTCTCCATCCTCACCGTCGCTGTCCTCTACATTGTCGCCATCTGTTTCTTCTGTATCAGGCTCAGTTCCTTCATCAGCGCCAGTTTCTGCGCCTTCATCGCTACCTCCACAAGCGGCAAGCAACATCCCCATTGCAAAAATCATTACCAAAAACAACCATTGTGTTTTCTTCACCACTTAAAATCCCCCTTAAATTATCATAATAAGTTCTGAACGACCATACGACCTCACGTTGTTGAAAGATCCCCCTCATATGGAATAAAGCTTCATTAATGCAAATGACAAGCAACAAAATGATCTGGACGTACTTCTTTCATTTCTGGAATTACCTCTTTACAATGATCCATAACAAACGGACAACGTGTATGGAATACACAACCAGTCGGTGGATTAGCTGGACTAGGAATATCTCCTTTTAACAAGATACGTTCCTTTTTCACTTCACGTGGATGTGAGCGTGGGACCGCTGATAATAATGCTTGAGTATACGGATGTAATGGTTCATCGTACAAGTCTTTTTTTATTTGCTACCTCAGACATATTCCCGAGGTACATAACACCAATTCGATCTGAAAAGTGCTTAACGACACTTAAATCATGTGCAATAAATAGATAAGTAAGATCAAATTCATCTTGCAAGTCATTCAGTAGATTCAAAACTTGTGATTGAATTGACACATCCAGTGCCGATACAGGTTCATCACCTACGATTAACTTTGGATTTAATACTAGTGAGCGGGCGATACCAATACGTTGTCTCTGACCTCCTGAAAACTCATGAGGATAACGATTGATAAATGATGGATTTAACCCTACCCTTTCGAGAATTGATTGTGCATACTCCCTACATTCCTTATGTGTCTTATACATTCGATGTACTTTCAATGGCTCAATTAAGGTCGTCCCTACAGTTTTTCTAGGGTTTAACGATGAATAAGGGTCTTGAAAAACCATTTGCATATTCCGCCGTAAGTTGAACAAGTGTCTCTCTTTCTTTGAAGTAATATTTTCTCCTTCAAAAAAATATTTCTCCTTCTGTTGGCTCATACAAGCGAGTAATCGTTCTTCCGGCAGTTGATTTACCACAACCAGACTCACCGACAAGACCGAAAGTTTCACCTTTTCTGATAAAAAAATCAATACCATCTACGGCTTTGATATAACCCTTAGTACGTTGAAGTACTCCTGCCTTTATTGGAAAATACTTTTTTAAATTCCTTACTTCAAGAATTTTTTCAGAATGCTGAATTTTTTCATTGGGTTTGTTTTGAGCGACGATCGATGTCCCCATCCTTAACGACTCCTTCCTCATGTAGAAAACAGCGTACTTTATGTCCCGTTTCTTTCTCTAGTAATGTTGGCTGTTCTTCCGTACACACTTGCATCGCGTATGGACAGCGAGTCACAAAGCGGCATCCTTTAGGGAAGTTATCAGGTGTCGGTACTGAACCGGGAATAGATTGTAGACGAGTCTGTGCCTCGTTTAGTTTCGGCATAGAATTCAAAAGTCCTTCTGTATATGGGTGAAGAGGTTTGTCAAATATTTCGTCAATCTTCGCCTCTTCTACCACTTGTCCCCCATACATAACAACAACACGTTGTGCAAGTTCAGCTACGACACCAAGGTCGTGGGTAATGAGAATGATCGAAGAATCATAGTCTTTGGAAAGCCCTCTCATCAAATCGAGAATTTGTGCTTGTACGGTTACATCCAATGCAGTAGTAGGTTCATCGGCAATGAGCAACTTAGGGTTATTACT
This sequence comes from Geomicrobium sp. JCM 19055, assembly GCF_000698185.1. Classification (NCBI taxonomy): domain Bacteria; kingdom Bacillati; phylum Bacillota; class Bacilli; order Caryophanales; genus Geomicrobium; species Geomicrobium sp. JCM 19055. The sequence continues at coordinate 13,442 of NZ_BAXL01000001.1, forward strand.
AAGTGCCATTGCAATCATGACCCGTTGCCTCATTCCCCCTGATAAACGGTGCGGATACTCACGCATCATTTCACGAGCTCGGGCAAAACCGACAATCTCTAACATTTCAATTCCTTTTTCATGTGCTTCACGTTTCGAGAAAGGTTGGTGATACATCAATTGTTCGCGAAGTTGTTCACCAATAGTATAAACCGGGTTTAATGACGACATCGGCTCTTGGAAAATCATCGAGATGTCGTTCCCCCGAACTTTATGCATATCTTTTTTTCGATTTCTTAAGTAAGTCTTCACCATTAAAGATAATTTCCCCGTTTGTGATTTTACCATTTGGTGCGGGGACGAGTTGCATAATGGAGAGCGAGGTCATGCTCTTGCCCGAGCCTGATTCCCCTACAATTGCTACTGTTTCTCCTTTTTCAACTGAAAAACTAACACGGTCAACAACAGTTAGTTCTTGTTTACGGCTGAAAAATGATGTCGTTACGTCTTTAAGTTCTATAACTGTTTCTTGCCCCAAAGCATGCACCCCCATTCAGTTAAATCTGTATGTATTTTTACACTTTATTGAATTGATAGATAATTAGAAATGCGTAACAAGTGCCCTTGTACGAATGACAATGAAACTACTGAACATTATAAGGGCAGGATTTCAATGATGCAACGTTTTATTTAGTCTATTTTTAATATTTTTGAGATTATATTGTCACAATTCGTAACAATCTTAGCGATCAATATACGAAAACGTATCTTTATACTGCTTTAATTCAACGTTTACATCAACGCTAATAATCCCTTCAATTTCTGATAGATCTTGGTTCACAAATGAGACGAGCTCATCGTTATTTTTGAAGTAAGCTTGGATGATTAGATCATGTTTACCAGAAAACGCACCGATAAATCGTACAGAGCCGTGACCTTGCAACTGGCAAGCAATTGAATCTTGCTTTCCTAATCGTGTTTCAAGTCCGATAATGGCTTGTACGTTTAAACCTACCTTGTTCGGATTCGTATGAATGATAAATTCAAATACATCCTCCTTTAGCATCTTATTGACACGTGAACGAACCGTCCCTTCGCTAACATCAAGAAGACGGGCAATTTCGCTATACGACTGCTTTCCATTTTGTTGCAAAAGAGCCAAAATTCTAAAATCCATTGTATCAAGTTCCATTCGCCCATCACATCGATTTCGTATATTATTTTAAATATTCACTACGCAATCGTTAGAAAAGAGTACATCTTCTATTGAATTCGTAGAATAATTTAGACTTATTATACGGTGTGCCGGCAATCTATGCAATGGTTTTTTTCATACAAGTATTTTCTTTAGAAAGCCGCAATACTGATTATTAAACTACGACTTTCTTCATCTTAAATAAGAGCGCACAAACGTGCGCTCTGATCGTTAAATCGTTTCTTTACCGCCCATATATGGAATTAATACGTTCGGAACACGAATCGTCCCGTCCTCTTGTTGGTAATTCTCGATAATTGCAGCAATCGTACGACCAACTGCAAGACCAGAACCATTTAACGTATGCACATACTCTGCTTGTGCTTTTGGTTCACGTTTAAATTTGATGTTTGCTCTTCTCGCTTGATAGTCTTCACAGTTACTACAAGAAGAGATTTCTTTATAGCTACCATAACTCGGTAACCATACCTCAAGGTCATACGTTTTTGCAGCTGTAAATCCAATATCACCAGAACATAAATCTAACACACGGTAAGGGAGCTCAAGTTCTTGTAATACGCGTTCCGCATGCCCCGTTAACTTCGTTAACGCCTCGTAAGAATCCTCAGGCTTCGTATACATAATCAGCTCGACTTTACTGAACTGATGCTGACGAATAATTCCACGTGTATCTCTTCCTGCAGAGCCTGCCTCAGCGCGGAAGCATTGACTATAGGCAACATATTTAAGATCAAGGTCGTCACCACTGAGAATTTCATTCCGGTGAAGGTTTACGACCGGTACTTCTGCAGTTGGAATTAAGTAATATGGTCCATCTTCAAGTGCAAACGCATCCTCTTCAAATTTCGGCAACTGTCCAGAACCAATCATGCTATCACGATGAACAATTTGCGGTGGTAACGTTTCAATATACCCATGCTCATCTGCATGCAAGTCCATCATCCACTGCATAAGCGCACGCTCTAGCCTAGCTCCACCACGTTTATAGTACGCGAATCGGCTTCCCGTCGTACGCGCTGCACGTTCAAAATCAATAATATCAAGCTCTGTTGCTAAGTCCCAATGCGCCTTCGGTTCAAATTCGAACGTTTTAGGTTCTCCCCACGTTTTTACTTCTACGTTTTGTTCTTCACTTTCACCGATTGGCACAGTTTTATGAACGAGGTTCGGAATTGTTAACAGTAAATGGTTGAGTTCCTCCTCAACACCTCGTAGTTCTTCGTCAAATTGTTTCATTGCTTGACCAATTTCTTTTGTTGCTGCTATTAGATCATCCGCGTTTTCTTTCGCACGCTTTCTCTCTGCAACTTGCTTACTAATTTCGTTACGTCTTTGCTTTTGTTCCTCAGTTTTGACGATTAACTCTCGGCGTTTCTCATCAAGCGTAATGGTGCGATCAACTTCTTCTGGATTGCCACCTTGAGACTTAATGTTGGTTTTTACTTCTTCTACATGTTGACGAATGTATTTCATATCTAACATAGCCATACCTCCTTTAAAATATAAAAAACCGCCCCTGTAAAAACAGGGACGGTTAAACCGCGATGCCACCCTCATTGTTGGTCTACAAAAGACCAACCAGCTCAAGCCCAATAACGCAGGGAATACGAAAGAACTTAGTTAAGAAACAACATTTCTCGTTCCGTTCTTCACTCAAGGCTGGATTCTTAACCGAATGTTTACCGGTTCGCAGCGACCACCGGCTCTCTGAGAAACTTCCGCTTAATACTATTGCCCGTCAACGTTTTTATTCATAGTGTAGACCATTTGTTCATGATTTACTCATTATAGCATGATTTTAAATTTACGAGAACCATCCACCAATCATGTCAGTTGTACGTCCCCAAAGCCCCGAGAAGAAATCACCGATGCCTCGCATGGAAAGTACGAACCAATTGGAACGCTCAACGTCTTGTTGTGTTACAACTGGTACTCGGTTTTGGTTTTCTAATTTTTCATTAAGGTATTCAACATCTTCCTCACCAGCATAAGAGATTGTTGCATACCCTACAGTCGTTCCTGCTTCAACAGGTGCATCTAACGTGCCGTCTTCATTAAGCACGTCTGCTGCAATCGTAAATTCAACATCAAAATTCTCTTCATCTCCAGATGAGACGGGCACTTCAATGTTAGAAGCCGTGGCAATGGCTACTTCTTGATCTCGTCCGCTTGGAACTTCAATCGTTAACATTTCAGGATCTTGTTGACCCTCTTCTACAATTTCAGCCGTTTCATACGTATCAAACCCATAATCATAGAGTACTTTTGTTTGTTGGAAACGTGCTGAGTTATCTTCTGTTCGCATTACAACAGACAATAAACGGGTTCCATCTTGCTCAACCGTTCCTGTAAATGCACTTCCCGCGCGCGAAGTTGAGCCTGTTTTTAACCCATCTACGCCTTCATACTCAAATAAATGCCCAGGTAACATCCAATTCCAGTTCGTCATTTCAACGTAATCATTCGTTCCCTCACGGAACGGCAAGGAAGGAATGTTCGCTGTTTCTAGAATTTCTGGGTACTCGGTAATCACGTGGTAAGCCAGTGTTGCCGTGTCTCTTGCTGACATTTCATTCTCAGCATTCTCATCAGTACCCTCAGGGTGGAACCCTTGCATACTCGAATTGTTTAACCCTGTTGAGTTAACAAAGTGTGTATTCGTAAGGCCTAACTCTTCAGCCGTTTCATTCATCAGATCAACAAAGGCCGCTTCACTACCTGCTACAGCTTCTGCTAACGCAATTGTTGAACCGTTCGCTGAGTAAATCGCCATCGCTTCATACATTTCTTCTACAGTATACGTCGTATCCGTACGTAAAAACACGTTTGATAAGGTTCTGTCTTGTGATAATAAGGCTACTTCATCGGTAACTGTTAACTCTTGATCCCACGATAATTCTCCTGCTTCAATCGCACGATTAACGAGGTATTCTGTCATCATCTTAGACATACTTGCTACCGGTAATTGTTCATCAATATTGTCTTCGTATAGAACGACGCCACTTTCCATATCAACGAGAATAGATGCTTCTGCATCAATTGACGGTTCCTGTGCTGATGCTGGAGTAATGGCAACTGTAGCGAGTAAGGCAGCTGCTGTTAATGCAGTCATTGATTTATATGTATATCGTTTCATATATGTACTTATCACGTTAACTAACACCCCTTGGTGATCTTGTCTAATCCAGACGTAATTTTACCACAGATGAACTGTAAAAAAATAGATGCCTGTAGACAGTTCTTAATTTGTCCCTTTTCAATCAAAAAAAAGACCCGGGAAATTCCGGGAAATGAAAACTATACGCTATAATTCGGAGCTTCTTTCGTAATTTGAACATCATGTGGATGACTTTCTTTTAAAGAAGCACTCGTAATTTTGATAAACTGACCGTGTTCATGAAGTGCTGCTAGGCTTTCTGTACCGCAGTAACCCATACCAGCACGCATTCCACCAGTCATTTGATAAAGGGTATCTGCAAGAGGACCTTTATAAGCAATGCGACCCTCGATCCCTTCTGGAACGAACTTTTTGTTTTCTTCTTGGAAGTAACGGTCGTTGCTTCCCTTTTCCATCGCTCCGAGAGAGCCCATACCTCGGTAAACTTTAAATTGACGACCTTGGTATATTTCTGTTTCTCCTGGACTTTCGCTTGTCCCTGCAAGCATGCTTCCTAACATAACTGCTGAAGCACCTGCTGCAAGAGCCTTCACGATATCTCCAGAGTATTTAATACCACCATCAGCAATGATCGGTACATCGTGTTTAGCAGCTTCTCTTGCACAATCGTAAACTGCTGTAATTTGTGGCACACCTACACCTGCGACGACACGAGTCGTACAGATTGAGCCTGGTCCAATCCCTACCTTAACGATATCAGCTCCAGCTTCAATAAGGTCTTTCGTTCCTTCAGCCGTTGCAACATTACCGACAATCAAGGTGACATCCGGGTACTCTTTACGAATCTCAGAAACCGTATCAAGAACTCCTTTAGAGTGACCGTGTGCCGTATCAATGACAAGTGCATCGACACTTGCTTCAACGAGAGCTTTGACACGAACGTTCGTATCTTTAGATACCCCTACAGCTGCCGCTACAAGTAAACGACCTTTTGAATCTTTCGCTGAGTGAGGGAATTCAATCGCTTTCTCAATATCTTTAATCGTAATAAGTCCCTTTAATGTCATATCTTCATCGACAAGAGGAAGCTTTTCAATTTTATGCTTTTGTAGAATTTGTTCTGCTTCATCAAGTGTCGTTCCAACTGGCGCTGTCACAAGGTTGTCTTTCGTCATGACATCATCAATAAGAATTGCGTAGTCTTCGATAAAACGTAAATCACGATTCGTTAAAATCCCAACTAGCTTCTGATCTTCATCAACGATTGGAACACCAGAAATTCGGAATTTACCCATCAAGTGCTCTGCATCAAACACTTGGCGATCACGTGTCAGGAAAAATGGATCGGTAATTACACCGCTCTCCGAGCGTTTTACTCGGTCTACCATTTCTGCTTGTTCTTCGACACTCATGTTTTTGTGAATAACGCCTAAACCGCCTTCACGGGCCATGGCAATCGCCATACCAGCTTCCGTAACTGTGTCCATTCCCGCACTAATAATCGGTACATTCAGTGGAAGCTTCTTCGTTAATTGTGTTGAAATGTTTACATTTCTCGGATGAATCTCAGATCTAGCCGGTACAAGCAAAACGTCATCGAACGTAAGTCCTTCTTTGGCAAACTTGTCTTCTCTCATCATTGAAGCTTCACCCTTTCTGGTCATTTCACGTGTATTCTTCGCTAAAACGGGGATAGTAATGCTAAAGATTGTAGAATGTATTTTTCCTATTTTATCACGTTTTTACGCAATGTTTAGGTGCGAACAAGAAGTTCTAACTTTCTAATAAATTGAAAGGAAAAACTTGTATGAACCGCTAAATGATGTCAGACCTTTTCTAGCAGTCGACCCTCTTCAGAAAAGCCTTCTTCGTTATTACATAAGAACTGGATATGAAGAGAAAAAGGCTAGTTCTTTCGCTTATCAAAATACTCTACCGTTTCTTCACCGGTTCTTACAAGGAGAACGACTCTTAAATACGCAAGAATCTGCTGATCTTCACATTCAACCTTTGCTTCTTTATTACGGATTCACAGAGTTTTTAAAAGCAATTATATTGTTTTATCAACCTTCCTATCCAGAAACAACATCCGTGCTTGCACATGGACTGAGTACGAGAAAACGGAAAAAGAAAGATTACCGTTTTATTGACGATGAAGTAAAAACACAACGCAACGGGCTGTTTCCGTTACTTTCTTCAAAAATGTTTCAGCTCACCATTGAAGAAGGAACACGTTTTAAAATGTCTGAGCTATTCGTTCAACTACACGATATGGAATCAATCATTCGTCACGATGCACGCATTATACCGCCGAAAAACACGACGATTGTTCCTGAATTACTTACGCATCACATGTTGTTATACAACTTGAGCATGATTAGCCGTTATGAGAGCGAGTGGTGGGGTGAACTAATTACGAGCCGCTTGTCTCAAGACGTGCCTTTAATTGAATTGTATTTACAACAAGCTGGAAATCGTATTCGTACGTTAATTCGTGAAGAAACATTAAAAGGCCTCATAACAATGTAAAAGACCCTCAACCATACAGTTGAGGGTCTAACTTGTTCTTTAAGATTCGTTTTGATCGTTGGAGTCATCTGAATCAACATCACTTGATGTAGACTCGTCTTCTTCTGGTGATTCATTTGTTACTTCTTCTACTGTTTCATTCGAAGTCTCTTCGATCATTTCTTCTATTTCTTCGGCTTCTTCGTCTGGCTCAAAAGGTGCAACAGAGGACACTTCTTCATCATCCGCTACACGTATTAACGTAACACCTTGAGCGTAACGACCGAGTGTTGAGATTTCGTCAGCTTTAATTCGAATCAAAACACCCTTCGCTGTGATTAACATTAAATCATAATCATCGGAGATGACACGGAGTGCGACAAGGTGCCCCGTTCGCTCCGTTAGCGTTGAAGCACGTAGTCCTTTTCCGCCTCGGTTTTGAATACGGAATTCATCTTCATTCGTTCGTTTTCCGTATCCATTGTTCGACACAATCAGTACCTTTTGACCGGTTCCGACAATATCCATACCAACCACTTGATCGTTTTCATCAAGGTTAATGGCTTTTACACCACCTGCTGTACGTCCCATAGAACGTACATCTTCTTCCTCAAATCGAATCGCCATTGCATTTTTAGTACCGATAATAACATGATCGTCCCCATTCGTTAATCGAACCCCGTGAAGCTCATCGTCATCACGAAGATTAATGGCAAAGAGACCGCCTTTGCGAATGTTTGCGTATGCTGATAACGGTGTACGTTTGGCAATGCCTTTCTTCGTTAGGAAGAACAGGTAATTGTCGTCGCTAAATTCATCGATCGGAATGACCGTACTAATTTCTTCGCCTTTTTCAATTTGAAGCAAATTAATAATTGGAATTCCCTTTGCTGTACGACTAAGCTCTGGAATTTCGTATCCTTTTAAGCGATACACCTTCCCTTTATTCGTAAAGAAGAGAATCGTTTGGTGTGAGTTCGTCGTAAAGAGATGCTCAACGAAATCACCGTCATTCGTTCCCATTCCTTGAATTCCACGACCACCACGGCGTTGACTCTTATACGTCGTAATCGGCAAGCGCTTAATGTATCCTTCATGCGTAACCGTGATGACAATGTTTTCTTGAGGAATTAGGTCTTCATCTTCAAGAACGTTCTCACTCGCATGAATCGCCGTACGTCGTTCATCATTGTAACGTTCTCTTACCTCAGCAAGCTCTTCACGAATAAGCGTGAGTACTTTCTCATCATCCGCAAGAATCGCTTTTAATTCAGCAATTTTAGCGATTAACTCGTTATACTCTTGCTCAATCTTGTCTCGTTCAAGACCTGTTAATCGTTGAAGACGCATATCTAAAATCGCTTGAGCTTGTTCATAAGAAAGTTCATAGCTTTCCATTAAGCCATTACGTGCAATTTCAGTCGTCTCAGAGGCACGAATGAGCGCGATAATGTCATCAATATGATCAAGAGCAATTCGAAGTCCCTCGAGAATATGAGCTCTCGCTTCCGCTTTATTCAAATCAAACTGTGTACGACGACGAATGACTTCAATTTGGTGATCCAAGTAATGCTTTAGTGTCTCTTTTAAGTTCAACACTTTTGGCTGACCGCCAACGAGAGCTAGCATATTAATTCCAAACGTCGTTTGTAGTGACGTGAGCTTATACAGATTGTTCAATAACACATTGGAATTGGTATCCTTACGAACTTCAATGACAATGCGCATACCTTGTCTAGCCGACTCATCGCGAAGATCTGTAATTCCTTCGATCTTCTTCTCGCGTACAAGCTCTGCAATTTTTTTCAACAAGGCGTGCTTTGTTCACTTGATAAGGAAGTTCCGTGACGATAATTTCTTCCTTACCACTCGGTTTCGTATCAATGTGAACGTTAGCACGAAGCGTAATCGATCCTCGACCTGTTTGATAAGCTTTACGGATTCCACTTCTACCCATAATTAAGCCAGCTGTAGGGAAATCAGGTCCTGGAATGTACTCCATTAATTCTTCAATCGTAATCTCCTCATCTTTGCTATAAGCAAGCAATCCGTCGATCACTTCTCCGAGTTGATGAGGAGGGATGTTCGTTGCCATACCTACGGCAATACCTGAAGCTCCGTTTACGAGTAAGTTCGGGAATCTTGCTGGTAACACGACTGGTTCACGTTCTGCACCATCATAGTTGTCTTGATAGTCGATCGTATCTTTACGAATATCACGAACGAGTTCAGTTGAAATCTTGGACATTTTGGCTTCTGTATACCGCATCGCTGCTGCAGAATCACCATCAACCGATCCAAAGTTTCCGTGTCCGTCAACGAGCATATAACGATAGCTGAAGTCTTGAGCCATACGAACCATCGCTTCGTATACAGCAGAGTCTCCGTGTGGATGGTATTTACCGATGACATCGCCGACAATACGTGCTGATTTCTTGTATGCCTTATCTGGTGTCATTCCTAATTCATTCATGGCGTAGAGAATACGTCGATGAACAGGTTTCATACCATCTCGAACGTCAGGAAGTGCACGGCTAACGATTACACTCATTGCGTAGTCAAGAAATGACGTTTGCATCTCTTGACTAATATTAATTTCATGAATTCTTGATTCCTGGTCTGCCATCCTCTTACCTCCAATTCCTTAAACGAACCAAACTGAATTACACGTCCAAGTTCTTTACATACTCCGCGTTCTCTTGGATAAATTCACGTCTTGGTTCTACACGATCTCCCATCAACGTCTCAAACACTTGGTCTGCAAGCATAGCGTCTTCCAATGTGACCTGTAATAGCGTCCGCTCATCAGGATCCATCGTTGTTTCCCAAAGTTGTTCAGCGTTCATTTCCCCAAGACCTTTGTAACGCTGCACATCTGGTTTTGGTGTTTCTGGCCATTCTTCTAAAGTCGCTTTTAATTGTTTATCAGAGTGAACATAGGCAATTTTTTTTACCTTGCTTCACTTGGAACAATGGCGGCTGTGCAATGTACACGTAGCCATGTTCAATGAGCGGTCTCATAAAGCGATAGAAGAACGTTAAGATCAATGTTCGAATGTGGGCACCATCAACGTCCGCATCCGTCATTAACATGATCTTATGGTATCGAGCCTTCTCAATATTGAACTCATCAGCAATCCCTGTTCCTAATGCTGTAATGATCGTGCGAATTTCATTGTTCGCTAAAATCTTATCTAGTCTCGCTTTTTCAACGTTTAGGATTTTACCACGTAATGGCAAAATTGCTTGAAAGTGACGATCTCGTCCCATCTTCGCTGAACCACCAGCAGAGTCACCCTCTACGATGTAAAGCTCACTAATTGAAGCATCCCTTGACGAGCAATCCGCCAATTTACCAGGGAGCGCCCCGACTTCTAATGCACTTTTACGGCGCGTTAAGTCTCGGGCTTTTTTTCGCTGCTTCTCTTGCTCTTGAAGCTGTAATTCCCTTCTCAACAATTAGTCTTGCCGTGTCTGGATTTTCTGCCAAGAAACGTGCAAATAACAAACTAAACTGTTGGTCAGTAGCCGTTCTAGCTTCACTGTTTCCAAGTTTTGTTTTCGTTTGACCTTCAAATTGAGGATCAGGAATCTTAACTGAGATAATAGCCGTTAATCCTTCACGAACATCTTCACCGACAAGGTTAGGGTCGTTGTCTTTAAACAACTGGTGCTGACGCGCATAGTTGTTTATTACACGTGTGAGTGCTGTTTTGAACCCCGACTCATGTGTTCCGCCTTCGTGCGTGTTGATGTTATTCGCAAACGAATAAATGCTACTCGTAAAGCTATCATTGTATTGAACCGCTACTTCAACGGTCATACCATCTTGTTCACTTTCAATAAAGATCGGCGGTTCATGTAACGCTTGTTTGGAACGGTTTATATATTCTACAAATGAGCGAATACCACCCTCATAGAAATATTCATGTTTCTCTGGCTCATCTTCACGCATGTCTGTGAAAATAATACGTAAACCTTTGTTCAAAAAGGCGAGCTCGCGAATTCGCGTTTTTAAAGTCTCTGCATCATATTCTGTCGTTTCTGTGAAGATAAGTGGATCTGGCTTGAAATGAACACGCGTTCCTGTTAATTCCGTCTCACCAATCACTTCAATGTCATTTTGAATATTTCCTTGTTTAAATGACTGCATATGAACCTTGTTATCACGGTAAACATGAACTTCTAAGTGCTCGGATAAAGCGTTAACAACTGACGCACCTACCCCGTGCAAACCACCAGAAACCTTGTACCCTCCAGCACCAAATTTACCTCCAGCATGAAGAACCGTCATAATGACTTCAAGCGCAGGTCTTCCTGTCTTCTCTTGAATATCTACTGGAATACCACGGCCGTTATCAGTAACCGTAATGCTATTATCTTCTTCGAGTACAATGTTAATCTCATCTGCATAGCCAGCCATCGCCTCGTCGATACTGTTATCAACAATTTCCCATACGAGGTGGTGCAATCCCTTCGGTCCTGTTGAACCAATGTACATGCCTGGACGTTTACGGACTGGATCTAATCCTTCTAGTACTTGTATTTGACTTGCATCGTAAGAGTGTTCCATCGACAATCTGTTCACCTTCACTTCTGTCGGGTTTTTCTACCTAAACTGATTACGTTCAATCAGTTTCTTAAATTTAAGCCTCGTTCAATAACCTAAGTGTTCGTTGAACCCTCACTTGGCTCATCATCTTGTAAAGCTTCTAATTCTGTAAGGGATCGTCTCATCAGTGTCATGGAGGAGATCGGTGAATAATAGACTTTGTCATTCGTAACGACGATCGCTTTCGTTGCTTCGTCATTAATATGTGAGACGTACTCAGTAACAGCCTGAGCAAGAAAATCCTCAGTATATGTTGAAGATTCATTTCCGTCATAATTAAGAATCGCTATTACATCTTTGGAGCGTATGACGGTATCTCCGCCTAGATGAAGAAACAAACAATCACCTCCATTAAGTTCAAAAACGACCGTTAAGGGTCCATTTGCACTTTTCCACTGTTCACGTAAAATCGTTTTGCTTGATTTAGTGTCTCATGTTCAATACCGGAAACGTTTGTCGTCGTAACAAAGGTCTGAACTTTACCTTGAATCGCGTTTAATAAATGCGATTGGCGAAAATCGTCCAACTCTGACAATACATCGTCAAGTAGTAAGATCGGTGGATCAGCCGTTGCCTCTGTAATCAAATCAATTTCTGCGAGTTTCAAAGATAAAGCAGCTGTTCGCTGCTGTCCTTGAGAACCATACACTTGAATTTCTCGTTCATTAACAAAAATAGCAAAGTCCTCACGATGGGGACCGACTAAACTAAGACCTCTGCGAATTTCTTGCTCTTCTTTTTTTTATGAAAAGCTTCTCTGTATCTTTCTTCTATTGTCGACAAATCTGAGGTTTGAGATACCTCAGCAGTAGAAACATAGTCAAGCCGTAGATCTTCAAGACCTCGACTAATCTGTTCATGTATAGGTGCTGCCCATGATTGTAGTTTATCTAGAAATACAAACCGTCTAGACACTACTTTTGCAGCTGCTGCAATCAATTGCTCTGTTAAAACTTCAAGCATTATTGGGTCTTTTTTTGACCAATAATCTTTCAGCAACTGATTTCGTTGTTTGAGTGTTTTATAGTATAGGGAAAGATCATGTAGGTAAACATTACTAATCTGCCCAATTTCCATGTCGATAAACCGTCTACGCTCTTTTGGACCGCCTTTTACGAGGTTTAAATCTTCTGGAGCAAATAAAACGACATTAAGAGCACCGATATATTGACTAATCCGTTCTTGCTCAAGGCCATTAAGCTTTGCTCGTTTACTGCCTTGCTTTGCAAATTGAACGTCTAACGTTAACGAACTTGTACGCTTTTCAATTTCTCCATGAATGCGTGCATGCTCTTCTCCCCATGCAATGAGTTCACGATCTTTGGATGTTCGATGAGACTTAGCAAAACCGAGCACATACAGCGATTCAATCAAGTTCGTTTTCCCTTGAGCATTCTCGCCGAGAAAAAGTATGACGCTGTTATCAAAAGTGAGCGTTAACGGTTCAAGATTTCGATACCCATTCAAAGAGAGCTTTTGAACGTGCAATCTTCATCGCCCCTTTTACTCGGTGTTATGGTCGTGTTCAATTTGAAACTGGCCAACTTCCTCTACTTCGATCACGTCGCCATCATAAAGCTTCTTTCCTCTTCGAGATTCAAGTTCCCCATTAACAAACACGTCATATTCAGCTAGGATCATTTTCACCATGCCACCCGTGCTTGCGATCGTAGTCACCTTTAGCAATTGGCCCAATGTGATAAATTCTGTCGATATCTTCACGATTTCTTTCATAATAAGAACACTCCCACATAACTTCCTCTCTACGAACATTTCATTCCTCTCTTTATTTTACTAGAAAAAAACGTCTAGCGCCAATCCGTTCAAGTACATCGAATAGCCTAATTAAAAAAAAGAGAAGCTCTCAAGAACAAAATGTCCTTGTAGAGCTTTTCTTAGTTTGTTCGTACAGGGGAAAACAAGTGCGTCATTTGATCATGATCGGTCGGTCTTACAACAAATGGACTCATTGAACCTGTGAACATAATCGAGATTGTTTCACTGTCGATCACTTTTAACGCATCGGAGATATTTTTTTCCGTTAAAGGCAATTCGTAGTTCTTCGCCTTCAAAATGATTCGCATGTAATTGTTCTTGTACTTTTCCAGCCTCAGCGGATACAGACGTAATTTCAACTTGTCCACCTGTGGATGCTTTCATGTGAATCACGTTGTTTTTTTGCTTCCCGTGAAAGCAACATCGCACGATCGAGCGCTTGATTTAATTTTTTTTGTGGATAACTCCATCGTTGTTTTACCATTCGTAGGAATCATGTTGTTTGTTAACGGGAACTTCCCATCAAGTAGTCTAGAGAAGAATAAAAGGTTTTCCATCTTGAATAAAACTTGAGTACTCGTTATGACGATTGTTACCGGTGTTTCGTCATCTTTAAGAATTCGACTTAGTTCTACAAGACTCTTACCTGGAATAATAATGTTCGTAAATGAAAGTTCTTCATCCCCATCAAAGCTTGCACTTCTAAGCGCTAAACGATGACTATCTGTTGCTGTTGCTGTTAGTTTCAAGTGCTCAACATCGAAGTTTACCCCTGTTAAAACAGGTCTCGTTTCTTGGTTTGATACAGCAAAAACCGTTTGACGGATCATGTCTTTAAGTAAATGTTGTGGAAGAATTAACTGATCCTCTTCAGGAAGTTCAGGGAGCTTTGGATAATCATCTGGATCGTACCCGTTTAAATTAAAAACGACTGTGTCGGACTCAATTGTAGCTGCCATCTGTCCGTCACGTTGAATCGTTAAGGTTTCACCAGGCATTTTTTTTAACGATATCTGTAAAATATCGTTCTTGAAGTACGAGTTGTCCTTCTTCGAAAACGGTCATAAATTCACGTTCTTCATTCCCAAGTGGAATAAACGTTTCAATCGAGATATCAGAATCACTACCTGTTAATGTAACGCCTTCTTGAGTAGCGACGATTTTAATTCCTGTCAAAATTGGAATTGTGGTCCGTGAAGAGACGGCTTTACTTACATATTGAACCGCGGTTACAAATTTATCTGTTTCAATTGAGATATGCATGAAGGGGTTCCTCCTGTGTAGAAGAAAAAAGCAGCATCGCTTCCGCTGCTCCTTCCTTTTTTTTATCATGAATTCTAATTTAGTAATTATAAATAAAAGTTCGTAGTAGTAGTATAGGGTGTGTATGATGTGGATAAATCAATAAAGCCTTTGGAGTTACTAGGTTTTGCACATGTGGATAAGCATGTGAATAAATGGGACGTTAAATACGCAGTTATACACAGCTATTGTTTTAATTTGTCGGTCAGTTCATTAATCTGAGCTTGTACTTGCGTATCGTTCGCGAAGAGTTTTGATATTTTTTTCATGCGCATGAATGACCGTTGTATGATCTCGGCCCCCAAATTTCTCACCGATTTTAGGTAAAGATGAGTCGGTCATTTCTCGAGACAAATACATCGCAATTTGTCTAGCATGAGCAATCGATTTGGTTCGTTTCTTCGCTTTAAGCTCTTCAACTTTAAGCTGAAAATAAGCTGCGACATGAGATTGGATATCTTCAATGCCGATCATTCGAGGCTTTGCGCTCGGGATGATGTCTTTTAAAGCTTCCGCTGCTAAGTCTGCATTCATATCTTCATTAATGAGCGATGAATAAGCGACTACCCGTATGAGGGCCCCTTCTAATTCCCGGATGTTCGTATCAATTTGATTCGCAATGTAAAGCATAACTTCGTTAGGAATATCTAACATATCTGCTTTTGCTTTTTTACGAAGAATTGCGATTCGAGTTTCTAAATCTGGTGGAGTAATGTCCGTAATTAATCCCCATTCAAATCGTGATCGCAGACGGTCTTCAAGTGTTGGAATTTCTTTTGGAGGTCGATCACTTGAGATAACAATTTGCTTAGAATCCTCATGCAAAGCATTAAACGTATGGAAAAATTCTTCTTGCGTCTGTTCTTTTCCAGCTAAAAATTGAATATCATCGATCAGTAAGACATCGACATTTCGATATTTATTTCGAAAGTTGTCACCGCGATTGTCACGAATAGCATTAATGAACTCATTCGTAAATTTTTCAGATGACAAATAAACGACTCGTGCGCCTGGGTTGTGCTCAATAACGTAATGACCAATTGCATGCATTAAGTGGGTCTTTCCAAGACCTACTCCCCCGTATATAAACAAAGGGTTATAAGCTTTTGCAGGTGCTTCTGCAACAGCTAACGAGGCTGCGTGTGCAAAACGGTTCCCAGAACCGATAACAAACGTATTAAATGTATATTTCTCATTTAAAGGCGCATCTTCACGAACCATTTGTTTCGTATTGTTTTGTTCGGCTTGTTTCACAGATGGTTGCTTTGTTTCTTGCTCTTTAGCTGTCGATTCTTCATAAACTTGTTCACTTGGAATCACAAATTTAACGCTATACGATGTCCCTGTAATTTCTTCAACTGTATTGGCAATAATGTCGGAATACCGATCTTCCAACCAATCTTTTGCAAACTCATTTGGAGCTGCAATTAAGAGTGTATCGTTTTCTAGACGCATTGGCTCTGTAGCTTTTAACCACGTCTCGTAGCTTGGTTTACTTACACGTTCCTTAACCGTTTGTAACGTTTTTTCCCATAGGTCTGCCAGTTGCTCCAATGTTAACCGTCCCCTCCCTTACGTACGTTCACTGCGAACCCCACTATAATAAAAAAGCTTCCCACGACAAACAAAGTAGATGAGGCGAAGGAAGCATTAAAATAACGTCAATCATGTATCGTTCATCCACAGGTCTAGATGAATGAAGATAACAGCTTTTACAACAATTATCAACACCCTTCACAAAGATGTGCATAAAGTTGTTCAAGGCTGTGGAATGTTATCCACACAGTTATACACAGGCTGTGGATGAAGCATATTTCATTTCCGGACTTTTCAAGAAAACATGTTAATCATATCAAAAAAAATCAAGCGTAGCACGGTGAGTAGAAAGGTTATCCACAAAAAGAGAAATGAAGTGCACAAGCTGTTGTCCACAGAGCGGTATATGTGGAAAAGCTGTCAGTAACATTGTCGAAAAAACCAACGTGTTGTCGAAGTTATTTTTTTTGAGGCTGTGGATAACGGAAATCGGCAAACGAACACAAAACGAATGCTTGGAGAATAAAAAAAGAAGGATTTTTACGGAGCTTGACATATTCGTCTGTATGTCTGTATACTTTTTTTAGAATGCCTGAATAAGGATTTGATTTTGAGGAGGTGGCTTACGATGTCAAAGAAAACATTTCAACCGAATAATCGTAAGCGGAAGAAAGTTCACGGTTTTCGTTCTCGCATGAGCACGAAAAACGGTCGTCTCGTTCTTAAGCGTAGACGTCAAAAGGGACGCAAAGTTCTTTCCGCATAAGGCCACTGGATTTCAGTGGTCTTTTTTCTCATTTGAAGAAAGAGCTTCTCAAATTACATAGATTAGGATCAAACTGATAAAGAGGTTTTGTGATCGTTATGAAAAAAGCTTATCGAATCAAAGACCGCGACGAGTTCGCGATGATCTTTAAACAAGGGAAAACATCAGCAAACCGTCAATTTGTCGTTTACGTACTAGACAAGCCAGAACAGGAACATTTCCGAGTCGGATTTACGGTTGGAAAAAAAAGTAGGCAATGCGGTAACGAGGAATCGTCTAAAAAGACAGATGAGAGAACTGATCCGCTTGAATACAACAAAGATTTCCCAAGATAAAGATTATGTCATTATTGCTCGAAAAGCTTTGCTTGATTCAGACTTTATCAGCGCAGAAAAAAAGTTTAATCCACGTGCTAAAAAGAGCAAATGTGTGGAGAAACAGTTAACACCATTGCAAGTACGAAGATTTATTTATATCTTAAGAGATAGAGTATTTAGCAAGGAGGATGTGCACGGTGCGAAAGAAATTGACGCTGGCAGCAATGTTGATTGCGGTTACAGCTCTAATGACGGGTTGTTTTAGCCTTGACCAGCCGATGGACGGAAATCCAGATGGAATTTGGGACACATTTTTCGTATTTCCCCTCTATTGGCTCATCATAAACATTGCAGGGGCGACTGGTGAGAATTATGGTTTAGCGATTATCGTCGTTACATTAATTTTACGCTTGTTAATCTTGCCACTCATGATTAAACAAACAAAAAGTACGAAGGCAATGCAGGAAATTCAACCTGAATTGCTGAAGCTAAGAGAGAAATACAGTGCGAAAGACCAAAAGACTCAACAAAAACTGCAACAAGAAACGATGAATTTGTTTACAGAGAACAGCATCAACCCGTTAGCAGGTTGTTTGCCTCTATTTATACAAATGCCGATTCTGATTGCTTTTTATCACGCGATCATGCGTACACATGAAATTCGTGAACACGATTTTCTTTGGTTCCAACTCGGTGAGCCAGACTTTATTCTACCGATTATCGCTGCAATTACGACATTCTTACAACAGAAGATGATGATGGTTAATAACATGAACCCGCAAATGCAAATTTTGCTGTACATGATGCCAATCATGATCGGGGTCTTTGCCTTCTTCTTCCCGTCAGCTCTTGCATTGTACTGGGTAGTCGGTAACATCTTTATGATCGTTCAGACGTATTTCATTACAGGACCTTCAGCGCAAAGGAAAAAAAGAAGAAAAGAAAGCGGGAGGAGCTAAAAAATCGTGAAAACCATTTCGGTGTCAGGGAAAACGATTGAAGAAGCGTTAGAAAATGGGCTTACACAATTAGACGTTAATCGTGAGCAAGTTAATTACGTGGAGATCCAGTCACCGACGAAAGGTTTTTTAGGTCTTTTTAGTAAGCCGGCAATACTAGAAATTACTGTAAAGCCGGATCCGTTTAAAGAAGCCAAAACGTTTTTAGAAGACGTACTAAAATCGATGAATGTGACATTGACGGTAACTGTCGAGAAACACAAAAGCCAAGAAGCGACTTTTGACATTCAAGGAAAAGATGTTGGAGTTATTATTGGAAAACGTGGCCAAACACTGGAATCATTGCAGTATTTGACGAACTTAGCGGCAAATCGACATTCATCGAAATACGTCAGAATAACACTTGATGCAGAGAACTATCGTGAACGCAGACAACAAACGTTAGAGAACTTAGCATTACGACTTGCTCACAAAGCGAAGAAAACAAAACGTAAAGTTGTTCTCGAGCCGATGCAAGCGAAAGAGCGTAAGCTTATTCATCAAACGCTCCAAAAAGACAGAGCGATTGAGACCACTTCAGATGGGAAAGAGCCTCATCGCCATGTCATTATTGCGCCTAAAGTTCGCTAGTTTAAAAGACCATACCAAACGGTGTGGTCTTTTTTTATGGTTATATACTACGGACATGGATCGGTTTCGCCTTAGAAACTGGAATTGAGTAATCATAACAGCGAATCACTGAATCATTTTAAATCCAACGATAAAAAGCTGCATTTTCCATGATTATAGGGCTTTATAGTGAACTTATCGCGTCTAAAGCTTCTGACATTTCGTCAATACTAAAGAAATCGGCAAACAATAATCACCCTTTAGGAAAACGTTCATGAGGGCATAATCTATGACAGTGAAACGAAGTGCAGTAACTAGCTAGTAGACTACATTGCGACTAAGCATTAGAATTTGCTCACCAGTACAGCAAATATCGGGGTACTCTTTGGCATGACTTGCACTTGAACGTGGTGCAGTGACGAATCAAATCATACTGCCCTTCAAACCCCTTTGTTGACTGAGACATTTTGTGACATTCCTAAAGAAAGTCGTTGGTCTATTTCGACAAAAACCTACATATGGGGATAACTGTCACAAGCAGGAGAGATTCCCCACATGTGGATAACTTCGTATCGGAAAGTTGTCCACACAAGGATAGAGATTTACGCGCTCCTATGGTATCCTTAGGAGATGTGAATAACTATTTTTTCACGGAGGTGGAATGGATGGAATTTGATACAATTGCAGCAATATCAACGCCTCCTGGTGAAGGTGCAATTGCAATTATTCGAGTTAGTGGTGATCAAGCAGTAGAGATTGGCGATCGTTTGTATCGTGGGAAAAACAAGTTACAAGCAGTTGAATCTCATACAATTCATTATGGTCACCTTTACCAACCAGAACAAGAAGTAAAAATCGAGGAAGTGATGGTGAGCGTTCTTCGTGCACCTAGAACTTTTACTCGTGAAGATATGATTGAAATTAACGTACACGGCGGGGTCGTATCCGCAGATCGTATATTACAGCTCGTTTTAAGCCAAGGAGCGAGATTAGCTGAGCCTGGTGAATTTACGAAGCGAGCGTTTTTAAATGGGCGCATCGATTTGTCACAAGCAGAAGGCGTTATGGACATGATTCGTGCTAAGACAGACCGAGCGATGAATGTCGCGATGAAACAAGTCGAAGGACGGTTAGCCGGTCAGATTAAACGTCTACGACAACAACTGTTAGAAGGAATTGCAAGTGTTGAAGTGAACATTGACTATCCAGAATATGATGCAGATGCAGTGACATTACAACATTTGCTTGAGCAAATTCATGCCGTTGATCGCGAGATTGATGAGCTGTTGCAAACCGCAAAACAAGGACGGATACTTCGTGAAGGTCTCGCAACGGCAATTATTGGCCGTCCAAATGTCGGGAAGTCCTCCCTTTTAAATACTCTCGTCCAAGATGCAAGGGCAATTGTAACAGATATTCCAGGAACGACTCGGGATGTGCTTGAAGAGTATGTCAACGTAAACGGTGTGCCGTTACGTTTAATCGATACAGCAGGAATTAGAGAGACAGAGGATGTTGTCGAACGTATTGGTGTGGAACGTTCACGTCAGGCGTTGCAAGATGCAGAGTTAATTTTACTTGTGTTTAATGCAAATGAACCGTTAACGAAAGAAGATCAAGCATTAATTGAAGCGAGTCGTGGATTTGAGACGATTGTCGTTCTTAATAAAATGGATTTGGAACGCCGTCTTGACCGAGAGCAACTGACAGAATGGATTGGTGACGTACCCGTTATTACGACATCATTTCTTCAAGAAGAAGGAATTAATGAGCTAGAACAAGCGATCAGTCAACGCTTTTTCCATGAAGGTGTCGAGGCCGTTGAGATGAATTATGTTTCAAATACACGGCACATTGCTTTGTTAAATCAAGCAAAAGCATCCATTGCAGAAGCCAAATCAGCAGCTGAAGCAATGATGCCTGTAGACATGGTACAAATTGACGTAACAAGGGCTTGGGAACAGCTCGGTGAAATCGTAGGTGAGACAGCGCCTGATCAATTAATTGATCAGTTGTTTTCACAATTTTGTCTGGGGAAATAAGGAGGTAGAAATCAGTGGCTTTTGAACAACAATATGATGTTGTTGTCATTGGTGCAGGGCATGCCGGCGTTGAAGCTGGACTTGCAGCTGCTCGAATGGGTGCATCAACATTAATGTTAACGTTAAACTTAGATGCAGTCGCTTATATGCCATGTAACCCGTCAGTCGGAGGACCTGCTAAGGGCATCGTCGTTCGCGAGATTGATGCTCTCGGCGGTGAAATGGCTAGAAATATTGATAAAACACACATTCAAATGAGAATGTTAAATACCGGTAAGGGTCCTGCCGTACGCGCTCTGCGTGCACAAGCAGATAAATTTGAGTATCAACACGAAATGAAGAATACTCTTGAAAACACAGAGAATTTAACGCTCCGCCAAGGGCTTGTTGAGCGTCTTATTGTTGAAGATGGTGAATGTAAAGGGGTTGTCACGAACACAGGCGCCCATTACCTTGCGAAGTCGGTCATCGTAACGACAGGAACGTATTTACGAGGTAAAATCATTATCGGCGACCTTGCGTATGAAAGCGGACCGAATAATATGCAACCGTCGATTCAACTGTCCTATCACTTGCAGGAACTAGGGTTTGATATGGTTCGATTTAAGACGGGGACGCCACCACGAATTAACGGTGACACGATTGATTACTCGATGACTGAGATTCAACCTGGTGATGAGGTTCCACGGGCATTTTCGTATGAGACGACAAAGTATATTACCGATCAATTGCCTTGTTGGCTTACGTATACGAACTTAACGACGCACGGATTAATTAACGACAACCTGACTCGTTCACCGATGTACTCAGGAATGATTGAAGGGACAGGACCAAGATATTGTCCATCCATTGAAGATAAGATCGTTCGTTTCCATGATAAAGATAAGCATCAAATCTTTTTAGAGCCAGAAGGCCGGAATACGAATGAAGTCTATGTACAAGGGTTATCAACATCGTTACCTGAAGATGTGCAATATGACATGTTGAAGACGATTAAGGGACTTGAAAATGCGCGGTTAATGCGACCGGGATATGCAATTGAGTACGATGCAATTGTCCCAACACAATTGTGGCCAACACTTGAGACGAAAAAAATTAGTGGTCTGTTTACTGCGGGTCAAATTAACGGAACATCGGGCTATGAAGAAGCTGCAGGTCAAGGATTAATGGCAGGAATTAATGCAGCAAGACGTGTGCAAGATAAAGAAGGAATTATTTTAGGTCGCTCAGATGCCTATATTGGCGTGTTAATTGATGATCTCGTTACAAAAGGAACGAATGAACCATACCGTTTGTTAACGTCAAGAGCAGAGTATCGTTTGTTGTTACGACATGATAATGCTGACTTACGATTAACAGATGTTGGCCATGAAATTGGCCTAATTTCCGATGAGCGTTTTGAGCGTCTACAAAATAAAAAAAAGAACAGATTGCAAATGAACGCAAACGACTGTCAAAAACGATTATTAAGCCGAGTGAAGAAGTTGAAGTTGTTCTTCAAAAGAAAGGTTCGACAACGATGAAAGAAGCATTATCTGCAGATCATCTGTTGAAGCGACCACAACTTGCTTATGAAGATATTGAAGCGATTCTCGGAGTTAATGAAATGCTTGATGCAGACGTGAAAGAACAAGTAGAAATTCAAACGAAGTATGAGGGCTATATTAAGAAGCAACTTGAACAAGTGGATCGTCTTAAAAAGATGGAACGTAAGCGAATCCCTGAGTGGATTGATTATGATGACATTCAAGGGATTGCAATGGAAGCTCGTCAAAAGCTTAAAGAAGTACGCCCATTATCAGTCGGTCAAGCGTCTCGCGTTTCAGGTGTAAACCCTGCTGATATTTCAATTTTACTCGTTTATTTAGAGCAAGGAAGGCAAAAGCGCACGTCGTAATTACGAGGCAGGCTGTATTGAACGGCCTGCCTGTTTTGCCTAAAAAGGAGGATGTTTATGAATCAGTGGAAAAAAATGGTTGAAAGAACTTAATCTGACGCTTTCAAAAGAACAAGAACAGCAATTTGAAACGTATGCTCATGAGCTCGTCGAGTACAATAAAAACGTTAATTTAACGCGAATTACAGATAAAGATGAGATTTATGAAAAACATTTTTACGACTCATTGTTAGCGAGTCAATGTTATGAATTTGACCAAGTTGAAACGATGATTGATGTGGGTGGTGGGGCAGGTTTTCCAGGGATGCCTTTAAAGATTGCTTACCCAAACATCAAACTCACTGTACTTGATGCGTCTAAAAAGCGTATCCAATTTCTAGAGCATTTAGCTGACGTATTGAACATAGACGGCGTTTCATTTGTGCACGCAAGAGCAGAAGATGGTGCAAGAGACGTTAACCATCGAGATCAATATGACGTTGCAATTGCCCGTGCAGTTGCTCGGATGCCAGTTCTTGCAGAATATTGTCTACCCTTTGTTAAACCACAAGGTGTATGGGTTGCATTGAAAGGCAAAAGTGGTGCAGAAGAAGCTGACGAAGCAGAAGAGGCGATACGTTTATTACAAGGAAGTGTCGCGGACCAGCATTACTTTGAACTGCCTTCAGAATCTAGCGAACGAAGAATATATGTTGTCGGAAAAAAAAGATGTAACTCCAAAAACCTATCCGCGTAAAGCCGGCACAATTACAAAAAAAACCTCTTGGATTGTAATCGGTTCGACACAAAACGTGTGAACAATTTGAGTTTGCATGGTAAAATGAAATGAGATGAACAGCGTGAGGGGGGAGACGGTGAAAAGTTCTATTCAGCGTTTTTTTCGGTTTTGGTGAGGAGTCTAAAAGCAGCGAAATAGAAATAAAGGATGAGAAAGGGCACCATGAAGAGGTCCGTCTTATTCCAGTCACTGATATCGTACCGAATCCGTTCCAACCTCGTACGATTTTTTCTGACGAGAAGATTGAAGAGCTTGCAAGAACGATCCATACTCATGGAATCTTGCAACCGATTGTTGTGCGAGAGCGAGAGGGCAAGTTTGAACTTATTGCCGGTGAGAGACGTTGGCGTGCGGTACAATCATTAGAATGGACCGAAGTTCCCGCACTCGTTAAAGAGTTTAACGATGCACAGACGGCATCACTTGCCTTAATTGAGAACTTACAGCGTGAAGAATTAACCGTCATTGAAGAAGCGAGAGCATATAAACAATTAATCGATTGGCATTCGCTTACTCAAGAAAGCCTTGCCCAACGGTTAGGGAAAGGCCAATCAACGATTGCGAATAAATTGCGACTGTTGTCGTTGCCAGAATCAGTACAACAAGCACTACTTAACCGTCAGATTAGTGAGCGCCATGCCCGGGCATTGATCCGTTTAAAAGAAGATCCTGTTCTTCAAGAACAATTGCTTCAAGAAGTTGTGGAGCATGGTTACAATGTGAAACAAACGGAAGAGGCAGCGGTTCGGTTACTTGAAGCAAAAGAACCTTCGGACGAGCCTAAGAAAAAAACGCGCCCGAAAGCAACATTTTCCTAAAGACATGAGAATTGCTATGAATACGATTCGTGAGTCACTTTCAATGGTTGAGAAATCAGGAATGAATGTTGATAGTTCTGAAGAGGAACACGATGAATATTATCAATTTACGATCCGAATTCCCAAGAAGTAATCTATCATTATCTGTAATGGTAGGTTACTTTTTTGTTCGGTTTCTTGCGCTTTTCTTGTTCAATGCTAGAATAAAAGAAAATGATCTCTTTTGTGGAGGGTGGTGGGCAGTTTGGCGAAGGTAATTGCGATTGCGAACCAAAAGGGCGGTGTTGGTAAGACAACAAGCTCGGTTAATCTGAGTGCTTGCCTTGCTTATATAGGAAAGCGTGTACTTCTCGTCGATATTGATCCTCAAGGAAATGCGACGAGTGGAACTGGGATTGAAAAAGGCGACCTTGATTATTGCGTCTACAATTTACTAGTAGACGATCATGATGTACAAACGCTCATACACCCGACAGTCGTTGAGAATTTATTCGTTATTCCTGCAACAATTCAGCTGTCAGGCGCTGAGATTGAACTTGTTCCGACAATTTCTCGAGAAGTTCGTTTGAAAAAGGGGTTAGCCCCTATTGCGAACCAATTTGATTATATTATTGTTGATTGCCCACCATCATTAGGATTATTAACGATTAACGCATTGACCGCAGCTGATGCAGTACTCATTCCTGTACAGTGTGAATACTACGCTTTAGAAGGGTTAAGTCAGTTATTAAACACCGTACGCCTCGTACAGAAGCATTTAAATTCTTCACTAGAAATTGAAGGCGTACTACTAACAATGCTTGATGCGAGAACGAATCTCGGCTTACAAGTGATTGAAGAAGTAAAGAAATACTTTCAAGATAAGGTGTTCAAGACGATTGTGCCAAGAACGGTACGCTTAGGCGAAGCACCAAGTCACGGAATGCCAATTATTTTATATGATCCGAAGTCACGTGGAGCCGATGTTTATTTAGAACTTGCAAAGGAAGTGGTTACAGGTGCCTAAAGGTTTGGGACGAGGTTTGCAGGCTCTTTTTCCGAATGAAGAACAAGACGTGGACCTTGAACAAGTACAACGTGTACCGATTAAGGAGTTACGAGCAAACCCTTATCAACCACGGTTGTCTTTTCATGATGAAACGATTGAAGAATTGTCCCAATCGATTCGAGAGCATGGCATTGTTCAACCATTAATCGTCCGACAAGGTATTAAAGGATATGACATCGTTGCAGGAGAACGACGATTTCGAGCGGCAAAACGCTTGGACATGCAACAAGTTCCTGTCATCGTTAAGGAATTAAGCGATGAAGACATGATGGAAATTGCGCTGATTGAGAACTTACAACGAGAAGATCTTAATCCTTTAGAAGAAGCCATTGCTTATAAGAAGTTAATTGAGCAACTTGGCATGACGCAAGAGAAGTTAGGACAAAGAGTCGGGAAAAGTCGTCCTTACATTGCGAACCATATGCGCTTGCTTCAACTTCCAAATGGTGTGCAAGAACTCATACGTGAACGTAAGCTTTCCATGGGGCATGGTCGAGCTTTGCTTGGGATGCATCTTAAAGAGCATATTCAAGAAGCAGCAGCGATCGTTATACGAGATGAGTTAAATGTTCGAAATACGGAAAAGCTTGTTCAAGAATTTAACGAACGTGGTACGATAAATAAATCCCCTGAAAAAGAACAAAAGAAGCCGTTTCATATTGAGAAAACGGAACGTGAGTTACAAACGTACTTTGGAACGTCTGTTTCAATTAAAAAGGGGAAACATAAAGGAAAAATAGAAATCGAATTTCTCACTGACGATGATTTGTCGAGAATTCTTTCGTTACTCGGTGAGGAAACTGATTAGCCATCGATCTCGATGGTTTCTTTTTTTTTAGAATGGAGAAAAGAGTATGGTACTTATTGGGACGTTAGTAAATGGTGCAGCATCTTAGTCGGTTCACTAATCGGGTTAATGTTAAAGAAAATCCCAGAGCGTATGAAAACAATTGTCATGCAAGCGCTCGGTTTGGCCATTGTTATACTTGGCATTTCAATGGCTCTTGAAGGCGAGCAATTCCTAATTACGGTCGGTTGCTTAGTCATCGGTGCAATATTAGGGGAGTGGTGGCAGATTGAGCAACGTCTCAATGATGCTGGAGATTGGATTGAACGAAAAGTCGGTCCAAAAGGCGGGGAGTCACAGTTTGCTAAAGGATTTGTTACGGCATCTCTCGTCTACGTTGTTGGAGCGATGGCTGTTCTTGGAGCACTTGATAGTGGATTGCGCTTGGATCATAGTTTACTTTATACAAAGGCGATGCTAGATGGTTTTACAGCGGTGCTCTTTTCTTCAATCTTTGGGATCGGTGTCCTCTTCTCACTCGTTCCGGTTGTCCTATATCAGGGGGGAATTGCACTGTTAGCCGGTCAAATTGATCGTGTCGTTCCTGCTGAAATGCTTGATCATTTTATTCTTGAAATGACGGCTGTTGGCGGTATTATGATTATTGCAATCGGGCTTAGAATTCTAGGTTTACTTCATATTAAGGTTGCGAATTTACTGCCAGCGTTACCGATCGTTTTTCTCTGTGTTGCGGTGTTGCATTACCTATAAAAACCATTTTGGTTTACCTGGTTATGACAAAAGATTCCTTTTAGGAATCTTTTGTCATAACTGTGGTGGAATACCCGTATTGAAGATTACTACAATGAGGCGTATACTATTAAATAGAACGACCGAGTGTTTTGATTACACGAAGGTTTTTTTTGAACGGATAGCTCTCTTTTGGAGAGTTATTTTATTTTTGCTTTATAGCAAGGGGAAGAGAGAAAGAAGGATTAGTTATGGGGAAACTCATCGCAGATTATTCGATGTATGGGAGAACATATTTTTTTAAACGTCTCGGTTTATTTTTGGCAGGGCTACTTGTGATGGCATTTGGAGGCAGTTTGATGATCCAATCATCCATGGGGACCGCTACGTGGGACGTGTTACACATTGGACTTGCGAACTTAACGCCACTTAGTATTGGTGCTTGGGTTCAAATCATTGGAATTATTATGATTGCGATTGCTTGTTGGATGGAACGGGAGTGGCCACAAGTCGGAAGTATTTTAAATATTATTCTCGTCGGACTTTTTCTTGATATGTGGCTGTTATTGCCAATTGCAGAGTGATGAGTGCAACTTGGCAGCTTGTCATTTTGTTATTTATCGGTATTGTGTTGATCGGGCTAGGATCAGGAATGTATGTGTCAACGCGTCTTGGTGCGGGTCCTCGTGACGGTGTGACGCTAGCGGTTGCGAAACGTTCAGGTTGGTCAATCCGTTCCGTACGAACAATATTAGAAGGCTGTGCCTCCTTCTCGGTTGGTTAATTGGTGGACCTGTTGCATTCGGGACATTTTTGTCGGTATTTCTAATTGGTCCAGTTATGCAATCGTCATTATTCTTTTGGCGAAAGCAAGTGGCAGGCTGGCAAGACCATGCAACGTCAATTCGACAGGAAGCTACACCAATTGCCTAACGACTACATGATTCGTGTAGTTGTTATCTTTTATTGAAAGCGCTAACAACACTATCCTTACGGTAAAAAGGATGATAAACTAATAAAGATGATTAAAATAATCTTACTTTTCGTAACTTTGGGAGTGATTGGGGAATGGCGCATAAAGCATTGCACACTGACAAAGATTTGTTGAAGAAAGATCAAAAGCATTTTCTACATCCGACTTCGAATCCGAAACAACAAGCGAAATCTGGGGCATCGATTGTTTTGCGTCGTGGTCAAGGCATTTATCTTGAGGATATTGAAGGCAAGCGATACATCGACGGGCTTTCAAGCTTGTGGAACGTTAACGTTGGGCACGGGAATAAGGAATTGGCACAAACAGCTTTTGAACAAATGGAAACACTCGCTTATGCATCATCGTTCAAAGGTTACTCAAATCCTTCAGCAATTAACCTTTCTGAGAAGTTAGCAGAAGTTGCACCTAACGGATTAAATTCGGTGTTCTTTACTTCTGGGGGCTCAGAATCAAATGATACAGCATTTAAACTTTCCCGTTTCTACTGGGAACAAGTTGGCAAACCAGAAAAGAAAAAAAATAATCGCTTTAGAACGTTCCTATCATGGTGTGACGATTGGTGCGCAGTCGGCGACGCATTTACCAGCGTTTCATGCATTTTCAGGGTCTCACATGAATGATGTGTATCATGCAGTGCCACACCTTACGGATTGTGAGCGAGGCAATAAAGATGCGGATCATTATGAGCGAAGCATTCGAGGGGTTATCGAACGTGAAGGAAAAGACACCGTTGCTGCCGTAATTATTGAACCGATCCAAGGAGCCGGGGGCATTTATGTGCCACCTGCTGGTTATTTGGAAGCGGTGCGTAAGCTTTGTAATGAGTATGATATTCATTTTATTGCCGATGAAGTGATTTGTGGTTTTGGACGTACTGGAAGTATGTTTGCTGTCGAGCATTGGGATGTTGTTCCTGATTTCATGTCAGTTGCCAAAGGCATTACAAGCGGTTATGCTCAGCTTGGCGGCGTCTTAATTCACGACAAAATTCGCAAAGTGATTAATGATTTTGATGGCGTACTGGCACATGGATTTACGTATAGCGGTCATGCAATGGCTTGTGCTGTAGGCCTTAAAAACATCGAAATTATTGAACGCGACGGACTTGTTGATCGTGCGAAAGAGATGGGTGAGTATTTCGGTGATCGCTTAGAAGAATTAGTCACTAAACATACATCTGTCGGCCTTACGAGAGGAATGGGTCTTCTACGTTCAATTGAACTGTTCAAAGATTCGAAGTCATTTGAGCGCTTTGACCCTCAAGATAATGCAGCTGAGAAATTGTACCAACATTGCTTCGATCGAGGCTTGCTCGTACGGACATCAGGAGGAAACGGCATTAACATTATCCCGCTAGCCCCACCATTAATCATTACTCAGCCTGAAATTGATGAACTGATAGAACGCTTTAGCGCAGGCATTACAGCGTTTGAAGCTGAGCTTTAAGAATAAGTAAACGCCCCGACATGTATTGTTGGGGCTTTTTAGTGTTGGTTTGTGCTTGATGTTAATAACTGTGAAGTTTCTGTAGTAAAGACGGTACGTGTTGGTCTTGTCTTGTGAGTATGGAGAAGTCTGTCCATCTTGAGCAATGCATTAGCAGCCCATTCGGCCATCTGCATCACAAAGTACAATCGTGTATTTTGTAACGTTACATGTTCCATCATGCCGCTCACATTGACTGTCCCCGTCATATGCATATCACCCGCTTCAGGTAGACGTTTATGAACTGCGCTACCTGGATGAAGCGGACCAGAAGCAAACGTAACCCGTCCGACGTTTTCTGCTCTTCCCATGCTCGCATCGACCGCAATGAGCAAAGCAAGAGGGTGTTTTTTTTCGATGTGTTCAAGGGTTTCTTTAAGGTTTAGCGCATGAACAGGATTTTCTAGTGTCCCGTATACGTGCATACGTCGTTCGCTGTTCTCTTTAATAATTGTGCCAACTAGAGGTCCGAACGCATCTCCTGTGGAACGGTCGGTACCGATACATAGAAGGACAATCGTCTGTCGTTTTGTAGAGCGGAGAATTTCCTCATACATCAGATGTGCCAATGAATCACTAGACGGATGCTCTTCAAAGTAAAATGGATAAGAAAACACCTTTTCTTTAAAAAAATGATAGCTTCATGGACATACCTCTTTCTCCCAAAACATACTAGTCCCAGTATAGGAACTTTTTTCAAAGACTATACAACGGGTTGAATAAGGGGAGAATAGTATGATCGGTCGTGGAATAAAGTGGATGCTTTTATTAACAGGAACGATGATCGGAGCAGGGTACGCTTCTGGTCGAGAAATATGGCAATTTTTCGGCGCTGATAGCGTCGTTGCAATCCTATTATTCAGCGGACTGTTCATGATCTGCTCGTATGTGATCTTAAAGCTAAGTATTTCTTTGAAAGCGGAAAACTACGTCGTTGTTTTAGAAGCATTGCTTGGAAAACGGCTTGCAAAAGCGTATGATAAGCTCATTATTTTGTATCTGTTCCTTACGACTGGAATTATGATCTCTGGTGGAGGTGCAACACTTCAGACGTTCGAACTCCCCTATTGGTTTGGAATTGGCCTCATGTGTATTTTGCTTGTCGTATTGTTTATTTGGGACTTGGACGGGTTAACGTCTGTGAACAATTTTTTGACGCCAATGCTGATCATCTGCCTTGTTGTTATTTTGATTATCTTTCAATGGACGAGCGAAGGCGGCTTTTCATTGGAATGGGGAGCACAAAGCAACTGGCCATCGGCTTTAACGTTTACAGCCCTAAATTTACTTCCCGTTGTCGCTGTACTATCTGCGATTGGTACGAAGATTGAACATAAAGGTGAGGTATGGATTGCTACAATTGGTAGCGGTTTAATTTTAGGAGGAGTGTCATTAATTTATAATCAATCGTTACTGAGGGTAGCGGATGACTTACTGCTCTATGAAATTCCGTTATTCTCGATTTTAAGTTCCTATCCGTCGATTTTAATTTTTGCAATGACGATTCTTTTATGGACAGCGATCTTCACAACGGCTGCTGCCAATATCTTAGGTTTACTTAGTCGCTTTAAAAATTTGTTTACTGCACCTGGGTGGCTGTTAACGTTCGTCATTGTCACTGCTTTGATCCCGATGACAACGTTCGGATTCTCAACATTGGTTGGTTTTTTTGTATCCTCTTTATGGGATGCTGAATTTATACTTGTTAGGCTCGGTTTTGCTCTTCCCCTTTCTCCAAGATGACCAACCGAAACTGCGCTAGAACGAAGGTTACAAGTTATGGTATAATACGAAAGGCTTCCGATCTTCGGAAGCTTTTCTATATGTATGTAATGAATCTTTAATAGAGGGGGCGAATGCCTTGACGGAGACTGATTTTCAACTGAAAGACATTGTGGAAATGAAAAAACCTCATCCGTGTGGGACGAACCGTTGGAAGATTATTCGTATGGGAATGGACATTCGCATTAAATGTGAAGGTTGTGATCATAGCGTCATGATCCCGAGAAAGACATTCGCCCGTAAAATGAAAAAGGTGCTTGAACGAGCAGAGTAAAGGAAGTGACTATACGATGGCTTTAACAACAGGAATTGTTGGCCTACCAAACGTCGGTAAGTCAACGCTTTTTAATGCAATTACCCAAGCAGGTGCTGAAGCAGCGAACTACCCATTCGCAACAATCGACCCGAACGTCGGAATCGTTGAAGTGCCTGATCACCGTTTACAAGTTCTTACTGAACTCGTAAACCCAAAGAAAACAGTCCCAACGACATTTGAATTCACGGACATTGCTGGAATTGTAGAAGGCGCTAGCAAGGGTGAAGGACTTGGGAATAAATTCTTATCCCACATTCGTGAAGTTGATGCGATTACTCACGTTGTCCGTTGTTTTGATAACGACGACATCACCCACGTTTCGGGAAGTGTTGATCCTCTAAGAGACATGGAAGTAATTAACTTAGAGCTGATTCTCGCTGACCTTGAAACAATTTCAAAACGTCTTGAAAAAGTAAACAAGCTCGCCAAAACAAAAGACAAAACAGCGATTGCTGAGCAATCGGTTCTCCAAAAGATCGTCGATGCACTTGAGGCTGAAAAGCCAGCGCGTTCAGTCGACCTTGACGATGAGGAGCATAAGCTTGCTAAAGGTTTTCAACTGTTAACGTTGAAGCCAGTATTATATGTTGCAAATGTTAGCGAAGAAGATCTCTTGTCTGATGAAGATAACGAGTATGTCGCTAGCGTTCGTACCCGTGCAACAGAAGAAAACGCAGAAGTAATTACGATTTGTGCAAGCATTGAAGCTGAAGTTGCTGAATTAGAAGGCGACGACCGCCAAAGCTTCCTAGCTGATCTTGGCATTGAAGAAGCGGGTCTTGATCGCTTAATCCGTGCAGCTTACGCTCTTTTAGGTCTCTCCACGTATTTCACGGCTGGAGAACAAGAAGTTCGCGCGTGGACGATTCGCAAAGGCACAAAGGCACCACAAGCCGCAGGCGTCATCCATACTGACTTTGAGCGAGGTTCATCCGTGCCGAAGTGGTCGCATATGAAGACCTTAAAGAACTCGGTTCAATGACGAAAGCAAAAGAAGCCGGTAAAGTCCGCCTTGAAGGAAAAGACTACGTCGTACTTGATGGCGATGTTATTCACTTTAGGTTTAATGTGTAAAAGCTCCCGTTTGGGAGCTTTTTTTATAATAACGACTCGTGCGGTAATGAGTTTTAAGGATGAGTTAGGCGACTCTTAGCTGTAGAGTCATCAGTCAATGCTTGCATTTCTCTTGCTTTTAAAATGCCTCTTGGCTTGTTCATTTGCGAATAAACGGATTCATAAGCGCCAGCTTTCACTTCATATGTTTCGTGAAAAATGCCAACTGCTTCGCTCTTTGCTGACTTTTTGTAGAAATTGATCCACGCTTCTTTATGGGTTTTACCGTGTGCATAATCGAGGAGCTGATCAATGCTTTCCCAATATTGCGTCAAAACAATCGTGCGACCGCCAAGTGTAGTGTCTTGTGATAAGAAGCCTGTACTTTTATCTGCATACAGCTCTTGGAGCATCGGTCTCATGGCCATAAATACTGGCCACCAATTTTTTTACGTTCCACCACTTGTTAATTCTCATTCCGATGATGAATACGACAAGGTCTTGATCGTTATGCGTACTTATTCGCTTTTGCATTGAATACTCTCCTTTGTTTTTTTGGCACCAACGTAGTTCGGCTTGAGCAATTTCCTTGCCGTAATTAAGCGTGTACAGCCAAAATTCAGAATCATTATGGGTTTGGATGTTCTCTTCAATGGTGTGATAGACTTCGAGCTTTTCACTTAGCATTTGTTCTTGTTTATCTAGGTGCGCGAGCGCTTGTTCTCTTTGCATCTCCAGCCCGAAAAATAATTTCACAAGCAATTCATTACGCATAATAACAGTTTCATTTACAGGAGCAGTAAGCCATTCTTCGAGTTTCTTTTTTTCCGGCGGTAGTGATCGTATACTCTTTGCGTTCAGGTGTTCCATCAGCTTTAATGACAGATTGCGTAGCGTATCCATCTTCCACTAACGTTTTCAGCGCAGGATAAATTTGACCGTAACTCATTTTCCAAAAGTGACTAAAACTGGCATCGATTAAGTTTTTGATGTCATATCCGGTTTTGCACTGGGACGTGAGAATCCCTAAAATGATCCATTTTGTTTCTGTTTTCATTCTACACCTCTATATCTTTATGATATGTATCTTAAAGATATATATTAATGTCTGAAAAGTCAATATTATTTTGGGTGACGGCAGGTTTTTATCGTTTGCTGTCGAAAACTTGTTCATAGAAGGAGGGGATCTATGATTGATTGAATATGTAAAGGAGTTGAGAGCACCTGAACAAATTTGATTGTTTGTAGAAGCGTTATCCCGTCGGTTACCACAAGAGAATAACGGCATAATCCTTGAAGTAGAAAACAGGCTGCGACGAGCACAAGCAGGTTATGCTGGTGAAAGGCAACTTGGATTTCACCTCACAAGTTTAGACAGCCAACCGAAGCCCTATTTAGTACTCCCAGCACTGGCCTCGTAAGTGAATCTGCGTTTCAACTCGTTTTTTTGGTGTTTATATTAAGTTATATACTCATTCTTGAAGTCAAACACATTCATGGATTTGTTCATTTCGCAGAATACGATCAATTCATGCGTGTAGACACGAATATTAAGATGTTTCCAAATCCTCTTGAGCAATGTCTTCGACAAGAACTCTTGCTAAAGCATTCCTTCAGCATTACAACTTACCTGAACATTTACCCGTATTCAGTCGTGTTAATTTTACGTCACATAAAACGATTTTAAGTGTATCTGAGTCTTATAAAGAAACGGTCTAGCACGAGTTTGGCGGGGCGAAACTGTCCACCTGCATGGTTCAGCCCATTAAAGCCGTTTGGTCTAGAATTTGGGGAACTTCAGGGTGGAATGTATTGTGAACGCTGTTTCGGATTTACGCTTCAAAGTGAAAAATGGCTATTGGGCGTGTCACCACTGTGGAGAAAAGACACGTAAGCCATACTCCATACTGTATGAGCTTTCAGAAAGGCAACTTGGTAAACAAAAACAGACAAAGTACAAGTTAAAGATGCCAATAACATGAGAACGTTAGCTTTATGTGGTTTTTAAACGTATTATCGCAAAATGAAACTGACAGCATTAAAATCATCCTCACATAGCTGAACTTTCGTTGCCCCGAACCACTTAACCCACGCCCCTCCAACCTCGCTCGAACACTTCTTACCTATATAAAATTCCAACTTGTGATTGCGCACGTTTCCTGATAGAATTGATTGTTGTGAGTATAGAAATGGGATAACCCGTTTTATTGCTCCTTGCTCTTACTTAATGAAGTGAGGGCCGTTTAGACCAAAGGGAGGTGACTAGAATGCGTAAATATGAAATTCTTTACATTCTTAGCCCACAGTTGGACGAGGAGTCAGTGAAAGCTGCTAATGAGCGTTTCCAAAAGATCCTTACAGACAACGGTGCTGAAATCACATCAGTTGATGAAAAAGGAAGACGTCGTCTTGCTTACGAAATCAACGATTTCAAAGAAGGCTACTATGTAATTACAAAAGTTAATGCTAACGCAGCAGCGGTAAACGAGTTTGACCGTCGTGTTAAGCTAACTGATGATGTTATTCGTACACTTGTCGTTCGCGAAGACGACTAATTGATAGATAAAAGGGAGGGTTACGCATGATTAATCGCGTTGTGCTTGTCGGCCGGCTCACCCATGATCCGGAGCTTCGTTACACGCCGAATGGAGTTGCAGTTGCAAACTTTAGTATTGCTGTGAATCGACCGTTTACGAACCAGCAAGGAGAGCGTGAAGCGGACTTTTTCAGCTGTGTTGTGTGGAGGAAGCAGGCAGAAAACGTGGCAAACTACTTGAAAAAAAGGAAGTTTGGCAGGGATTGATGGCCGCTTACAAAGTCGCAGCTTTGAAAACCAAGAAGGCAAGCGCGTGAAAGTTGTGGAAGTTCAGGCTGAAAGCGTTCAGTTCCTCGAACCGAGAAACTCCCAAGGGAGCGGTGGAGGCGGCGGTGGTTTCCAACAAGGCGGAGGTTACGGCCAAAGCGGTGGAGGCTACAGCCAGAATGGTTCTTACTCTCAAGAGCCACCACAACGTCAATCATCGAACCTGAACGACGATCCATTTTCTAATGATGGAAAACCGATCGATATATCGGACGACGATTTACCATTTTAAATTGAAAGGAGCGAGACCACATGGCACGTCGTAGAGGCAAGCGTAGAAAGGTATGTTATTTCACGGTAAATAAGATCAAGCGCATCGACTACAAAGATCTTGATCTTCTCCGTAAGTTTATCTCAGAGCGAGGAAAAATTCTTCCTCGTCGTGTGACTGGTACTTCTGCGAAGTATCAACGCAAATTGACGATCGCGATCAAGCGTTCACGTCAAGCAGCACTTCTTCCATACGCGAAAGAAGTTTAAGAATGTGTTCAAGGAAGCCGTCATCTCATTAGTAGATGGCGGCTTTTTTTTCACGTATACTTAAAGAGCATTACCTTTCAATTTACGTGTGAATGGGCTACAATAGATCAGTGTAAGATATGTATGAAGCCTAAGATTGGTGGTTATTTTCTGAATGAATCAGTCACGTAGAATTACCGAAGGAGCCGTCGTTGTTGCTCTGTTTACCATACTTATGGTTATGACACTATATATCCCTGTTGTAGCGCTTTTGACGATTTGGTTATTGCCGCTACCGATGATGGTTTATACGATCCGTCACGGAATGAAGCCGGGGGCTCTCGTATTAGTAGTTGCAACGCTTATAACCTTTCTGCTTGCCACAGCTTTAGCATTGCCAATTATTCTGTTGTTTGGAATTGGCGGTTTTGTAATGGGTGTGAGCTATTCAAAAGGTAGAGGGGCATTTCAGACCTTATTTACAGGTAGTGTAAGTTACGTTCTAGCAATTTTTGTGCTCTTTGTATTTTCGAATGTTGTGATGGGAATCCATCCTTTTGAAGCGATTCGCACAGGTATGATTGAGTCGATGAACTCGGCAGAACAATTAATGCAGAACTTTGGTGCAGAAACGGACGAAGAAGCGATTACTGCATACCGGGAATTAGCGAATATGATTCCGCAAATGTCTGCGATGCTTATGATTTTTACAGGTGTGATGTACGCGTTTATCACGCAAATCATTGCGCATCCGATTTTAAGAAGACTGTTGAATAAGCCGTTCGGTTTTCCACCTCTTAGAGAGTGGTCATTGCCGACATTTTTTTATCTGGATTTATTTACTCGGTATTATCGTTAGCCTTGTTGGGGTAAGCGACCCAGGATCAGCACTTTCAATTTTCATGATGAATGTTACACCTTTACTTGAGATTGCGATGATTGTCCAAGGTGCAGCGGTTATGTTTTATTTTGCCCATGTGAAGAAGATCTCAAAGGCGCTACCGATCATCATCTTGTTCTCAGCACTTGTGATACCGATTATTACGTTCTTTGTACGAATCTTAGGGATCATTGATCTTGGTTTTGATTTAAGAAGCCGGATTAAGCCTGATTCAAATAGGGGTTGATGGTATGCCCGAAATAACAAAACAACATTGGTATTTATATCCGATGATCTTTATGTTTACAGTCACAACAGCGAGTGTGACAGTATTGCTTTTTTTATAATTGGATGCTTGCTGTTGTAGGTTATGTGACACTCATTGTCATCGGTGTTGTTTTTTTTCTATGCGCGTTCGAATTTCCAACAAGAGTTAAGCCAATACATTACAACACTCTCCCACCGTGTCAATCGAGCAGGTGAAGAAGCGGTTACGAATTTACCAGTCGGAATTGTGTTGTATGACCAGAACTTTGAAATTCAATGGGCGAACCCTTATATTCGTGATCTTCTCGGAGAAGATTATTTAGGGAAGTCGTTGTCGATCATTTCATCAGATCTTCCGATCTATATTGAAGATAAAAAAACCGAGCATCGCTTGAAGCTTGGCGATCTTGAGCATTACGTGTATGAACGACCGGATGAGCGTTTGCTTTATTTCTTTGATATGACGGAAACGATTGAAACGAAAGAGCGATATCGTGAGGAACAAACGGTTATTGGCTTTATTTATTTAGATAACTATGATGATGTTACACAGACTTTAGATGACGAAGTGACGAGTAGTCTCCGAAACAAAGTCGTAACGATGTTAAACAAATGGGCAAATGAGCATGACATTTTGCTTCGGAGCATTGATGATGACCGTTTTATGGCCGTTTTTAACCATCGGGCTCTTCAAGAAGTAGAAACGAATCGTTTCCAAATTGTTGATGATATTCGTGAAGAAACATCGAAGGATCGCGTAGCGATTACGCTAAGTATTGGAATCGGAACCGGAGAGAAAACGCTCCGTGATCTTGGATCTCTTGCGCAGTCTTCACTCGATCTTGCATTAGGTCGTGGTGGGGATCAAGTAGCAATTAAAGAGAAAAGCGGGCAAGTACGTTTTTATGGTGGAAAGACGAACGCGGTAGAAAAGCGAACACGTGTAAGAGCACGGGTTATTTCTCATGCTTTAAGGGATTTTGTAAGAGAGAGTAATCAAGTAATCGTTATGGGGCATAAAACGCCTGATATGGATGCGATTGGAGCAAGTATCGGCGTATTAAAAGTCGCAGAAGTGAACAACAAAGATGCGTATATCGTTCTTGATCCTGATCAAGTGAGTCCTGACGTTCAGAAGCTTATGGATGAAGTTGAACATCATGAGCATTTATGGTCGAGGTTTATTTCGCCTACAGAAGCGTTGGAACAATTAACGAAGCAGACACTTCTCGTTGTTGTTGATACCCACAAACCGTCACTTGTTATTGAGCCGAAGCTTCTTGATCGTGTGCACCGAGTCGTTGTACT
Source organism: Geomicrobium sp. JCM 19055 (assembly GCF_000698185.1). NCBI lineage: Bacteria > Bacillati > Bacillota > Bacilli > Caryophanales > Geomicrobium > Geomicrobium sp. JCM 19055. Next base: position 51,667 of record NZ_BAXL01000001.1, read on the forward strand.
TGATCATCATCGTCGTGGGGAAGAATTTATTGATAATGCAGCGCTCGTGTATATGGAGCCGTATGCTTCTTCAGCGTCAGAGTTAGTAACGGAGTTGCTTGAGTACCAACCGAATAAAGTGAAAATGGAATCGCTAGAAGCAACGGCGATGCTTGCGGGTATGATGGTCGATACGAAGCATTTTAGCATTCGTACAGGTTCAAGAACGTTTGATGCGGCTTCCTACTTAAAAGCAAATGGAGCTGATACAACAGCGGTACAGTTGCTTCTAAAAGAAGATCTGGATAACTACATTGAACGATCAAGAATTATCGGACGTGCGACGGTTTACGGCAGTGGAATGGCCATTGCGCGTGGTGAAGAAGGTCGAACCTATCATCCTGTTCTTATTGCACAGGCAGCGGATACGTTACTTACGATGAATGACGTTAAGGCTTCGTTCGTTATTTCGAAGCGGGATGACGGTCGGGTGAGTGTGAGTGCCCGTTCCTTAGGAGATATTAACGTTCAAGTGATCATGGAGAAATTGGGTGGTGGTGGACATCTATCAAACGCCGCTGCTCAGTTTGATGACCTGACTATTGAACAAGTTGAAGAACAACTAAAAGAAGCAATGGATCAATCTATGGGAGGTCAGTCTACATGAAAGTAATTTTCAAGCAAGATGTTAAAGGTAAAGGCAAAAAAAAGGTGAAGTGAAAGACGTGTCTGAAGGATACGCACGTAACTATTTGTTGAAGAATGATTTAGCGGTTGAAGCTTCAACAGGTAACATGAAAGACTTGCAAGCGAAGCAAAAAAGCGATGATAAAAAACTACAAGAAGAACGTGAAGCAGCAGAAAAAACAAAAGCCGAATTAGAAAGTACAGACGTTGAAATGAATGCTAAAGCAGGTGAAGGCGGTAAGTTATTCGGAGCCGTGTCCACAAAGCAAATTCATGAAGCGCTCAAGAAAAAAAGGCTTTAAGGTTGATAAACGCAAAATTGAACTTAGCGAGCCAATTCGTACACTCGGAGTTACGAAAGTGCCTGTGAAGATTCATCCTGAGGTAACAGCGACAGTTAACATTCACGTAAAAGAACAATAAGCAAATGAGGTGAGGGTACGGTGACAGAAGGATGGCAAGAGGATCGACTTCCTCCACAAAATATCGAAGCAGAGCAAGCAGTATTAGGGTCCATTTTCTTGCAAGAGGAATCCCTCGTTTCTGCGACCGAGCGTTTGCGCCCTGAAGACTTTTATCGTGCTTCTCATCAACGAATTTTTAGTGCGATGGTTGAGCTCTCTGAGAAAGGCGAGCCTGTAGACCTCGTCACGGTCACCTCTGAGCTTCAAAATCGCCAGTGGCTTGAAGAAGCAGGTGGCGTTGCCTATTTAACCGATTTAGCAAACGCTGTGCCGACTGCATCAAACGTTCAGCACTATGCGAGAACGGTCGAAGAGAAATCATTGCTTCGTCGATTAATTCGAACGGCAACGACGATTGCAACAGATGGATTTGAGGCGGAGCAAGAAGTCGATGACGTATTAAGTGATGCAGAGCGCATGATTCTAGAAGTCTCGAATCGTCGTTCTTCAGGTGCATTCGTGTCCATTAAAGACGTGTTAATGGAGACGTATGACAACATTGAAATGTTACAAGGCCGTGGCGACGCACTGACGGGCGTTTCAAGCGGGTTTCAAGAGCTTGATCGAATGACAGCAGGGTTTCAACGCAGTGACTTAATTATCGTTGCTGCACGTCCATCTATGGGGAAGACGGCGTTTGCGTTAAACATTGCACAAAACATCGCAACAAAAAGTGATGAAAATGTCGCGATCTTTAGTCTTGAGATGGGAGCGTCGCAACTTGTGCAACGAATGCTCTGTGCCGAAGGTAATATCGACGGTACACGCCTTCGTACAGGACAGTTGATTGAAGAAGACTGGGAAAAGCTTGCAATGGCGATGGGAACGTTGTCTAGAGCAGGCATTTATATCGATGATTCGCCTGGAATTCGTGTTGCTGATATTCGTGCGAAGTGCCGAAGGCTTAAGCAGGAAAAAGGGTTAGGCATGATCTTAATCGATTATCTTCAACTCATTCAAGGGCGAGGAACTGATAGTCGTCAACAAGAAGTCTCTGAGATCTCTCGTAACTTAAAAGGGATTGCACGTGAGCTCGACGTACCGGTCATTGCCTTGTCTCAGCTCTCACGTAGTGTGGAATCCCGTCAAGATAAGCGTCCGATGATGAGCGACTTGCGTGAGTCAGGAAGTATTGAGCAAGATGCGGACATCGTTTCGTTTTTGTTCCGTGAAGACTATTATGATCATGATGCTGAAAATCAGAACATGATTGAAATTATTATTGCGAAACAACGTAACGGTCCTGTTGGTAGTGTAGAGCTTGCGTTTATAAAAGAATACAACAAGTTCGTCAACCTTGATCGAAGGCATGACGAGAATATGGCACCACCTGGTGCGTAGCTTAAACGAAGGGTTAAAACCCTTCGTTTTTTTTGTTAACAAATTTAACAATAAGGCGAATGAATATCCTTTTTTTTGATATAAATGTTCGGTTTATTTTGACCTGAAGTGTTTCTTTTGATAGAATTGACTACGGTAAAGAGATAAATAATGAACGATTTAATTATATCGGAAGAGGTGAGTCTTTTGTCATCCATCGTAATTGTAGGTACACAATGGGGAGACGAAGGCAAGGGGAAGATTACAGATTACTTATCAGAAAACGCGGAAGTCGTTGCTCGTTATCAAGGTGGTAACAACGCGGGGCATACGATTAAATTTGGTGGAGAAACGTATAAGCTTCACCTAGTACCGTCAGGGATTTTCTATGATGATAAGATTTGTGTAATTGGAAACGGCATGGTCATCGATCCTAAGGCATTAGTAGAAGAGTTGACTGGATTACAAGAACGTGGCATTGATACGAGCAATTTGCGTATTAGCAACCGTGCGCATGTGATCCTTCCTTATCATATAAAACAAGATATCGTGGAAGAAGAGAGTAAAGGCGCAAGCAAAATTGGTACGACGAAAAAAAGGCATCGGTCCAGCTTATATGGATAAAGCTGCTCGGATCGGTATTCGTATTGCTGATCTTCTAGAGAAGACGGAATTTGAAAGTAAGCTTTCACGTAACTTGATCGAGAAAAACCGTCTATTGGAAAAACTCTATGAGACTAACGGGTTTACAGTAGAAGAGATTCTTGAAGAATACTTTGATTATGGTCAAAAGTTAAAACAATACGTTTGTGACACGTCTGTCGTATTGAATGATGCGATTGATCAAGGTCGACGTGTATTATTCGAGGGTGCCCAAGGTGTTATGCTTGATATTGATCAAGGTACGTATCCATTCGTTACATCATCAAACCCTATTGCCGGTGGTGTTGCAATCGGTTCGGGTGTCGGACCATCTAAAATCCAGAAAGTTGTTGGGGTTTCAAAAGCATATACGACTCGTGTTGGAGACGGTCCATTCCCGACAGAGCTTACGGATGAAATTGGTGATCGCATTCGTAAGATTGGTAACGAATACGGAACGACTACAGGGCGACCAAGACGTGTCGGTTGGTTTGATTCCGTCGTTGTACGCCACGCACGTCGCGTAAGTGGGATTACAGACTTTCCCTCAACTGTTTAGACGTGCTTTCTGGTCTTGAGACGGTGAAGATCTGTACGGCTTATGAGTACCAAGGGGAACGCCTTGAAGAATTCCCAGCTAGTCTTAATGTGTTAGCAGAATGTAAACCAGTGTATGAAGAAATGCCAGGGTGGAGCGAGGACATTACAGGAGCGAAGTCGTTAAGTGATCTTCCTGAAAATGCGCGTCATTATGCGGAACGAGTTTCCCAATTAACGAATATTCCACTATCCATTTTCTCTGTTGGACCTGATCGTACACAAACAAATGAAGTACGCGGTGTTTGGGGCGTATGATGATGAATGGCCTTCGCTTTTGCGAAGGTCGTTTTTCTTTTGTTTCATGTGAAACTAGCGTTATACTCTACGTATGATGTAGAGAGGAGAGATAAGATGAAGCATTTAATTAATGGCGAATGGACAGGAGCAGACCTTGAACAAATTGATGTAACCAACCCTGCAAATGGAGCGATTGTAGACACCGTTCCAAAGGGTGGAAAAAATGAGGCAAAGCAAGCGGTTGATGCAGCATATGAGGCATTTCGCCCGTGGTCAAAGTTAACCGCAGCTGAACGTTCAGAGAAGCTTGAAAAGTGGCACAATCTTATCGATAAACATCAAGAAGAGTTAGCAACGACGATGACGAAGGAACAAGGCAAGCCAATGAAAGAATCCCGTGGTGAGATTGGCTATGCAAATTCATTTATTAAATGGTACGCAGAAGAAGGAAAACGTGTTTATGGTGAAACGATTCCAGCGTCAGCTGAGAACAAGCGAATCTTTGTGACGAAACAAGCGGTCGGGGTTGTAGCGGTCATTACTCCGTGGAACTTCCCAGCTGCAATGATCACAAGAAAGGTTGCACCAGCACTTGCTGTAGGTTGTACAGTCGTCATTAAACCAGCAACTCAAACGCCTTTGACGGCTTTGAAACTTGCTGAACTGGCGGTTGAAGCAGGGATTCCTAAAGGTGTAATCAATGTTATCACTGGTAAATCGAGTGAAATCTCTGAAGTATGGCAAGACGACACGCGCGTACGCAAATTAACGTTTACAGGTTCTACAGAAGTTGGCCGTACGTTAATGGAGGGCGCGTCAAAGAACATTAAGAAAATCTCATTAGAGCTCGGTGGCCATGCCCCGCTCATCGTTTTAGAAGACGCTGACCTAGATAATGCAGCTGAACAAGCGGTTGCGTCGAAGTTCCGCAATGCAGGTCAAACGTGTGTATGTGCCAACCGCATATATGTTGCAGAGTCCGTCGAAAAGGAATTTACTGAGAAACTAAAAGTGCTCGTTGAACAACTAAAAGTCGGTGACGGCCTTGATGATGAGACGGATATCGGACCACTCATTGACTCAAATGCTGTTGATAAAGTGCTATCGCAAATTGAAGATGCAAAGTCACAAGGAGCGAAGGTCGTTACTGGCGGTGAGAAAATCGGTGAGTTATTCTTAACACCAACGGTCATGACAGGGATAACTGAAGAGATGGCTTGTATGAACGACGAAACGTTCGGTCCCCTCGCGCCAATTGCTACATTTAAGACCGATGAAGAAGCAATCCAAAGAGCGAACGATACAATTTACGGTCTTGCAGCCTATTTATTTACGAGTGATATCGGTAAAGCGGTACGTTTAAGTGAGGACCTTGAATATGGAATTGTTGGTTTAAACGATGGTGGTCCATCCACTGCTCAGGCGCCTTTTGGAGGATGGAAACAGAGTGGTATTGGTCGTGAAGGCGGACATCACGGATTAGAAGAATATATAGAAACAAAGTACATCTCTCTAAAAATTTAATGAATGGATGAGAAAAACTCACTCGCCTAGAAAAAGGCGGGTGAGTTTTTTAGATCGCTTTTTCATAGTAGAAGAACGGCTCTTCTCGTGCTTCTGTTTGGAGTTCTCCTACTTGAGAATAACCAAGTTTTTGGAAAAGCTTCTGTGCTTTCGTATTTAATGAATACGTATCGATTTTGATTGATTTTAGCTGTTGATTTAACGCTTCTGTTTCTGCAAAACGAAAGAGTGTTTCAGCAATACCTTTGTTGCGTACTGTTGGGTTAACCGCGAGGCGATGTAGCGTAATAGAGTCTGTATCAAGATGGCGCCACGAAAGTTGATGGTACTCTTTGGCAAACTCTTGATTGATAACGATAAACCCTTCAATTCGTTCTTCGACGTAAACGTAAAGCGACTTCTTCTTTATATCCTGTGCAAAATGGTGAAGTGTAGGGTACTCTTCATTCCATTGGTCGCTTCCTTCTTCATTCATTAGCTTTGTTGCTTTTTTGGCTATCGCAACAACACCAGAGAGGTCTTCCATTCCTGCAAGTCTAATCATGATGTGCACTCCCCATTTAAAAACTACGTACAAGTATAGCGCGGAAAAAAGCGATTGACGAGAGAAAAATATCGGGACGCAAAATTGAATTTTTAGAAAGTGTTGACAAATGCTTTGTCACTCGCATACAATACAGTCAGATAAAGTTGACCGAGTAAGAAAGGCGTGATGGGTAAATGAAAGAAATATTTGTAATGACGACGTATGAGCAAGTACGTGCCGTTAGTGATTCGTTCCGTAGTCGAATGTTAGTGAACTTCGGCACACAACCATTGACGGGGCAACAATTAGCGGAGAAATTAGACATCTCACGTTCCAAAATCCATTACCACTTAAATGAACTCGAAAAGAATGGGATTATTGAAATTGTGCGTCGAGAAGAGAAAAATGGCATTATGCAGAAGTTTTATCAACCAGTTGCAAAATCGTACATCGTTGACGATAAGCTTTTAGACTTTTTCGGGGGGAGTGATTTGCTTTCTAAAGGAAGTATGACGAATACGTTTAGAGGTGACCAAGAAACATTTGAGAAATTTATGAAACGCGTGAATGATGATTTCCAAAAGGCGTTAGGTGAATATTCTACTGATGATCCTCATTCATCCGAATACGTGTTGCATGTTGATTGGTATAAAAAAGACAATAACTCCTGAAAGCCTATGTTCGTGCATAGGCATTTGTTTTACCCCAACGGTCAAAAAAAATGAACGGTGTAAATAAATAAAAACGAGAGAGGTTATTTACATGAAAAATATTCTCACTAATTTTAATTTTGTGGTTTTATTATTGAGCCGATGTGCTTCGAATGCTGGGAGCAGTCTGTATTCGATCGCTGCGATGTGGCTCGTATATGAATTGAGTGGGTCGTCAATGTACTCGGGTCTTGCGTTATTTTTAACGCAAATGCCAGCGCTACTACAAATTGTGCTTGGACCAGTCATTGATCGTTTTCAAATCAAGAAATTACTCGTAATCACTCAATGTATTCAAGTGGTCATGTTACTCGTTTTACCACTCGCGTATGCTTTTGGTTTCTTAACGGTTGCACTTGTTTTGACTGTGATGCCAGTCGTCTCTCTATGTAATCAGTTCCTCTATCCTGCGCAACTAACCTTACTTCCGAAGATTTTAAAGAAAGACCAACTTACGACGGGCAACTCGTTGTTCTCAGTCGCCTATCAAGGGACAGACGTGCTGTTTACCGCGCTTGCAGGAATCATTATTGCCGTTGTTGGTGGTGTTGCAATTTTCTATGTAACAGTGCAACGTTCTTATTCTCAGCGTTATTGTTAATGCAATTACGCTTACCAAAGCAAAGGCAACGAGATGAAAACGATAAACAGCGGACAGTTAAACAGTTAGTAAAAAGCTATGGTGAACAATTAGGGGAAGGTTTACGTGTACTAAGACAATCGTTCTTTAGCCGCCTGCTTATCGGAATTCTCGTCGTAAACTTTGCGATTGCAGGTGTGTTTGCGATTCTTCCTGGATTTAGTTCTACGTATGGTAACGTTGATTTTTATGGCATGCTGCTCGCAGCTAGTGGGCTAGGCACAATCATTGGAGCAGCATGTGTGTCACTCTTCAAGTTGCAACGAGTACCGATTGCCATTTTATATGCATCACTCCTTAGTGTGACCGGCCTATGTTTTATTGCGATGGCGATCGGTGGCCATCCAGCTGTGGTACTTCTGCTGTTTGCGCTCGCATTCATTCCTGCTGGTAGCATAAACGTCATTGCTTTTGTGATGATTCAATCGGCTGTAGAAGAACATTTACTCGGAAGAGTTATGGCTGCGGTCATGGGAATTGCTGCGGGTATTGCTCCACTCGGTTCTTTAATTGGCGGTGCTATTGGATCTTGGTTTAGCTATGGAGTGGTCATTGTAACTTCTGGGTTGCTTCTACTCAGCGTCGCTCTATATTGGATTTTAAGCAAAAAAATGCGACGTCTACCGGCGACCCAAGAATTATCGACAGATCTGTTCCAAGCTGGATAAGTCCCTTAGCATTTGGTTATAATGATAGTGGTGCGAAGGGCAATGTCTCTTATAACAAAGTTCTACAAAGAACTTCAAAAAAAGCATTGCATAAATTTATTTGGCGTGCTAAGATAAGTCTTGTCCTTCGATAGGAAGTAGTTGAGCCATTAGCTCAGTTGGTAGAGCATCTGACTTTTAATCAGAGGGTCGGAGGTTCGAGTCCTCCATGGCTCACCATTTACATATTGTAAACAGATCAACTACGAGAAGGAAAGAGTGAGTGTATTACCAAGTACACAACTCGAACGAAGCAGCCGAAGAGATTCGCCGCTTATTTTTTGAAATATGGGCCTGTGGTGTAGCGGTTAACATGCCTGCCTGTCACGCAGGAGATCGCGGGTTCGATTCCCGTCAGGCCCGCCATTTTAATTGGCTCGATAGCTCAGTTGGTAGAGCAGTAGACTGAAAATCTACGTGTCGGCGGTTCGATTCCGTCTCGAGCCACCATTTGATTGTCTGTCATTCGTATATTCAATCAAATCACTTACGACAACTTATGAAGCAGTATTAAGCTAGACCCCGAATGTATAATTCGGGGTTTTTTTCTTATTTGAATTGAAGCGCTATGGTACAATAGAAGCGCGAAACATTTATACCAATCGTACTTGTATAGTATGACTACAATTGAAAGAATAGAGGCGATCATAATGAACGAAAAAAATACTCGTTGTTGATGATGAAAAGCCAATTGCGGATATATTAGAGTTCTCTTTGAAAAAAGAAGGATTTGAAGTTGAAGTGGCTTACGACGGTGACGAAGCCCTACAAAAAGTACATGATTTTCAACCAGAATTGATTTTATTAGATATTATGCTTCCAAACCGTGATGGGATGGAAGTTTGTCGCGAAGTTCGTAAAGATTACGACATGCCAATCATTATGCTTACTGCTAAAGATTCAGAGATCGACAAAGTACTCGGGCTTGAACTAGGTGCCGATGATTATGTAACGAAGCCATTTAGTACACGTGAGCTACTCGCGCGCGTGAAGGCGAACATTCGTCGCCTCCAAGCAGTTCCTCAAAACGATAAACAAAAGAGTGGCGAAATGGAAATCGGTGGTCTAACGATTGATCCTGAAGCGTACCTCGTCCGAAAACGAGGAGAGCCAATTGAACTTACGCACCGAGAGTTTGAATTAATTCATTACCTCGCTCGTCATCTTGGACAAGTAATGACTCGTGAGCATCTGCTCCAGTCAGTATGGGGATATGACTATTTTGGAGATGTTCGTACGGTCGACGTTACCGTTCGAAGATTAAGAGAGAAAGTTGAAGACAACCCTAGCTATCCACTTTGGATAATTACGAGAAGGGGAGTCGGTTACTATTTGCGTCACCCTGAACAGGAGTAGTGTAGTGGATGGAGAAGTTTCGGAACTTTTTTTAAGTCGTTTCAATTCAAGCTGATTGCGATTTATGTGTTGCTTCTTCTCATTGCAACGCAAATTATTGGCGCGACTTTCATGACGACTTTAGAGAGTCAAACGATACAGAATTACAATGATTATCTTGAAGATCGTGCAAGTTTGCTTGCGAACAATGCAGCTGAGATTCTAACAGAACCACGTTCTGATGAAGATGGGGATGTGCAGCTGCAAATCCGTCAAGAAATGAATGATCAAGTTAATTTATTGTTTAGCGATATTAATGAGTTTGTTGAAGTTGTGGACAATAACTACACGATTATTACCTCACATGATTCTGACCTTGTAGGTCGTTTGAACAACAACATTCAGATTTACCGCGCGATGGCAGGTTATGAGCAAGCGCCAGAAACGTTCCAAAACCCTGATACCGGCGACCGAACGAGGGTCATCATTGAGAAAATAGAAGGCAACAATGATGAGATTATCGGCATTGCTCATATTCGTGCATCACTTGAAGGTACGTATGAAGAAGTAACTGAAATTAGTAGTATTTTTACGTGGAGTGCAGTCATTGCACTTATCATTACTGCAATTATTGGTATCTTGCTTTCACGAACGATTACAAGACCAGTACTTGATATGCAAAAACAAGCAAGTCGTATGAGTGAAGGTGACTTTAGCCGACAAGTACGTGTGTATGGAAGTGACGAAATCGGTAAATTAGCCACTTCATTTAATACACTGACACTCAGTTTAAAAGAGGCCAACGCAACGACCGAAGGCGAACGAAGAAAGCTTAGTTCGGTGTTGTCTCATATGACAGATGGCGTTATTGCGACGGATGAACTCGGAAGGATTATCTTGCTTAATCGCCAAGCAGAGATTTTATTAAGCATGTCGAGCGATGAAGCAATGGGTCAATCACTTCCAGAGATCTTGAAGTTATCTGAGCATTTAACACCAAGTAAACTCTATGACTACTCGGAGTCAATGATCTTAGATTTCAGTGATGGAGATGGAAGTTATTTGCTTGAAGCGAACTTTTCGGTCATTCGTCATGAGGATGGACCGATTACTGGGTTGATTACCGTTCTTCACGATGTAACTGAACAAGAGAAAATTGCACAAGAGCGACGTGAATTCGTTGCGAACGTATCTCATGAACTGCGTACACCACTAACCACATTAAAGAGCTACATGGAGGCACTCGAAGACGGTGCGCTACATGATCAAGAGTTGGCTCCTCGGTTTTTAGGTGTCGCTCAAACGGAAACCGAGCGAATGATTCGCCTCGTTAATGACCTTCTTCAGCTTTCTAAGATGGATCGTGATGATGTGAGATTAAATAAACACCATTACAACTTAATTGCTTGGTTGCATGAAGTTCTTGATCGCTTTGAAATGATGGTAAAAGACAAGAATATTGAGTTCGTACGCAAGTTGCCAACATACCCAGTGCGAATCGAAATCGATCGCGACAAAATGACTCAAGTGATCGACAACATTATTTCTAATGCCATTAAATACTCACCAGACGGTGGAACCATTACTGTCGGGACCGATTTACATGAAGACGGTGCGACGATCTTCGTAAAAGATGAAGGAATGGGAATTCCTCGAGAAAATCAACATAAGATTTTCCAACGTTTTTATCGAGTCGATAAAGCTCGTGCAAGAAACCTTGGTGGAACAGGACTGGGCTTAGCAATCGCAAAGGAAATGGTAGAAGCTCACGGAGGTACAATCGGCGTATCGAGCGAATTGCGCCAAGGTACAATGATTACCATCCAACTTCCTTATACGAGTATCTATGAGGAAAGTAGGTGGGAAGAGTGACAGAGCGAATTAAATCGTTGGTTCTAGTTGTGTTGATTGCTACGAGCCTCATACTTACGTGGCAATTGTGGACATACCAACCGAATTTAGAAGAGTTGGATGAAGCAAGTAGCACGACGGAAAGTATCGGTGACACCATTCAAATTGAAGACGTTGTACGCCCTTCCAACCTCATATATAGCGTTGGTGATGAGAAGCGTATGACGTACGGAAATGCAGATGATTTAACGGAAGAAGTCGTTGATGATCTGTACAACTTAGATTTATGGAATTTCGTGCTTGTTGATGAAGTGTATGATCAAGAAGATGTCTATCCTGGCCAAGATTACATTGAATTGATTTACCCCGCTGGTATTCCAGCAGAGTTGTTGCAGTCGTTTGTTGGCCGAGAAGAAGAGCTAGACCTTGTCGATCTTTCAACAGAATTTGATCGGATTCTTCTTTTTGCTAGTGGAGATGAAGTTGTTGCCAGGTTCGTATCGTTCCAACCTCAATTGTACTTGGAAGCTTATGTTGATCTTAATATGAATGTGTTTATTAATGATTACTTACTAAGCAATCATCATGAGGATACATTTTCGGTATATAGCGAAATGGTCGCTCCACACGGCAGTCGATTAGAAAAGCCAATTTATTTGCCAGTAGAGCAAGTAGACTTTATGCGTCGCAGCTATGAAATTGATGGTAGTAATTATATTTCTGCAAGTGCGTTTGAAGAATTGCTTTTTGAAGATGAGACGATTCAGGTCGATCGTGAGAATTACATTGCCAGCTCTGAACAGATGAGTGTAACGAATAATTTATTTATGGAGTATATTAATGCCACTTCTCCAGCTTCCGTGAGGGAGAACCCTGAACACGTGACGTTACAAGCCTTTAATTACGTCAATTCCCACGGTGGTTTTACAGATAAGTACCAACTGTATCGTTTCACGACGAATAACCCTAGTTTAGATGAGGCGGTTCGTTTCCATCTTGTTGAGAACGGTGTTCCTGTACTCGGTTCGGGCAACCACGGAGTGATTGAAGTGACGAGAAGTCATCAGCAAGTGATCTCGAACTATACGAGACCGCTTTATACGCTTGGAACTGATGTGGAATTTAGTGCTTCTGAAACACTTCCGGAAGGTGAAGTCGTATGGGATGCAGTTACAGAGGACTACGATGTCGATGAGATTGTTGATGTTCGTATAGGATACGACATGAGCCATGAGCAAGAAGTTACAGAGCTCATTACATTTACACCCGCATGGTACGTGCAGACAACGACTGGTGCATGGCATCGTGTAGAGCTCTTTCAGTCAGAGGGGGATTACAATGGATTGGAGTAGAACGAAGACGATCTTTATCGTTACCTTCTTTCTGTTAAACGCGTTTTTAACGTACCAGCTAATTGCTAAACAATCCTTTGAAAGCTATGCAAGCGAACAAGGTAGCCTTGAACAAAGCTTTGAGGATATTGTTGAAGCTGAGAACATTATCGTTGATACGCAACTACCAGAATATCGTGATCTTCCTCGTCTGAACATAGAAACCGAAGTGATTCCTTTTGAAGAAGTAAGTAGTTTCTACAATAGTAACGATTATTTTCAAGCTGTGGATCAAGTCGCTGAAGATCAACAAGAGTTAATTTTATTGCTAAGTTCTCCTTACAGTTTAGACGCAGGAAGTCCGTTGTCTAGCATCCGTGAATTTATTGACCAGAACATCTATGAAGGAACTGAATATGTTTTTGGTGGAGAAGTTGTGAGTAGTGATAGTGATCAAATGGAGTTTCACTACTTCAAGAATTACGAAGGACTTACGTTGTATGGAAGTGGTGGCGATGCTCACCTCGTTGTAACGGTAAATGACGGGGAAATTACGATTATTGAGCAACAATTTATTGAAATCAAGCCACATGAGGAAGACATTGAAGTTATGTCACCAGAAGACGCGATTCTTGCTTTGCGAGAAGCACAAGTCATTACAAGGAACGCAACCATTCATCGTATTGAACTCGCGTATCACAGTCATATTACTGACGGTGAGTACGCGAGATACATTCCGGCCTATCGCATTCATGCAAGTAACCAATCGTTTAGCGATGAAGAAGAAATGCTCCATATTGGGAAACGCCGGCTTATATTGTTAATGCGGATCGTGGGAACGTTTACGCACTTAGCAATGAATCTTAAAAAGGATGATTGAACATGAGATTTAGTGTTCTGGCCAGTGGTAGCACTGGGAATGCAATGTACGTTGAATCAGAACGAACCAAGTTGCTAATCGATGCAGGATTAAGCGGCAAAAAGATGGAAGAGTTGTTCCAAACGATCGGACGATCATTATCAGAGGTCGATGCCATTCTCGTCAGTCACGAACATAGTGATCATATTAAAGGGGTTGGCATTGTTGCTCGTAAATACAATATACCAATCTATGCAAATGAGAAGACGTGGAAAGCGATGGAGACGTCAATTGGACCGGTTCAAACCGATCAACGTTTTCACCTCGAAACGGGTTCGAATTTGTCGTTTCAAGATCTAACAGTTGAAACTTTTGGAGTTTCTCATGATGCAGCTGATCCGATGTTCTTCGTTTTTCACGAGAATAATCGCAAGCTTGCGTTGGCAACCGATATGGGTTATGTAAGTGATCGAATTAAAGGAACACTAAAAGAAGCGAATGCGCTCGTATTTGAATCGAATCACGACATTAACATGTTACGTATGGGTCGGTATCCTTGGAACGTTAAGCGGCGGATTTTAGGGGATATGGGACACGTATCAAACGAGGATGCTGCACTTGCATTAGCGGACATCATTACAGATAAAACAAGGCATATATATCTTGCTCATTTGAGCTTAGATAATAACATGAAAGAGCTTGCTAAAATGACAGCAGAACAAGTGCTTCTTGAAGAAGGAGTTACGTGTGGAACCGGCGGTGTGCTTCTTCATGATACCGATCCTTATCACCCTACATCACTGCAGACTGTATAAATGGCTCAATAATGGTTGAAAGATGGGAAATGTGGGTAGTTTAACATTGTAGCAACGACGTTGGACTAAAAAAACTGGACGAAAAGAGATTTTATTCGTAAACTAATGGTAAATCTATGCAACGACATGTCGCTTTCTCCTAACTATGTTGTGGACAATCCTGGGGGGCAGGTACTCACAACATTCTGTTCATCGTCAACACAGAAAGAAAGGTGGAGCAACAATGGGTTTCTACGACGATCATTACCCTTCAAGAGGCCGTAAAAGCAAATCAAGAAAACCGATATTTCTTGGAGTCATTATTGGAGCTGTACTCGTACTTGGTATAATAAGTGTCGGTCAGATGATGAATCTTGATGGATCGGCTGCGGAAGAGGAAGCCGAAACGAATCAACAAGAAGATGAGCAATTTTTTTTGCATCGGAATCAGAGACCGTCGATTTAGATGTTACGACAGACGTAACACATGTCGTTGATGCAGTTAGTGATGCTGTTGTTGGCGTGTTTAATTTGCAAAATACTAGTTTTTGGGGCGGTGCAGCTGGTCAACAAGAAGAAGGTGTTGAAGCGGGTACTGGCTCAGGAGTGATTTATAAGGTTGAGGGAGACCGTGCATTTGTTGTCACGAACGAGCACGTCATCCAAGGTTCAGACGAACTAGAAGTAAGTTTAAGTGAGGGGCAAAGAGTGCCTGCAGAACTTGTTGGCTCGGATATTTGGACGGACTTGGCAGTGTTGACCATTGATGCTGAGAACGTTGATACGGTTGCTGATTTTGGTAATTCAGACAATCTAAGAGCTGGGGAGCCAGCGATTGCAATTGGGAACCCATTGGGACCTCGCTTTGCACGCACAGTTACATTAGGAATTATTAGTGCGACTGAAAGAAGTGTACCTGTTGACCTCACTGGTGATGGTCAAATTGATTGGAACGCAGAAGTGTTGCAAACAGATGCAGCCATTAACCCTGGTAATAGCGGTGGGGCTCTCTTAAATATTCAAAGTGAAGTAATTGGAATTAACTCCATGAA
Source organism: Geomicrobium sp. JCM 19055 (assembly GCF_000698185.1). NCBI lineage: Bacteria > Bacillati > Bacillota > Bacilli > Caryophanales > Geomicrobium > Geomicrobium sp. JCM 19055. The sequence goes on from NZ_BAXL01000001.1 coordinate 66,925, forward strand.
GCTTGCTCAAGGCGAAGGAATTGGATTTGCAATTCCAACGACAATTGTTTTACCTGTTATTCAAGATATTGAGCAACATGGAGAAGTGAGACGCCCTGAAATGGGAGTAATCATCGGTTCTCTTGAAGAAATCCCGAGTTATCACTGGCAAGAAACACTGAACTTACCACCAGAGATTGTAACAGGTGTGTTTATCCATGAAATCGTACCGAACTCACCTGCTGCAGATGCCGGGTTGGAACAATATGATGTCATTACAGCACTGGATGGAGAAGATGTTGAAGCGGCTCATGATCTACGACGTCACCTGTATACCGACGTGGACATTGGTGATGAAATGGAAGTGACGTTCTATCGTAATGGTGAACAGATGCAAACGACAGTCACGCTCGATGAACAACAGGAAACGATGTAACGTCTGATTTGAGAGGGAAATCATAACCGATTTCCCTCTTTCTCGTTTGTGTATAAAGAGTTATGAACAGTGGATAACGAGTGAAACTAGGCATTTACTCAAAATGAAGCTGTGAATATGTGGATAACTTCTGTGGATAAAGGGGTGGATAACATGAAAGTTAGCATTATAGCAGTCGGGAAAATTAAAGAAAAGTACATTCAATCGGGCATTGATGAGTTTTCGAAGCGTCTTCGTACCGACGTGAAATTTGAAGTGATTGAGGTACCAGATGAAAAAGCACCGGAGCGGTTGAGTGAAAAAGAGATGGAACAAATCAAACAAAAAGAAGGAGAACGTATTGAAAAGAAAATTAAAGCAGGCGACTATGTCATCGTACTTGAGCGCCAAGGCAAGATGTTAAGTTCTGAACAGCTTGCAGAACGATTTGAAACATTACCGACATACGGAACGAGTGCAATTACATTTATTATTGGTGGTTCACTTGGTATGAGTCAGGAACTATTACAACGTGCAGATTTAAAATGGTCGTTTTCAGCGTTAACATTTCCCCATCAACTCATGAGGCTCATGTTAACCGAACAAATTTATCGAGCTTTGCAAATTAATAAAGGTTCTCCGTATCATAAGTAAGGAGTGAAAGTCAGATGTTAAAGACGATGTATAAGAGGAGAATTTACCTCTCTTATATCTTTACTTTCGTTCTTTTAACGAGCATTACCACTTTTCTCATCGTGGATTGGCCAATAACGACAGAAGAATGGTTTGAGTATCTTCTCTTTTATTTTCTTACTTTAGCAATCGCCATTATGATTCCTGTATCTCATGTAAAGTACAATAAAGTAAAAGATCTAGAAGTCGCGAAGACGGATAAGCACCTTATTCATTTAGATCACCTTGTCATTCAATCAAATGTGTCGTACATAAAGGAATTATTGTTGTTTACGAAGAAAGGTCAATATGTAGGCAAGGCAAAAGTAAGTAAGATTTCTTGGTTTATGTGGCCGTTTACGGTTTTGTTTAAAAGCGACTTACTTACATTTATCCCTTGGACGTATACAATTTATGATCATCTAGATCAAAAATGTATGACGATTAAACGGACAGGTTGGGGGATTAAGTCGGCGCTAACGATTAAAGATGAGAAAGACAGTCATATCGGTACATACGTGCAAGACGATTTACGGATGTTTAACATTCGCGGTAATTTATTTGATGAAGACGGTCAATTAGTACTGCCAATTAAGGCAGACTTAACGGGGAGCTTCCGTTTTGAGGACCAATTCGGTGATGTTGTGGCTGACTATTATCAAGGCCGATTTCCGCATGAATATACAACGTTGTTTCGTGACATGGAAAATCATATCGTTTATTTTCATCGTGATCTGTCAGAGAGAGAACAGAAACGCCTCTATGGTGTGTTAATGTTTTTGTTTTTGCAACTAAAAACATAGGTCGTTTCACGTGAAACAAGGGAGAGAACATCATGAAAAACGTAACAATTGGGAATGATTGGGATTATTTACTAGAAGATGAATTTCAAAAGTCTTACTTTACTTCGTTGCAAGCCTTTTTAGAAACAGCGTATAGTCAAAAAGCAATTTTTCCACCGAGAGAAGATATTTTTCGCGCGTTAGAATTGACCTCTTATCAGCAAACGAATGTTGTATTGCTCGGGCAAGACCCATACCACGGGTTCGGACAAGCGCAAGGTTTAAGTTTTTCCGTCTCAAAAAGTGTGGCGATTCCACCATCGCTACGGAATATGTATAAAGAACTTAAAGAAGATCTTCAATGTAACATTCCAGCCCATGGAGATTTAACTGCTTGGGCAAGTCAAGGTGTACTGCTATTAAATACGGTATTAACGGTGGAAGAAGGGAAAGCGAACTCCCATCGTCAAAAAGGTTGGGAACAGTTTACAGATTCGATCATTTCGTTACTCAATCAGAAAGAAGAGCCGATCGTGTTCCTTTTGTGGGGGAAAGACGCGCAAAAAAAAGCCACGATGATTGACGATCGACACTGTAAGATAATGAGTACACATCCAAGTCCTCTCGCGGCTTATCGTGGTTTCTTTGGGAGTCGTCCTTTTTCTAAAACGAATGCTTTTTTAATAGAGCAAGGAAGATCACCGGTTCGGTGGTGTTTGGATGAGTGATAAAGGTGTGAGCATCGTATGTGGTTAAATAAAATTGCATTTCTAATGATTGCGTTTGTTGTTGGTGCAACATTCCAAGCCATTGGCATACCAGCAGGATGGTTACTCGGTGCAATCTTCACTGGAATTGTTTATGGATTGTTTGTTACGAGTTACTCATTTAATGGTTGGCCATTCCAATTCGCATTGATCCTTGTCGGTGCAAATATCGGAGTGATGATGGAGCCAGAACTATTTCTTCATCTGCATCAATACATTCTCCCATTAATTGTGACGCTCGGCATTACACTCTTAGGTGGATTGTTATTTGGAATTCTGTTAGATCGTTGGACTAGCCTAGACCGTAAGACCGCCTTTTTCTGTACTGTGCCTGGTGGTGCTTCAGAAGTGATCGCACTATCGAGTCATTATGGAGCAGATGAGCGGATTGTCGCTTCTTTTCATACGGCGAGGATTACGATGTTCGTGTTACTCATTCCCTTTGGAGTTGGAATGGTTTATGGGCAAGGGTCTTCAGAAACGTTTACAACTTCAGCAAGTGGTTTAGAAGTCCAGCATGTGCTTTATTTTAGTGTGATTCTGATTCTTACGATGTTATTAACGAAATGGCTTAACTTTGCCGGTGCCACCCTGATTTATGCAATTATGATTGGGTTTGTAGCGAGTGAGTTTGTCTTTACATTCGGAGCTTTACCTTCATATATTCCTGGCATTGGACAAGTGTTGATTGGTGCTATGGTTGGAATTCGTTTTGAACGTTCCACGTTAGAGCGATTGCGTGAAATTGGCATAGCGAGTGCTAAAATTCTCGGGTTATATATGGTCATGGCGATCTGTATTGCTTTTATTTTCTATCTATTCACACCAATGAGTTATTTGATGAGTTTACTTAGTACCGTACCAGCCGGCGCACCAGAGATGTCTTCAACGGCATTATCTTTAAAGATGGACCCATCACTAGTCGCCAGTCTTCACATTATTCGTATGGTCGTTGTGTTACTCGTTTTGCCACACTTTCTTAAATGGATGTTAAAGAAATCGTAACATAAAGATTGGTTTATGAGCATGAACGTCGGGGAAAATAAACACTACTTGGAGGTGTTTGTTAAATGATTATCATTGATGACTTACAAATTATGGCTCAGCGTTATGATAATGAAGAAGATGCGAAAAATGCCTTAAAAAAAAGACGAAGTAGTTGTTAAAGATACGGAGAATAATTACTGGATCATTGATAGTGAAAACTATGAGAAGATTGAAGCTTATGGATACACTAAAATAGAAGAAGGTACGAGTAATTAAAGAGCGAACCATCGAGGTTTGCTCTTTTTAGAATCATAAGTGTCGCCTCACTTTCTAACGTAGTCGTAATCTATGGTAAGATGAATAATGAGTTAACAAAAGTGGAAAACGAAAGTTAGAAAAGGAAGGGCGATGACATGGCAGTCCAATTATCAACGATTCTTAAGAAATTACATCAAGCTGTCGAAGACTTGCAATCCCTTCATGCAAGTGGAGCTTCTTCGTTGGCCATTCAAAAACAAGCGAGCATTGTACGAGTTTACAGTGAGCTTATTGAAGAAAGCAGTTCAATAGATGATGATGTTAAGGCTACAGGAGTAAAACCGCAAGTTACCGAGACGCAGCAACCAAGATTTACACAAGTGCCTGTAAGTCAGTCTGTACCATCTACCAATCAACAAATCGAAGGAAATCTTTTAGATTTCTAATGAGGGGTATAAAGATGAAAAATCAATGGATCGCTACAGGAGCAATTTTAGCGATGCTAGCCGTTGCCATAGGCGCTTTTGGCGCACATGGTTTAGAAGGTTCTATTACGGATAATATGCTAGAGAACTATCAAACTGGTGTTCAGTATCATATGTTTCATTCACTAGGTATTTTGGTAGTTGGAATCGTAATCAGTATGACTGGACCTTCGAAGTTGCTTCAAGTTTCAGCTTCACTTTTAGTCGTTGGTATCGTGATATTCTCGGGCAGTCTCTATGTAATGGCGCTCACGGGTATGACGTGGCTTGGGGCGATTACACCAATTGGTGGTGTTTCGTTTATTAGCGGTTGGTTGTGCCTGACCATTGCAACGTTAAGAGGGCGATGACCGTTACTCATCGCCTTTTTGTAGCTCTACCAACGCAATTTGTAGGCTTGGGAAAATTTTAAATCGATCAACGAGGTGATCTTGATCGTAGAGAACGAGCGTATCTGATACGTTTGGCAAGATGCCAGTAAGACAAATCTCTACACCAATTAACTGTGCTGTAACTAAACGATCAATGAATTGTTTTGTTGCTGCGGCACTTAATTGATTAACGGCCGTTAAGTCGATGATTAGGTCGTGAATTCTACGTCTCTTTGCCTCTTGTAGAACAGAGAACAGTGCAGAGTTATGGTCCGTTTGATAATAAAGGTCTTGAATTGGCCAAACGGCAATCGTTTTATTAAGCGATAGTAGTGTTGAATTCTGATGATGGAGATACGAATCTAATTCTAATTGATATCGTTCTGCATACGTATGCTCGTACAGTTCAATCTGTTCAAAGATCGTTGTTTGATCAATACTTTTATTCGAGTAGCCCTCGTCAAGCTCCCCTACTAATGCTTCCATTATCATTCGATACAACGATTGGCGACGTTTATAGAACGTTGTGTGTTGATGAAATGTTTTTAGACGCTCTACGTGGTACTTTGCAAGTGAAGTGATGTCCTTCTCTGCCTCTAATACGGATGGTTCCTTTTCAACATACAATTGCAGTTGCTTTATGTAGGCAGCCAAGCAGTCCATAACGTTACAATGTGGACGATGTGCTTTGGTTTTCCTGAATTCTTGTTGAAGAAGGTCGTGTAACAAGGTCATAAGCGGTCACTCCACCCCCTTTTCAGTCGTGAGTGGAAAAATTTTGTAGTTTATGAGATAGTATGGTTGTGATTAATACTTCCTGCCTATTATTATTTTAAAGCTGTTCGTAAAATTGTGAAGAAGTATATTTAAATATACTTTGGGTGAGGAGAACATACCATTGAAAGTAGAAACAATGAACAATATTAAAACAACACTTAAAGTTGTATGTGGGAAATGGAAAGGGATTATTTTGATTGAATTGTTTGATGATTCATTGCGATTTAGTGAGATTAAAAAACGTATTCCTGAGATTCATCATCAAACGTTAATTAAACAATTAAAAGAATTAGAAGAAGACCAGTTAATATCCCGATATGAACATGCTGTTGTTCCACCAAAAGTAGAGTATTCGATTACAGAGTACGGGCGTTCTATTTTTCCGCTCTTAAAAGAGATGGAACAATGGGGAAAGCATCATCGCGTTAATGTAGAATGAGAATAAAAACGCTCGAGTCCTAGACTTGAGCGTTTTTTGTTATTCGAAGAACGTAATCACTCCGAAATGAATTAAGCCACCTAAAAGCACAGACCATAAAACAATACTTATAATCATCCAAAGCGATAACTTGGCACGATTGGCACCGAATGAGCACGCAAGTAAAGCAGTTAAGTGACTGCTGAGTAAACCCGTACCGAGGATTGATAGTCCAGCTAAGCCGAAACGATCCCAGTAGCGTTTTGCACGAACACGTTGCTTTTCAAAACGCGATGGACTTGAGGATTCTTCCACTTTGTCTGCTTCTGCCTGATCTGCTTCAACAGCTGGATCGTACAAAGCGTCATTATGTTCAGGCTGTGTAGTGTTCACAGTTGTGTCTAATTCTTCTTTAGTTGGTTCAGGTTCTTCGGTTTTGCTTTTAATCCAACCTCGTACTTTTTCTACAAGTATAATGAGTAGAATGACGGTAATAACATTTCCAATGATTGAAGCGACAATAACTGACGTTGTTGGAATTGGCATAAAAAGAATTCCGACAGGAATCGCCACCATGTATTCAAGGAAAGGTATTGCAGCCATGATTAACAAAATAAGAAAATAAATGATTGTTTCCACGTGCTCGGATCACCTACTGATGAGTTAATTGAACGTGTATAGTACACATTAAGATTATCGGTATAGATAGACAAAGTTCAAGAGTGCGATCGAAAGTGCTCAAAAATAGTCAAAATGTTATCTTCTCTTTATAACATGGCAGTACAAAAAAATCTAATACAGCAAGTTATGATTATAACTATTTAAATATTATATCAATTAACCCTAAAAACGTAGACGCCATTCGGTCTGAACAACGCTACGTTTTTGTAAGTAATGCTACTGATTAAAATATTGAGCATTAAGTTCAATATATTGAGCTTCCTCTTCTGGGACCTCATCATCCGGGTAAATCGCTTCTACTGGACATACAGGTTCACAAGCTCCGCAATCTATGCAAATATCCGGGTCAATGTAGAACATGTCCTTTCCTTCTTCGATACAATCGACTGGACAAACTTCTACACAAGAACCGTTTTTCTCCTCTTTGCAGGCAGACGTAATGACAAATGGCATTTTTTCACCTCCCTATAAGAATCATTATAACGAAATATTTTTTTTGTGTATAAGGGGATGTACTAAAAAAATCTAGATATTGGGAAGCGTAGTAACTGTCATGTATTGTAACATATTCTCGCACGTATAGGCGTTTGTATGCTCTGCAATATTTTTATTTTTCCACCCGTATCGTAATGCATTCGATATACGTTTAGGAAATTGAGAAAATCATTAGCCGAGGAGGTAATGTTATGCAAACGATACCTTATGTGATTGAACAAACTGCTACTTCCGAACGTTCCTACGATATTTATTCCCGACTTTTAAAAGATCGAATCATTTTTATTGGTACGGATATACACGATCAAATGGCGAATGCTGTCGTTGCCCAGCTTCTTTTTTTTAGCATCTGAAGATGAGAATAAAGACATTTCGTTATACATCCAATCTCCAGGTGGCTCAATTTCTGCAGGTTTCTCGATTATTGACACGATGAATGTCATAAAGCCAGACGTTGCGACACTGTGTACAGGTATGGCAGCTTCAATGGGAGCACAAATCTTGGCCATGGGAGCAAAAGGAAAGAGGTATGCGCTCCCGAATGCAGAAATAATGATACATCAACCTTCAGGTGGTACGAAAGGGCAAGCTTCTGACATGTTAATCTATGCGAAACGCATTGAAAGGCACCGAGCGTTAATTCAAAAGCAATTGGCTGAGCGAACGGTCAAACAGAAGAACAAGTGGTAACCGTGATCATTTCATGAATGCATTTGAAGCAAAGGAATATGGATTAATTGACCACATTTATGGAGGGTAGATGCAATGGAATGGCAGGAAACGTATGAATCATTGCTAAAATATTGCCAAACGCTTCAAAAAGGCGATGAAGGAAAAGACCTTGCACAAGAGGCGGTCGTAAAAATTATCGCTACAAACCCGAAAAAAACTTACGAAAGCATATGCAAAGCGTACTGCAAAGACGATATGGATCGATGCGTATCGTAAAGATCAAAAAGCTCCTAAGCAAACGATCGAAGAGCCTGTATCGTTTACCCAATTTCAAGCGTTAATGATTGCTGAAACACTCGTTGATACCCTTACGAAGAAACAACAAGTCGTGTATTTGCTAAAAGAAGGGCTTTGTTACCGTGATCAAGAAATTGCAGAGCTTTTAGCATGTAATGTTACGACAGTTAAGGCATTACTTCGTCGTGCAAGAGCAGCCATTCATCATGAGCGAGACCGCCATGGCATACCGGTCCCTGTAGGAATGAACAAGGCAAAACGAATTCAATACTTGACGATGATGATCCAAAATGAAGACGTTAGAAACATAAAACAACTGTTTCATGAGGAAGACCCAAGCTTATCGCTTGCGGTCTTTTTTATATGGTTGCTAGTGCTTCATGTTGTAGTGAATGGAGCTTTTCGTAATGCCCCTTTCGAGCAAGTAATTGTTTATGAGTTCCTTCTTCAACGACCTGACCGTTATCTAAGACAACGATGTGGTTCGCGTTTTGAATCGTTGAAAGGCGATGGGCAATAATTAAGGCCGTACGATTTCTTAACAAGTCGTCGAGCCCTTCTTGAATCGCCTTCTCAGATGCCGTATCTAAAGCTGAAGTTGCTTCATCTAATAAAATAATTCGTGGATTTTTTTTAATATTGCCCGGGCAATACTAATCCGTTGCTTTTGTCCACCAGACAATTTAATCCCTCGTTCTCCGACGGATGTATCATAGCCTTCAGTTAGTTCTTCAATGAATTCATCTGCTTTTGCAATCGCTGCAGCTTTTTTTTACAGCAAGGTCATCGATCTCGGGTGTACCATAAGCAATGTTCTCTCGAATCGTCCCGTTAACTAGATAAATATCTTGGGAAACGACAGAGATCTGCGAACGTAAAGATTCTAAAGTAACGTGATCAATCGGAGTACCATCAATCGAAATCGTCCCGTAATCGGGTGAGTAGAATCGTGTTAACAAATTCGTGATGGTCGTCTTGCCTGAGCCGGACTTACCGACGAGCGCAGTCGTTTTCCCTCCTGCAAGCTTAAAGGTCACCTGTTTTAGAGCTTCTTTGTCATCGTTATATGAGAACGTAACGTGATCGAATGAAATGTCACCTTTTGTCACGTTTAAGGCTGCTGCATCTGGTTTTGAGACAATCTTTGGTCGCTCTGAAAGAACAGATTGAATACGGTCATATGCTGCAGCTGCTTGTTGAATGGTGTTCATTAATCGACTTACACGTCGAATTGGGTTTTGGAGTAATCGTAGGTAGATGAGGAATGTAGCGATCATACCGATCGTCATCTCACCACCAATCGTTTGCCATGCACCGAATGCAACGACAATAGCTAAGCCAAAGTAATTAATAAAGCTTACAATTGGACCGAATAAAGAGAAGTTCCTAGCTGCATTAAGGTTCGCTTCTTGATTAATCTTATTCCGTTTTTGAAAACGTTCGCTCTCAAAGTTTTCCATTGCAAATGATTTGACGAGACGAATTCCAGAAAAAGAGTCTTGTAAATGGTTGTTGATTTCAGCAAGACTAGCTTGTACGTTACGAAAGGCACTTCGAATACGACGGGCAAAAAAAACGCGTTACGAAAAACAAAATAGGAAATGTGAGCAAGATGAGCAAAGCAAGTTGCCAATTAACATAAAACATATAAATACTAATAGCCAAAAAGATGAATAGATCAGAAAGTAATGTTAAAAGTCCTGAAGAAAGTAACTGTTGTAACATGTTAACGTCGTTCGTAAGGCGAGACATTAAGTCGCCAGTGCGATTACGGTCAAAAAAAAGCAACATCAAGGTTTTGTAAGTGATCGTATAGTTCATTTCTTAAATCGTACAGTGCGCGTTGACCGACAATGGCCATTAAAAAGCTTCCGAGAAATTGAAAGCCGATGAGCATGAGGGCTGCAAGAATTACGAGCACGAATACCCAAATTAACTGATCTACCAGCTGCTGCGGAATAATCACGTCAATTGTATATTGAATCGCTTGAGGAATAAAAAACTCAATCATTGCAACGATAAAAACAGCAAAAATAGCAAGTACAATAAATAATCGACTTCGTTTTACGCGCTGCAAGAGGTCGCGAAACATCGTACGGATGCTTTGTTTTGGTGGTTGTTCATGTAGTTGTGATTGATGCATCGCGTTGGCCCCTTTTTAAGCTATTGTGTGCGAGTTCACCTTCTATAAAGCATACTGAAAGGAATTTGAACCTGTCAAAACAAACCGATTGCGTTAAAAATACCCAAGGTCGATTGACCTTGGGTATGAACGGATTATCTAGGGGAATAGGTTCCCATATTAGCCCCGCCAAAAGGATACTCATATTCAATCGGCTCATTAAAGACAATGTAATCTAAATAAACCATGAGTAATAAATAATGCTGTCCCGTTGACGTATCATGCAAGATAATATGATCACGCCCGGCTTCTTGGATGACTCCTTCAAACACTTGCACTTGCTGATTTGTTCCACTTCCAAATGTCATGTAAACCGTTGCTTCCTTGCCTGAATTGAGGCGTAGAATATTTTCAATATAAGATTGCTCAATTGGAAGCATTTGCCCATCTTGATTTCCGTTAAATTGCGGTTGCGTCCGATACATTGGTGGCGGCGCAAATGTATAAGATTGAGGTTCAGCGTGTTCCTCTTGGTCATCACCACGTTCTTCTTGTTCGTATTGTTGAGGATAGTAGTATTGTTGAGGGTACATCGGTTGCATGAACTGAGGATGACCGTAATAAGGGTTTCTAAACAACGACAATCACTCCTTTATTAATAATCACCAGACACTTGGGCATTCGTTGTAAGTAGGATTGTAGAAGCAGTGAGCTTTAAATTGACCAGCAAGTGGCTGACCAAACCATTCTCCTGGACACGGTGCGTCTGGGCGGAAGAACCAAAGTGCCCGTTCACCAGGATGAATTAGCTCACCACGGATGAGTCGTCTTGCAAGTTCGATCTCTTGGTCCCTCGCTCTTTGGTAAAAATAACCTTTCTGAACGGCTTCAAAGCCACCTGGGGATTGAAACGCCATTTGTGGAATCGTTCGGACGTCTGTAAAGTCAGAGCAATCATATCGAACTCGATTTACCATGACATTTCCGGCATTTAACATGCCTTGCTTTCCTTCACCTTCAGCTTCTGCGCGAATTAACCGGGCCAAGATTTGAACATCTTCATCCGTTGCAGCTATAACTGCCATCTGCGCACCTCCTATACATACTCCTTCATCATCTTATGATCAGCCATTTAGGGTTATGACAGAATTAAAAAAACCTCTGCAATCAATGCAGAGGTTTTCGCTTAAGATGAAGTTGTTGCTACTTGCTTTCGTGCGTGTTTGGCAGCGTTCACCATTAATTTTAGTGCAGCAATGGTTTCTTCTTCTTTTCTCGTTTTTAACCCGCAATCAGGGTTTACCCAAAAACGTTCAACAGGCAATACTTTTAGCGCGCGGTTTAAAATGGTCGACATCTCTTCTTCAGAAGGAACACGTGGACTGTGAATGTCATATACTCCGAGTCCAATACCTAGTTCATACGTATTCTCCTCAAACGTTGAAAGAATGTCCCCTTGACTACGGGACGTTTCAATTGAGATCACATCCGCATCAAGGGCGCGAATAGCGTCAATGATATCTTGGAACTCGCTATAGCACATATGCGTGTGAATTTGCGTCGTATCTTGGACGTGGGAAGAGCTAAGTCGAAACGCGTGCACAGCCCAATCCAAGTAGGTCTTCCAATCTTGTTCTTTTAGAGGAAGGCCTTCACGTAGTGCAGGTTCATCAATTTGAATCATCTCAATACCTGCGTTCTCAAGCGCACTTACTTCTTCTTTAATTGCTTCGGCAATTTGGAAAGCGACTTGGAACTTTGGTAAATCATCACGTTCAAATGACCAGTTTAAAATGGTGACAGGTCCAGTTAACATGCCCTTTACTGGTTTTGAAGTTAATGATTGTGCGTACACAGTTTCTTCTACGGTCATCGGTTGTTTAAAGCGAACATCCCCATAGATAATTGGTGGTTTTACGCCGCGAGATCCGTACGATTGTACCCAGGCATTTTTTTGTGAAAGCAAAACCTTCTAGGCGCTCCCCGAAGAATTCCACCATGTCATTACGTTCAAATTCGCCATGAACAAGAACATCAAGCCCAATCTCTTCTTGGTGCTTAATCCATGTCGAAATGTAGTCGTTAATCTGAGTTTTATAATCTTCTTCAGTGATTGAGCCCTTTTTAACTTGTGCGCGTAATCGGCGTACTTCTTTCGTTTGTGGGAAAGAGCCGATCGTTGTAGTTGGTAGGATTGGCAAATTCCATTTCTCAAGTTGTTTCGGTCGTCTTTGTTCATAAGAAGCCGTACGAGATACTTCTGAGAAAGGTTCAGTGTTTGGTTCTTGCTTGCGCCATCCAGTCGCTTCAATGTCTTTGAATAATTGTTGATTTTCGCGAATGGCTGTATGATCAGCTGATTGGTCGGAATAAAGAAGTTCTTTTAGCGTAACAACCTCAATTAGTTTTTCATCGGCAAACGATAATGCGCGTTTTAATACCGAGTCTAGTTCTGGTTCATTTTGTACGGTAACAGGCGTATGAAGCAAGCTTGAGGAAGGTTGAATCCATAATTTTTCGGGAGTCTTTACGACTTGTTTAACTTGCTCAAGCAATGCGAGTTTATCGACGACTTTTGCTTTCCAAATGTTTCGACCGTCGATGACGCCAGCCGCAAGAACCTTATCTCCAGGGAATCCTTTCGTTTGAATGGCGTGCAAGTTCTTCCCACCGTCATGAACGAAGTCTAGCCCGATTCCTGCAACAGGAAGCTCAACGACTTGGTCATAGTTTTCGACTGCATCAAAGTACGTTTGTACGATAATTTGTAAGTTTGGTACATCTGCATGCAGCGTTTCGTAAATGTCTTTGACGTACGCCATTTCCTCGTCAGTCACATTTGTGACGAGTGAAGGCTCATCAAGTTGTACCCATAGTACACCTGCTTCTTCTAGCTCACGCAAAACTTGACTGTACACTACAGTTAATTGTTTTAACCAGTCTTCTGTTTGGGATAAGTCGTAATGTTTCGCTAATTTAAGGAACGAGTAAGGACCGATTAGTACAGGTTTGCCTTCAATGCCAAGCTCGTCTTTTGCTTCTTTATAAAGAGTAACCAGTCGATTCTCAGTGACAGTCGGTGTCGTATCTTGGAGTTCAGGTACGATATAGTGATAATTCGTGTTATACCATTTTGTCATTTCACAGGCAGGAGCTCGGCATTTCCACGTGCCATGGCAAAATACGTATCAATTGAAACAGGGCCACCTGAATAGTCATATCGCTTAGGAATTAGCCCGAACATTACACTAGCATCTAGGATGTGATCGTAGTAGGTGAAATCACCAACAGGGATCACGTCAATGCCTGCTTTTTTTTCTGTTTACGCAGATGATTCAGACGAATTTCTTTGAGCTGTGCATGTAATTCGTCTTCAGAAATTGAGTTTGACCAATACGCTTCTAATGCTTTTTTTCCACTCTCTTTGCTCTCCAATTCTTGGATAACCTAATGACGAAGTTGTCACAAGATCGGCCTCCTATCTTTATGTGAAATGTAAATGTTTCTTCCATTAAGCGTACTGCACTCTTGAAAAGAAATAAAGGATATTTTGTTGATTTTCATCAACAAAATATCCTAATGGTTTATCTAGCTTTGAAATAGAAGTCAACATCTTCGAGTGTTAACACATTTCCAACGTAGAATGATCCAAAATCAGCAAAACGCGCGGATACTTCATCAAAGCGCATTTCATAAACGAGTTTCTTAAATTGAAGTACGTCGTGGGCAAATAGCGTTACGCCCCACTCCCAATCATCGAAACCTACAGAACCGGTAATCACTTGTTTCACTTTGCCAGCGTACTTACGGCCAACCATACCGTGTGAATACATCATTTGCCCGCGTTCTTTCGCTGGAGTCATGTACCAGTTATCATCGCCTTCGCGCTTTTTATCCATTGGATAAAAGCAAATGTGCTCCCATTTCGGAAGAACAGGGAAAACACGCTCACGAATTCCTGGATCATCTAATGGATCTCCATCGCCACGGTACATGTACTTTCCAAGTTCAACAACCGAGACGTAAGAATAAGACGGAATCGTAAATTCTGCAAAACGCGTTTGGTTAAACGCATTTTCAATTTCATTTAGTTCTTGCATTGTAGGACGAAGAAGCATAAACATAATGTCAGCCTTTTGACCAACTATGGAGTAAAGAGCATAGCTACCTTCTCCTCGTTCCTCATTATGCATCCAATCCTCGATCATTTCCTTAAATTCTGCTACGATTTGCCCGCGTTCCTCGGCAGGTACACGCTTCCACGCTGCCCAATCGAAGGTACGAAAGTCGTGCAGACTATACCAACCATCAATTGTTTCTGCTGGTTCAGCCATGAGACATGCTCCTTTCTCTCTTACACACTACAATCATTCTTCCTTATCATAGCATAAGCAATACCTAGATTTGAAATGCAGAGAAAAGGCGTCACAAAGCCGTCAAGAACGTTTCGTTAAGAACTTTTGAACAGCTTTTGCATGATCTTCTGTTTGACCCGCTAAACGTTGGGCGTGGACTTCTTTTTCAAGGATTTCAGAGAGAGAATGCTCATAACTTTCTCGCATTGTTGTCTTCATCAACCCAAAAGCTTCGAGTGGAGTTTCTGTGAGTTGTTTTGCAAGTTCTTCCGGTGTACCGATCTGGTTGATTAAGTTGATGCGATACGCTTCTTCAGCAGAAATCATTTGTCCGAGCCCGAGTTCTAGGGCTTTTGCATAGCCGACAATTCTCGGTAAAAAGTAAGAGGCACCAGCGTCTGGAACAAGTCCGATGTTGAGGAAGCTAAGAGCCATCTTTGCGTCGTAAGCTGCAACACGGAAGTCACAAGCAAGCGCAATGCTTAACCCAGCACCAACGGCAATGCCATTGATGTGAGCAATAATTGGTTTTTGAATTTGCGTAATTGTAAGAATTAATCGGTTGTAAGTATCTCGCAATGAATCTCCATAATCGAATGCAGTTCGATCGTTCAAAGAGGCACTTTTTAAATCTGCACCAGAACAAAATGCATCTCCTGCTCCTTGAAGAACAATGACAGAGACGTTAGAGTCACGCTCCGCTTCTTTAAAAGATTCGAAAAGTTCGTGGTGCATTTCATCGTTTAAAGCATTTTTGACGTTTGGGCGATTTAACGTGATGGTTGCAATCTGATTGTTGACGTCATAAAGAACCGTTTCTTGTTTCAGTTCCATAGAGAACCCTCCATCTTTTATGAATTATACGTAGTGTATCACAAAATGAATGAATATTCATTTTAACAAAAAAACCCATACGCAGCACTTGCGCACGGGTCAGCTTTTATAGAGAATCTTATCGTTTCGCTCATAGACCATTTTCAATCGTTTAGTCAAACGTTGCTGTTCATCACCGGACATCTCTTTGGGTTGCAATGTCTTTCCTAGCATATCAAACGTGTTAATTAAACGGTTCTCTCCGTCTTGAACAGTTAACGGCTGCCCATAAAGTTCCGATAGAGATGCCATTGTGGACGGATCAATCGTCATCGTTGTTTCGCTAGAAGTTTGTTCAGCTAATGAATAAAACTGTTGAATTGTAGTGGCACGTTCAGAACCACTGCCTGTAATGGCTAAGTAAATTTGCACAGCAGTTCCATTGCGTAATCTGCGCTGGCTAATTCCTGCAAATTTCTTTCCTTGCATGCTCAAATCATAATTTCCCGGGCAATAAGATCCGACAATCTCTTTTGCTTCTATAGGATAAGGCGCGTCAGAATACATCTGTTGAATAAGATTGAACATCAGCTCGTATGTCGGATCAATGCTGAGAGATTTTTGGTCTTTAAAGATAAGCGAGATGTTCAAAACACCTGAATCGAGCATAACTGCTAGCCTCCGGAGTTACGAACAATGATTGTATACCCTGCTTTTTCTAGGTGTTCTTTCGCAAAAAAAACATCTTGGAGTCGCGTGTCTTGAGTACCAAGAACAATCGTTGGTTGATGAACCATGTATGGACAATAGGGTCAGATTCTAATACACCAACTGCTTCACAAAAAGTATCATCATATGCAAATGAGGATAAGGCATTTTCATTTTGACCACTTTGAATGCGGTTCATATAACGCCATGCCTCATGTTTAATTTCAGTTAGTCCAGTCATCGTTTTACTCCTATTCATCAGGCAATAAACTCATGTAATTATAGCATATCTACGTGTTTATGATGATTGATTCAGAGGTATAGAACACAAAAGACATTCTTATGGAGGCGTTACTTATGAATCGAATGACAAAGCGAATTCTGGCAGTAGCACTCACAATTGTCATTGCCCAATTTATCATTGTCGCTGGCTATCAAGCGCTCGTCGCAGGTCAAGTGAACTGGACGTACATTATCATTTCCACGCTAATTATGTTACTACTAGTAGGGACAACCGCAATTGCAAACCGACGTTTGGAGATGATTCAAGAAAATGAAGAAAAGAGCACTGCAATCCCCAAAGATTAAGGAACCGCTTGATGAGATTACTCACTTGGAACGTGAAGAGCGATACGAACGCATTGTCGCGAAGAAACAAACATTTGAGAATCAAGACTTACGCGATTGCCGGTTTGAAGCGGCCGTTTTTGAACAATGCTTTTTCTTAGGAGCTTCGTTACAGCAAACAGAATGGGTCGACTGTGAATTTTACAAATGTGATTTATCCAATGTTGACTTGACGCAAGTGACGATGCACCGCGTCAAGTTTTTTGAGTGCAAATTAAGCGGTGCTGTCTGCTTTGATAGTTTCTATCAAGATGTGAGTTTTGAGGATACACAACTTCCTTATAGTAACTTTAGCCACAGTTCATTAAAGCATGTGCTCTTTCAGTCTTCTTTACTCAACCATGCAGACTTTGTTGAGGTAAACTTCGCGAATGTTGTTTTTGATGATGTGAGCTTAAACGATGTACAGTTTACACACACGAGTCTAAAGGAGATCGATCTGAGCACGTCAAGGTTTGACCAACTAACCGTCTCAGCAGAAGAGTTAATCGGCTGTACAATCTCTGAAGATCAAGCCACTGCTTTCGTACGAGCATTTGGCATGAAAGTAAAAGGAATTGACTGAGAACGTATGTTCGATTATGATAGAGGTAATTTAAGTTGCTCTTGTCCTCTTTTTAATAAACCGATGAAACGGTATAATGAATGAAAACCTAAAGAAGGGCAGGATTTGAGATGCAAGGCAATGAAATCATGCAAGAAGAGAAAGTATTCAAAGATCCTGTCCACCGCTATATCCATGTGCGTGATCAATTAATTTGGGACTTAATTGGGACGAAAGAGTTTCAACGTCTAAGAAGAATTCGGCAATTAGGCACGACGTTTTTAACGTTTCATGGAGCAGAGCATACCCGATTTAACCATTCCCTTGGGGTCTATGAAATCATGCGTCGAATGGTCAATGTATTTGATGGTCGCCAACATTGGAACGATGAGAACCGACTATTATGTTTAACAGCGGCACTTTTGCATGATATTGGTCATGGACCATTCTCACATTCTTTTGAGAAAGTGTTTGATACGGATCATGAGGAATGGACACGAGCTATTATTATGGGAGATACAGAAGTCCATGCTGTATTAAAGAGAATGGGCGATCATTTTCCAAAAGAAGTATCAGAAGTCATTGAGAAAACGCATCCGAACAAACTAGTCGTTAGCATGATCTCGAGTCAAATTGATGCGGATCGCATGGATTATTTACAACGAGATGCTTTTTACACGGGAGTAAGTTATGGACACTTTGATATGGAACGTATTCTACGGGTAATGCGACCAACTGAAGATCAAGTCGTCATTAAACAGACAGGCATGCATGCGGTGGAAGATTATATTATGAGTCGATACCAAATGTACTGGCAAGTGTACTTTCACCCGGTTACTCGTTCAGCTGAAGTGATTCTGAATAAGATTTTACGAAGGGCGAAAGTGCTTTATCTTGAAGGATATCAGTTTACGCACCCGCCTCATCACTTTATCCCATTCTTTAATAATAATATGAACACCCAGGACTACTTGAAATTAGACGAGTCCATTATTTACTACTATTTTCAAGTGTGGGAAGATGAGCAAGATGTGATTCTTGCCGATTTATGTCGTCGTTTTTTTACATAGAGATCTTTTCCAGTATGTTGAATTTGACCAGAATTTTATTTTAAACGAATGGTCCGACTTACAAGAACGTTTCCGTCGAATTGGACTTGACCCTGATTACTATCTTGTCATTGATTTTTCGTCTGACTTGCCTTATGATTTTTATCGGCCTGGCGAAGAAGAAGAGAGGCTACCGATTCATCTTTTAAATCGCAATGGCAGATTACGAGAACTTTCTAGAGAATCAGATGTTGTTGAAGCCATTTCAGGAAAGAAAAGAACGGATCATAAATTGTATTATCCAAAAGATGTATTAGACGCGCCTGGTTTTTCTGAAGAAAAGCGGGCGATCATTAAGATTTTACACGGTTGAGGAGGATGCTTGCATGTTGACGGAACATGTCCATATTATGTCGCTTTTAGGAACTGCTGAGGAAATTGTCGGTCGCAAGAAATTCCAGAAAGTCGTATACATAGGAAAACAGCTTGGCATGCCGTTCCATGAAAAGTATGGATTTCATATGTATGGTCCGTATTCTGAGGAATTAACCATACGACTCGACGAGTTGAAGCAATTCGGATTCATACGTGAAACTCATGAGGAATGTTCGGGATATAGCCAATATCGCTATCAATTGGCGGAATCAGGCAGAGAATATTTAACGAAAACTGCGCGTTCTTGGACGTGCTATGATGAGAAAGTCGTCGTTGATGAGCTTAATGCCTGCACGTCCAAGTTTTTGGAGTTAACGGCAACGATCCTCTACTTGCAGCCCGCAAGTAAAGAAGAAGTGATAGAGCGGGTTTGGACACTTAAGAAGACACAAAACTACTCACTTGAAGACATTAATGAGGCATACGCTTTAATTGCTCGTTGGAAGCAATCAATTGCCGAATCAACGTTTACTCATTAACCGGATGATTTTCATCCGGTTTTTTCGTTTAGGACTCGAAACTGTTTAGATCCCTAAAGCTTGTGATACACTGTAAGAAGTGTATTGGTGGAAAAGGAGTGATCACATGGACTTATTTAATAAAAACACTGGGAAGAAGCAAGGCTCAGGTTTTAATATTCTAAGTGGAGATTCCACTGACGGTCATGGCGGTTTTGGTGTTGGGTCTCTGAGTCTAGACAATCTTACACCTGTTATTATCGATCCAGTAGAAGAGCGTGTCTTTATTGATATGGGTGCCATTCATGCCCGTTCAGAGATTGAGAAAAAAAGTAAAATTGCTCGATCAGCTCGAAGAGCTAAATGACCCGAAGCTTTATTGGATGGTTTGGGTGACAACTGCTCATACAGATCAAGGATCACCAAAGTACTTTGGGGTTGGCGCATGCCGCTTTTACCGTGAGGAAGAGGCGCCAGAAGGCAGCCGATTTAAACGAGGATTTAAGAGCATGCCAGAACATGTGAATAACATGGATAAGGCATTAAAAGGCCGCGTTGTCGTAAAAGGTATGGACGACAAAAGCTTATATATGCTAAGAGAGTATCTAAAAGGCTTTAGTGAAGATTATTGGAATCATTCAAGTTCAGAACTTCGTTCAGCACTTGGGGAATAAATGAACGATTTGTGAACAAGAATTGTCAATGGTTGTACTTTTATTCGATAATGTGTAGGCTGAATGTAAACCTTATTATAAGGCTAAGACACTAAAGTGCGCAGAGGAATGCAGAACCTCTGCGCGTTTTAGTGTCTTTTTCTGTTAAGGAGAAGCCGGCAAAAGTTGCAAATGGTCTCCAGATTGATAGACTTCAGGTTGTAATGACGTTGTATGAAAATCCCCGTTTACCCAATCGAGTAGTTGATCGCTATAATGTTCACTTCGAACGTGACCAGATTGTCCTGGACCGACAATATGATAACTCTCCGTTAGGTCAGCTAAATCCATGACTCCTCTCCAACCAGCCCCGTGGTTTGTAGCTCCTGTTTCATCATTATAGCCGGCTGCCATTACCGTGATCCGACTTCCGTCAACAGGTGTCGGTGTTGGATTAAATAGCAAATCGAGTGGTGACATCACGCCTAACGGGTGAGCGAATGTCACTTGATGATACTCTCCCCAAGACCAATCCTTCGGTTCATTTCCTTGTAATTCACTTGCTTGATCAACGGCTCGTTTGAAACTTTCCGTTAAGAGAGCTTCTAGACTACCAGCGTGTTCAATCCAAGGACCAGGTTCACCTTCGAGCGCATCTCGAAGCAACTGATCAATAATGGATGTACGCCCTTCAAACATTGTCATCATTTCTTCTGGAATCGTATCTTCAAAAAGTACACTTGAAATAGCATGGAACCATAAATGAAAAATAAGCGGCCCACCTTCATCAACAGCGTCCTCATAGTTCCATTGTTCAATGACCGCAATGGCAGAACGATCGATCTCTCGTAGTCCATCTTGTAAAAGTAGAGGAACAATTTCGGGCAAGAACTCTTCTGCATGTAAGTTATACGCATCCATTTGCATGAGCATCATGTCTTCTTTCGTTAATGGCTCATCTTGGTCGAGCAATTGTAAAATTCGCTCATGACGATAAGGCTGTGCCCAAGTATGTGAAAGATGATAAGGATAGTCGTCCGTCACAATTTTATTGTTTGCAGTAGAAATCATTCCTGAATCAGGATTATAGAGTGTTGGCAGTTCATCAAAAGGAATATAACGTTCCCAATCATGTTCTCCCGTCCAGCCTTCAACAGGGAGCAGGGCATCGCTGTTTGCCCGAATTGGAATCTTTCCATTAGCACGGTAACCGATGTTACCATCACGGTCTGCGTAGACGAAGTTTTGAGCAGGCGCTGAAAAGGATTCTAAAGCATGTAAAAAAAGATTCCCAATTGGATGCTTTATTAATCTCTAGTATCGCTTCAAGCTCTTTTGTAGGGTCATGGGCGGTCCAACGCAAGGCCATCGCGACATCTTCTTGCTGTAATGGATCACTATATTCTGAAAGGAGTGGTCCGTGTCGTGTGACAACGACTTCATGTTGAACGGGCTCATCATACCCATCAACAACAATTTCTTCCATGATTACATCTGCATCGTACCATTCATCTTCATAAAGAAATTGATAAGGATCGTCAGGGTTTCGTTTTTCTAAATAAAGTTCTTGTACATCAGGCCCGACATTTGTGACCCCCCAAGCAATCTCGTCGTTGTGTCCGAGAATGATTCCAGGTACCCCTGCAAATATCACTCCATTTACATCGACACTAGGTCCACGTAAATGCGTTTCATACCAAATTGAAGGTGTGGCGAGACCGAGGTGTGGATCATCTGCTAAAAGCGGTGCACCGCTTTGTGTGTGGTCGCCAGATATGACCCAATTGTTGCTCCCGTTAAATGGTTCTGGTAAGTACGCGGCAACGTCCTCGAACGCGCTCAAGACATCTACATCAGTGTTTTTGGCGACGTCCATGATGATGGGTCCGTCTTCTTTGTATGTGGGCATTAAGTCGATCGCTTCTTCTTCAGAAACGTTGTTTACTAGCCAGTAACGAAACGCTTGTCCTTGCCACGTCCCTCCTAAATCATAAGCCATGTATTTTCCGATCGTTAATGAATCAAGCGGTTCCCACGGTTCAGGCGAATAACCGAGTAACCGGAATTCAACTGGAATGTCACCGCTCTCATCCATTTGCGCTAAATACGCATTTACCCCATCGGCATACGCCTGCAGTATTTCTTGTGCATCTTCACCGTATTCATCATAGGACGCATCTGCGGCTCTCCGTAAGCCAAATGTTCGAAAGTAGCGGTCAGTATCGAGTGCGCTCTCACCAATGACTTCACTTAGCATTCCTGATGCTTGCCTACGACTCAAGTCCATTTGAAACATACGATCTTGTGCAGTTACAAACCCTTGGGCAAAATAAAGGTCGTATTCTGATTCGGCTTCGATATGAGGCACTCCGTAATCATCTCGATAAATATTTACTTCACTATGGATTTCATTGAACTCGTATTGGCCTTGTGTTGTTGGGACGCCAGCGCCGATTTGCGACCAACCCCAAGCGACAATCGCAATAAGCAACACAACAACGATGACAAATCCTATACCGATATAACGCCACAAACGTTTCTTTCTCTTTTTTTGAAATATCAACTGCAGAACTCACATAAATCCCCCCGTAACGATGACGTTTATGTGTTAGACATTCGCCCCATTTCATAGGTAGTCCTGCTTTTAGCACCATAAAGAAAAGGACCCCAACGTTTTATTGGAATCCTTTTAAAGAGTGACATGAATTATCCGTCAATCTCGTTACTCGAGAACCATCGTTTTAAACGATCGAACAGTTTTTCTTTTTCTTTGCTAATCTCTTCTTTTGCTTCTTCTGCATTTAGTTCATCATTTTCCAAGTACTCGGTACACGATTCAGTTGGTGCTGTGTTACGAACAAAAGCTGCAGTGTAGGCATTCCCGCAAGCTTCATCAGCGAGTAAACCAGTCGCAAGATCGATGTCAACATTCTCAACACCACGAGGCATCTGAAATTCATGTTTCAGCTCACCTTCGAGACTTTTTTTCTAACGTTTTGACCCAGATTTTCTTGGCGATTTGACCGTGTTTTCGGTGGTCGAGTGGTGTATTATCATCATAGCCGACCCATACACCAGTGACGAGGTTTGGTGTATAGCCGATCATCCAATTGTCGTTCGGTGTACTTCCACTCTTACCTGCCATCGGTCTTGTAATAAGATGTGAAATGGAATTTCCTGTTACGGATGTGTAATCATTTAATTCACTATTAAACATATGACGCATCATCTCAGTCATCATGTACGTCTGTCGCTCATCAAAGGCTTGTTCAACTTCTGGTTCTGTGTCAATTAAAACGTTGCCTCCAGCATCTTCGACACGCTCAATTAATCTCGGCTCAACACGAGCCCCACCATTGGCAAAGGGACTATAAGCTGCAGTTAGCTCTAATACACCAACGTCTGAAGCGCCGAGTGCAAGTGATAAGTTCGGTGATAGCGTACTTTCAATACCTGCCGCTTGAGCGGTTTCAATAAGACTTTCAGGCTCTTGTAAAACGTGCGTTTTTACAGCGTAAATATTGTCTGAATAGGCGAGTGCTTGGGTCATCGTAATAAAGTCATTGGCGTAAATTTCACCGTAATTCCCAGCTCATAATAATCGCCTTCTTCGTTAAGTGGAAATGATGTCGGTTCACTACGTAAAAGTGTTGCAGGTGTGAAGCCATTTTTTAAGGCTGCATAATATAAAAACGGTTTGAACGTAGATCCTGGCGAACGTCTCGCATCGTATGCACGGTTAAAAGGACTTTCATCATAATGCACGCCTCCGACCATGGCCTTTACATCACCTGTCGTTGGATCAACACTAACAACCGCAGTTTGTAGCGGTTCATCTGCAGGCATTTCTTGCTCTACGTACGTTTCAGCCGCTTTTTGCATGTCCGCATCGAGCGTTGTGAACACTTTCAACCCACCAGCTTCAACAATTGCAGGGTCGAGGTCGTAACGCTCTAACAATTCACGTTCAACTACGTCTTGGAAATACGGTGCGACACGTTCTTGACTTTGCTGAGTTTCGGAGAATTCAATATCAGTCGCGAGTGCCTCTTCGTACTGTTCAGCGGTGATTTTACCTTGTTCTTTCATCTCAGAAGGATGAGTTCTTGACGATCTTTTGCTCGTTCTGGATGATTATATGGTGAATAATAAGACGGTCCTCGGGGCAAGCCAGCCAGTAAGGCAGCCTGTTCGAGGGAAAGGTCGTTTGCTGATACTCCAAAATACAGCTGTGCCGCTCGTTCTATTCCGTAAGCACCATGTCCAAAATTAATCGTATTTACATAACCTTCTAAGATATCATCTTTCGGTACGTGCCACTCTAGTCGCAGTGCATAGAGTGCTTCCCTCGCTTTACGATCCCATGTCTTCTCATGATTTAAAAACAAATTGCGGGCATATTGTTGGGTAATCGTACTCGCCCCTTGGCTACGAGACATCGTTTGTACGTTTTTTAATACCGCAGCCCCAATTCGCATGTAATCAAAGCCATGATGATCATAGAATTTGCGATCTTCAATAGCAACAAAGGCATCCAAAACAAAAGGCGAAACATCATCAATGTTCGTCCAGTTTCGTTGATGTCCTTGCTGAGTTTCATTTACAACATTGCCATCGTCATCATAAATGTACGTCGATTGTGCTACTTGCATCGGTGGAGGACCTAGTAAATAGGAATAAGAAAAAAATACAAAGAAGTGCAAGAACCGATAGGATGGCGATAACCATTGTGGAACGGAAGGTAAATCGGAACCAAAACCTACGTCGTTTTTTTCTTTGGCTACGTCTCGTTGCGACTTCCACGTCGAGCACCTCATTTGGTAAATTATAGTTATAAACAGTGTCGGTAGAAATGACACAATTTAAACCTCGCTGTTAGGAAAAATTTACAATGGGATGTCGCTCGTTTACATACCCTTATGGGTATTTGTATAATGGAATAGAAAACGCGAGAACTGAAAAACGGTTTACGAGATTTTAAAGTAATCGTTGGAGGTAACTATGTCTATTGCCGTAATATTAATCTTTGCAATTGTGATCATGTATCTAATTAAGCAAATGAGTCCAGGAAACATCCGCCAAATCACAACAGAAGAATTAAAAGCAAAGCTTCGTGACAAAGATCTACGACTCGTTGATGTAAGAACAGAAGGCGAGTTTTCAAATCATAGCATTCGAGGGGCAATAAATATTCCACTTCACACGTTGAGTAACCGTATGGACGAACTAGAACGCGATAAAGAGATTGCTGTGATCTGTCAGAGTGGCATGCGTAGCTTAAAAGCTTCAAAACAATTAAAGAAAAATGAGTTTACGAATGTCGTGAATGTTCGTGGTGGGATGAATAGCTGGAATTAGAAACGTTTAACCGATAGATTGTAAGACGAAGTTAAGGCCGCAAGGCGTGAAAAGCATGAAACATGCGGCAACAATTAGAGGTTTTTGGAGGTTAAAATGTTTCAACTCGGACCATTTGTCATCCAATATGAAATGCTCCTCGTGTTTATTTCTGTAGCACTAGGCGTTAGTTTCTTACGCTATTTCTCCCCAATGCAACACCGTGACGACAAAGCGATTCGGGAGGTCGTATACAATGGTTTGTTAACACTGTTTGTGACGATGCAGTTTGGAACGCTTGTCATGAGACCAGAATTGCTCGTGACAGATCCATTATCTGCAATTGCCTATCCTAGTGGTAGGCAAGAGTTGTGGTTAGCAACCATTATTGTTATGGTTTATTTTCTATATGCATCATGGCGTCATCAACATGCGATACAGCGCATATTCATAGGGTTATTATTCGTCTTAATTCCTGCAGAGATGGTCTATGTTACGGTGCAATCCGCGGGCGTTGAAACGCTTGTTTATTTAAGCGGATTTGCACTGATATTATGTATGCTTTTTCAACATATGCAGAAACGATGGACCGGATGGATTGGGCTCGGTTTATGGGCATTCGTCCATCTTGGTGTCATTGTAGGTTTTCAAAATCCCTTCTTGTTTAACGTTGTGATCCATTGGAGTTTTCCTGTAGCAATGATTGGGTTTGTGATCGTGATGATATTGGTTGACGCTGTGAAGTCATCGCGAAAAGAAACGAAAGGGGGCTGATGATGAAACGTTGGGTATTACTTACGGTTTTAATCGGGATGGTTGCTTGGGTTATGTACGATACGTTTCGTGAACAAGAAGATTCGTATGTGATTATAGACCAAGGAGAAGAAGCGGATGAAGACTTTGAGACTGGCTTAAGTCCAGGAGATCAAGCCCCTAACTTTGAGCTAGAGACGATGAGTGGTGAAACCATTCGATTATCGGATTACCGTGGGGAGAGAGTGATCTTGAATTTCTGGGCTACATGGTGTCCACCGTGCCGTGCAGAAATGCCTGATATGCAGGAGATTCATGAAGATGCAGACGCGGATGTAGAAATTATTGCAGTGAATACGACAAATAGTGAGACGAGCATAGAGAACGTAGAAGAGTTCGTCGATGAATTGCAATTAACGTTTCCGATCCCACTTGATACAAGTGCAGAGGTCGCAAATGAATACCTTGTGCAAGTGATGCCAACGACGTACTTCATTGATCGAGAAGGTCGAGTCGATCGTGTCGCTTATGGAGCGCTTAATCATGATCTGTTCCTACAACGAGTGGAAGAGATGGAGTAAGGCCATCAGCCTTTACTCCATCTCTCTTTAACTATATAAATCCCAAGACGTCTTCAACGACTCAATCAGATAGTCACTCACTTCATCAATGTCTAAGTGGTCCGTCGTAAACTTTGAGTTATGATCG
The DNA here is from genome assembly GCF_000698185.1 of Geomicrobium sp. JCM 19055. Lineage (NCBI taxonomy): Bacteria > Bacillati > Bacillota > Bacilli > Caryophanales > Geomicrobium > Geomicrobium sp. JCM 19055. The sequence goes on from NZ_BAXL01000001.1 coordinate 93,543, forward strand.
GCATAGATGCCTTGTCGTTTGTAGAAAAGCTCTTCAATTTCTTCAATTGATTTCCCTTGTAGCACTGGACGGCTTGGCAATAATAATGTCAATCGCTCTTTCCAGGCGTCAAACGAAAGATCAAGGAAAAAGACGATGCAATTTTGTAAACAGACTTCACGTATTTCTTCGTTCATAAACGCACCGCCACCGACAGAGATAATCTTTAATGGACGCTCACAGTATCCTTTAATAAGCTCTTTTTCTTTTGAACGAAAGGCTTCTTCACCGTGAACTTTAAAAATATCGGTAACGGGCATGCCATATTCTTTTTCGATTTCTTCGTCAATGTCGACAAAGTCACGATAAAGTTTCTTAGCGACTTGTTCCCCGATTGTGGTCTTACCAGAACCCATGAACCCAATGAACACAATGCTTTTTTCTCGATAAGAACTCATAAGTAATTACTGCCCCTCTGTTCGTTAATGTCGGTCGTTCTTTACTTCTGTATTGTAACAAAAGAATACAATTTATGTGCAGTGTTGTAAAAGGAGCACGACATGTATACTAGTAGTTAAATATTGTTGAACGTATTACAATACGTTGAACTACTCACGTATAATCGAATGACGAGCATAGCTACATAAGGAGACATTTGATGAATAACTTAGGGCAACTAACAGCGATCGAAAAAGATGAGCAACGTCGACCTTTGATCGTAACACCACTCGTAGGAAAAGATCGTCATGAATTAATGGCACAACTTGATGAGATTGTTAAGAAAGAACCAGATGTGATCGAATGGCGTATTGATTATGTAAGCGATTTGCACGATACAGAAGGTGTGTTGCGCTTAACCGAAGAAATTCATGAACGCTCAGCGAACATCCCGCTTCTGTTTACACGTCGATCGAGTCGCGAAGGTGGAGAAAACATCACACTAACGGAACGAGAAGTATTTGATCTTTATGAAGCTGTCGTTCAGACGGGCTTCATATGGGCGATTGATGTAGAATTAAGCTCAGAACAAGCGGATATCGATCGTATGGTGGAGTTCGGGAAGGTGTATGGTGTTCAGGTACTGATGTCTTACCATAACTTTGAACGAACACCATCAAAACAAGAAATTGTGCAAAAGCTAACCGAAGCGAAAGAACAAGGTGCTCATATTGGTAAAGTAGCCGTGATGCCTACATCTGTAGAAGATGTGCTAACACTCATGCAAGCAACACAAGAAGCAGCGGCAGGTTTACCCATTCCAATCGTAACGATGTCTATGGGACGATTAGGTGCATTGTCTCGTATGATGGGCGGGGCATGTGGTTCAGCGATGACGTTTGCTGTTGGTAGTGAGAGTTCAGCTCCTGGTCAAATTCCAATGGAAGAGCTACAAACTGTTCTTGATGTGGTAGAGCGCGTGATGGAGGAGTGAAACTGCGGCTGCGAGAATGTACAGCTGCAGTTTTTTTTATTTGTAAGAGGTGGAAAAAAGTATTCAAACAAAATTACACAATTAACTGAAAAAAAGGTGATATAATAAAACGATTATCATCGATTACGATATAGGAGATCGCACATAAAAAGTAGGTGAAAGCGATTTTTATTTTATATTTCATGATTGTCTTGCTCTATATGGTTAATGAGATTTTTGCTATGTCACTTGTGAAGACGTTTATTGGAGTTATTGCCCTTCTTGTTATTATTCTAAATGTTACGAAAGCCAGCCGACTTTATAAATGGGCTGGTCTTTCTTTCTTCGTGCTCGGATTAGTATTCTACTTTGTTTCTGTTCCACAAGAAGTAAATTTCTTTCATTTGTTTGGTTCGATGACGGGGCTATTGGCGTTATTGTTCGTGTTGCCGTTTATGAGTACGATCATCAAAGTAGGGAAATACGATTTGGCATTGAGTAAAATGATCAGCATGCCACCAAAACCAAACTTAGTACGATTGTATAGACGAACGTCGATTATGTCGTACTTATTGACGTTATTTTTAAATGTGGCGACGGTACCCGTTGTTGTAGCCACGGTCAAAAACAAGTTAACGAAGTTCGGCAAAGGAGTTATTGAGCGTTTTTTTGCGCATAGCATTTTAAGAGCGTATGCACTCGTCTTATTATGGAGCCCCACTGAGATTCTTGTTGCATCAACCATTGATATGACCGGCACAAATTACTTGTTATTGTTACCGACACTTTTAACGATTAGCTTTATCTTTATTAGTGTTGATTGGTTTTTACATAGTCGTCAATTAAAAGATCGAGATTTGAACATCATTCAAGAAACAGAAGATTATGGAGAGACGCTTCGGAAAAAAACTACTACAATTAGGTATTGCTATTACGTGTTTCATTGTTGTTTTGCTTACGTTTAATGGGTTTATTCCTCAATCGTTTTTGTTTACAGTAACGATTTTAATTGTGCCTTTCACCTTTTTATGGTCACTGTCAATTGGACGATTAAAACGGTTTAAAAAGCTAAGCTTTACGTATTTACGTGGTAACACAACGCAACTCCACGGGTTGTTTTTCTTGTTTTTATCGGCGGGTTTTTTTTGTGGAAGTGTTTCCATACACCATCTGGTTTGATTACATGAACTCGTTGTTCGTATTTACGTATACAGAAGGCGCATTAATTGTTTTTTTATTTACTCGTAGCGATTTGTATTTTTAGTCTTGCACTCGTTGGCTTCCATCCTTTGATCTCAATTGCCCTCATTTCACCGTTTTTAACGGAGGCTATTGCACATCACCCTTACGGGATGAGCATTTTATTGATTGGTGTCGGAATGGGTACGGTCATGATTGGTCCGTTTAACGTTACTCCAACGATATTAGCGATGCAGCTTCAAGCGAACCCCTACAGCATCATTCGCAGGAATTTAGTGTTTGCAAGTTGTTATTTTCTTTTTATTGTCATCATTGCAACGCTTTTTAGTTATTGGTTAAGGTGATGATTTTCAAAGCCATCTCTCAAAAAAATTGAGGGTGGTTTTTTAATTTCAGCAAAAGCGGAGGACAGGGCATAGGTAAGCGTCGTGACAGGCAATACTTGTTCGCAATACAATAGAGTAGTACTGGAGGTGAGATGCATCATGGTAAGCAACTATTGTGGATGTTCAAGAGGTCCTCGTCGTCGTCCTCAACCAAAGCCACCTGTTGAAGAGTGTGGATGTGGATGTGGCGAAATCGTAATCAATAATAACTTAATTAACGGTCCTGGGGTTGTTACGAACCCTGCGAACAATACAAGCGGAAGACGTTTTTAGTAGTCCAAACCAGTATGCTCTTCTTCTGTAAACTCAAATCATCCTCGATTTTCCTTCAAAATATGAACGTAAAATAACCCCCTGATGTGGAATCGCAGGGGGTTTTATAACGACACGATTTGTTTTAGAGTTCGTCAAAGCCGTTATCAGCATCAACTTTCTCATAACTACGATTTCTCGCTTCAAAGAAATCGGTTTTTGTTTCATCAAAGTTATCGACAAAAGCTTTAATCCATGGCATGCCATTGTCATGAGCATCTTCATAGATCGGATCAATTCCAAGTGTTTTTAGCATTTTGTTGGCACGGTACTTAATGTAGGTGCTCATCTCATCAAGGTCGATCCCAACAAGTCCTTGTAAAACTTCTTCTGACCACTCAATCTCAGATTCAACAGCATATTGGAATTCTTGCTCGATAAATGTTGTTAATTCTTCTGTGTTTAAGTGAGGGTTTTCACCGAGTACAGCACGTAAAAGTTCAGACATAAACTTGCCGTGTACGAGCTCATCACGGTTAATAAAGCTAATAATTTGAGCTGTTGCGTTCATTTTCTGTTGGCGTGCAAGGTTGTAGAAATATGCAAACCCGCTGTAGAAGAAAATACCTTCAAGAATAATTGAATAGATAATAACTTTCACGAGGTTTTGTTCTGTTGGGTTTTTAAGAAATTCATCGTATGCGGCCATAACACGTTCATTACGTTGAATGATTGTTTTGTTTTGGCGTGCATCATCAAAGATTTGTTTTTGCTCCTCGTAACTAAATAGGGAAGAAAGAGCATAAGAATAGCTTTCATTGTGTACAACTTCTTGTTGCGCAATGACTGCTGCAATGGCATGTACACTATCGTCACTTACGTACTCACTTACACCATGAATGAGGCGAGCTTGAGGAGTATCAAGCGTTGCAAGTAGACCGATTGTTAATTTGTATGCACGTAATTCTTCTTCTGTTAAGTCAACGATCGACTTTGAATCCGGGCTCATGTTGACTTCTTGTGGAATCCAGAAATTAGACATTAATTCTCGATACGTTCGGTAAAAAGAAGGATACGCAATGTCGTTCCAATTGAGAATACCACTTGAACGGCCATTTATAATTCCTGTTGAACGAACAGGGTTGGTCGGTTCCATTATTGCTACTTTTTGCATCATATTATTCACTACCAATCGCCTCCAGCCATTCAATAATTGTTTCAAGGTCAGTTTTTGCAGGCATTTGTTCTATTTTTAGTACAGGGTCTTTTGATTGAGATTCTTTAGCAACGACATCGGCTGCATAGCAGTAGCTGTCTCCCCACTGAGTGTCTCCGGTGCCAAAAGCTGCTACATTGTACTCGGTTAAGTCGTACGTTTCGAGTAGCTCTTCAATCAGTTCAGGAGGTTGATGGGAATCATCAGTGTACGTGCCAATGAGTACTTTATCATACTGCTCAAGCTGCATTTGTGTACGCGCTTTAGGTTCATTTAAAAAGGTGCGAAGCGATTGTACGTTGACAATCGCTTCTCGTTGTTTAAGAAGTTCAGCTACAAGGTCCGCAAGACGTTTCGTATTGCCACTTAACGATTCATGTAGCACTAAAACATGCTTCATTAACTCGCGCACCATTCACATTCTTGAATGTTAATCTTACTGCTTCGTACGTAGTACGTCGTTTTAAGTCCTGCTTTCCAAGCAGAAATGTGTAGGTCAAGTAACGTCTTTGCCTTAATTGAAGCTGGTACGTAAAGGTTAAACGATTGAGATTGATCTACGTGCTTTTGACGAGCAGCGTTATGAGCAATGCTTGCAAATTGATCTTGTTGGAAGGCTGTTTTCTCATAGTATTTATAGTTTTCACCTGTAATATCAGGTGCAGTTACTGTAATTCGATAATTTTTCTTCTCTTCCACGTAGCTTGGACCAAATGTTGGGTCAATACCTGCAGTACTACCCGCAATCGTAGCCGTGGAACTGTTCGGTGCTACAGCCATTAAATAGCCGTTACGAATTCCTGTTTCTTGTACTTGCTTTGCAAGTTTTTGCCAACGCTCATAGTGGGAGTAGGCTTTGTCTTCGTCAACTTCAGTGTAGCCATGACGTTCAAAGTATTTCCCGTCGCTCCACTCAGATCCTTCATAGGCAGGGTAACTTCCTTTTTCTTCTGCGAGTTGTGCACTTGCTTGAATCGTACGATAAGCAATTTCCTCATACAATTCATCGGCCAATTGCACGGCTTTAGGATCATCCCATGAAAGTTCCTTTTGAACGAGTAGGTGATGCCAACCGAACGTTCCTAACCCAATTGCACGGTATTTCTTGTTCGTAATCTGTGCTTGGAGTACAGGCAGGTTGTTAATATCGATTACATTATCAAGCATACGCACTTGAATCGGGATCAAGCGTGATAACACATCAGAACGTACGGCACGTCCTAAGTTAATTGAAGAAAGGTTACAGACGACAAAGTCACCTGGCTTTTTGCGAACGACGATCTCTCCGTCGGCTTCAATTTGTTCAATAACAACCGTTTCTGACATGTTCTGCATAATCTCTGTACAAAGGTTTGAGCTATAAACAATACCTTCATGTTTGTTCGCATTCATACGGTTTACTTCATCACGATAGAACATATATGGCGTTCCAGTCTCAAGCTGGGATTGCATGATGCGCTTCATGACATCAATGGCTTTGACTTTTTTTGCGACTCGTAAGCTCTGTTGATTGTACACACATCTCATAACGATCGCGGAACGTCCCTTTACCAGGCTCTTCATCGTAACTATCTTCAAGTGACCAACCAAATACTCGGCGTACTTCGTGTGGATCGAATAAATACCAGTCACCACGTGACTCAACAGCTTCCATGAAAATATCAGGTAAGTTAACCCCTGTGAAAATGTCATGTGCACGTTTACGCTCATCACCGTTATTTAGTCTAAGGTCGAGGAATTCAAAGATATCTGCATGCCACACATCTAAATAGACGGCAACAGCTCCTGCACGTGTTCCAAGTTGGTCGACACTAACTGCTGTGTTGTTAATTTGACGGATCCATGGCACGACACCAGAAGAAGTATTTTTGTAGCCACGAATATCAGAGTTTGCAGCACGTACTTTTCCGATGTAAACCCCAACACCGCCACCGTACTTACTTACGTTTGCAATGTCTGTATTCGAATCATAAATGCCTTGAAGGCTATCATCAATCGTATCAATAAAGCAGCTTGATAGTTGGCCTGCTTTCTTTCCAGCGTTCGCGAGTGTTGGTGTTGCAACGGTCATGTAGAGGTTGGAGAGCGCCCAATAAGCTTCTTTTACGAGCGATAAACGCTTGGAGCGGTCTTCTTGAGACATAAGAGTCATTGCAATTGTCAACCAGCGTTCTTGTGGTAACTCATAGACTTCCTTACCGTCATAGCCTTTCGCTAAGTAACGATCACTTAATGTTCTTAGTCCAGCATAAGTAAGTAAGTAGTCGCGATCAGGCTCGATAAACTTGGCAGCTTCTTCAATTTCATCTTGTGTGTAATCGCGTAAAATCGTTACATCATAAATGCCGAGTTGACCAAGACGCTTTTGGAGGCCGTAGAAACTTCCGTATCGTTGTTTTGCATCATAACTACGGTTATATGCTGCTTTTTTTGTAGAGGTCACGAAGGAAGATCTTCGATGCAACATATGTCCATTCAGGCACAGCGATGTCATTGTTCTCAGCGGCAGTTAAAAGCAAGAGTTGGGTAATGTCCGCTGCTGCATATTCTTCTTTTGCTTCGATGGTTTTTACGATTTTCTCTTTATATTGATCAACGTATTTAGTAATACGAATGTCGGTTGTTACTTCATCAATAAACGCAAACAAGCGCTCTTTGTCAAAAGGCATCTTACGAGCGCCATCATGCTTCATTATGATCGTCATGTATTGCCACTTCCAATCCTCTTTGTTAACTCTATCTTAGCATTATTTACCCTGAAAATCTACGCCTAAACCACAACTTGTTGTGCCGAAAATAAAAGCAAACCACTATAAGTTGTGGTTTGTCATATTTGTGTATAATGTTCGAATTTGAAACAATAACCGTGTTGACATTGGAAGTATCTAGTTCTTCCTATCAACCATTGATTCCGTTTCACAATGTAACCATTTAGTTATAGATGGTCATTATTGTCGAATAACGAGATTTAAAAATCGACTCCGTTCGTAATTATAATGGATGTTTCGGTTCATTGTAAGAGGAGAAATTATGAAAAAAACCGACACAAATTAGAAAAGCGATGAAACCACATGTTTCATCGCAAAAAAATTATTCTACATCATACGTTTCCATTAATTCATTTAACAATTGATCAAATTCCATTAATTTTTCGTCAGCAAGATCATAGTACTCGTCTCGTTCATCAAAAAGCTCATCCGCACTTTCTCCGTTTTCAAGAACGATTCGATACGCTTCTTCTTCGGCAAGCACAGCTTCTTGGTTGTAGTTTGTTTCTTCAATAAGCAGTTCATTTAATTCTTCGATGTCAGCCTCTTCAAAAGAAAGCGACGTTAAATGATCGTACATCTCATCGTATTGAGGGATTAAATCTGCTTGAATAATCTCAAGAACTCGTTCATCGTCACCTTGTGAACCAGCGTCTTCATAATCATCATAAATATAGCTAAGTTCATCATACATATCTAGAAACTCATCATAAGGACCATTTAAGTAATCTAGAAGTTCTTCTTGGGCGGAATCTTGACCACATGCGGTCAGGAGTCCAATTGTAAGTATTCCCGGTATAAGTGAAGCCTTCGATACGTTCATACAGCCGCCGCCTCTCTCTCCTTCACTGAAATTTAATAATACAAAGAAAAGGAGAGGTTTACAAGTAAGCTGTACTCGATTTCTAGGTTAGAAATCACGAATAATCAGGAATAAAGTGGTAAGGAACATAGTTCTTCAATCCGTTTTTCAATTTATATGCAGGAACGATCGTGATTTTTGACGAAGGGAGTGTCCCTACAAAGATCACAACATATAGAGAGACTGGAGAGTGTAATCAATGACAAACCATTCGAGATTTCTTAAAGAAGCGATAAACGTTGCTTGTGAAAACTTAGAAAGCGGTGGCGGACCGTTCGGTGCCATTGTCGTAAAAGACGGGAGCATTGTCGGTCGAGGCGGAAATGTCGTAACGAAAGACAATGATCCGACGGCTCATGCTGAAGTAACCGCCATTCGCGATGCGTGTAAAAACTTAGGGACTTTCCAGCTAGACGGTTGTATCATCTATTCAAGCTGTGAACCGTGTCCAATGTGTTTAGGGGCGATCTATTGGGCACGCCCCACACATGTGTACTATGCAATGAACAAAGACGATGCTGCTAAGATCGGTTTTGACGATGCGTTCATTTATGATGAAATTGCTAAAGTTGAAAATGAACGGCTGATCCCGTTCGTTCGACTCGATTTAGATGATGAGCGGCCGTTTGAACAATGGAAAAGTAAAATTGATAAAGTCGAATACTAAACAAACGCGGGGGATTCAATTCCTCCGCGTTTTTCGATGTCTTTAGACAAAGTTAGAGACGGGGATTTCCGAAGAAAGGGCGAATGTTACTGTAGAGCAATTGCAGAGCAAAGTCAGATTGGATACACTCATTAATAGGAAAGGGGAGGCCGAAATGAGTGAACAAGGCATTCCAGTATTTGTTACAATGGAGACGAACGTAGAACAAGCGGGCGAAAAGAAAGAGATCTCAGTTAGTGGCTCTGGACAACTCGTCAAAAAGAGTCAAAGCACGTTTGTGACGTGGAACGAACAACTTGAGGACATTGGTGAAGTTAAGACAGTGCTTAAGATTCAGCCGGACAGTCTAACAGTGCTTCGGCAAGGAGCCGTATCAATGCGCCAAGAATATACACCAGGTAAAGAAACCGAGGGGTCTTATAAAACCGCGTATGCAACTTTTCAAACGTTAGCAAAAACGGAAGACCTCCAAATTAAATGGTTTAAAAAGGATGCATTGCTCGGTCAATTGGCCTTTACGTATGATTTAGAGTTGCAAGGACAATTGGCGGGGCATTATGATGTAAAGATAAAAATCAAGGAGGAGCAACAGTAAACAATGAACATCTTGGACCAAGCGAAGGAACAAATGAAAGAAGCCATTCAAGCAGCCGTGGTTTCTTCAGGGCTTGCAAGCAGTGAACAAGTACCTGACATCATATTAGAAACGCCAAAAGACAAAAACCATGGGGATTTTGCGACGAATGTAGCCATGCAATTAACGAAAATTGCGAAGCGAAACCCCCGCGAGATTGCACAAGCGATTTTGGATCATTTAGATCATGATAAAGCCTATGTAAAGCAAGCGGATATTGCAGGACCTGGTTTTATCAACTTGTTCCTTGATTTACGCTTTCTCCGCGATGTGTTACCTGCTGTTCTTACAGAGAATCAGGAGTACGGAAGGTCGAATGCAGGAAAAGGAACGTCTGTGTTGCTCGAATTTGTTTCAGCAAATCCGACAGGTACGCTTCACCTTGGCCATGCTCGTGGAGCAGCGGTTGGAGATGCGCTTAGTAACATTTTAGATATGGCAGGATATCAGGTTGAGCGAGAATACTACATTAACGATGCAGGCAACCAAATTGATAACCTAGCGAAGTCTGTAGAGGTTCGGTACCTACAAGCACAAGGTCAAGAAGCTGAAATTCCTGAAGACGGTTACCAAGGTGCGGACATTGTCGAAATCGGAAACCGTATTTCTGAACAATACGGATCAGAATTTGTCGAGATGGATGAAACTGAACGTCTACGGAAATTTAGAGAGCTCGGCCTACAAGAACTTTTAGAAAAGCTAAAACAAGATTTAGCCGATTTTAGAGTTCGCTTTGATACGTGGTTCTCTGAGACGTCACTCTATACGTCGGGCAAAGTCGTTGAGACACTTGAAACACTTCGTGAGAACGGAGAAGCTTTCGACCAAGACGGCGCAACTTGGTTTAAGTCATCGGCTTATGGTGATGATAAAGACCGTGTACTCGTCAAACAAGATGGAACGTATACGTATCTACTTCCAGACATCGCTTACCATAAAGATAAGCTAGATCGTGGATTTGATCATCTCGTTGACTTGTTTGGTGCAGATCATCACGGATACATTCCTCGTATGCAAGCAGCCGTACAAGCTCTTGGCTACCCGAAAGACAAGCTCTCTTTCCAAATTGGTCAAAACGTGAACTTAATGCGTAGCGGTGAGCGTGTAAAGATGAGTAAGCGTACGGGTAACGCAGTAACAATGCGAGAGCTATGGGAAGAAGTTGGACTTGATGCGACTCGCTATTTCTTCGCGATGCGTAGCGTTGATACACATTTAGACTTTGATATGGATCTTGCAGAGCAACAGTCTAATGAAAACCCCGTGTACTACGTCCAATATGCACATGCCCGTGTGAGTAGCTTGTTTAAACAAGCGGAAGAAAAAGGCATTACCTACGATGAACAATCTCTTAATTTAGAGCTGATTGATTCAGACAAAGCTTATGAGCTTCTTAAAAAGATCGGGGAGTTCCCAAGCGTAATTGCAGGTGCGGCAGATCAATACGCACAGCACCGAATTCCGAACTATTTACACGAACTCGCCTCCACGTTCCATAGTTACTACAATGCAGAACGAATTGTAGATGAGTCGAACAAAGAATTAACGAACGTGCGATTGGCACTCGTTAAAGCAGCCCAGACTGTTTTACGAAACGGACTTACATTAATTGGTGTACACGCACCAGAGAAAATGTAAATAAAAAGAAGCCTTGGCGTTAAGCTGATTAATTTGCTTAGCGCCAAGGCTTTTTTTGTATAGATTGGCATTACTAAGCTAATCAAATTGCGGGCATCGTAAGTGTAAGAGGTGGAAGAAATGAAACGAATAAAAACGGAAGATGGCACATGGTTGCACTATTTTACTCTTGGAGAAGGCGTACCTATTTATTTTTTTCATCCACCTGCACTCGGAGCAGCGGTGTTCAGAGAGCAAAAACCATTAGCCAATGGACACAAGCTTGTAGCGCTTAATGCACGGGGACATGGATTAAGTGAGGTCGGTAAAGTCCCACTTACGATTAAAAGATGGGCAGCGGATGCGTATGACGTTACTACCGTTGAAAAAGACCACTCAGTTGTCTTGTGTGGGTATTCTTACGGTGGATTGCCAGCACTAGAGTTTGCACTATCCTACCCAAACCGAACAAAAGCAATTATTTTAATCGGTGGTTTCCCAGTCGTTGATACGTTGTTATTAGAGAGAGAATTCCAGCTTGGTGTTTTTGCGGCTAGTCACCATTGGCAGTCTTTAATGGCATACGTGCTGTCCCATTCTCATACGAAACATCATACAACGCGTAAAAAAATCCAAGCGACCGTTAGAAGTGTACGATCTGATGTGTTACGAACGTGGTATTCAGCTGGTAAACAAACGGACTTTACTAGGCGCTTGCACCAATTGGAAGTCCCACTGTTACTCATTTATGGCGTTCATGATCGCTACGTCCAAGGGTACCAAATTAACTTTTATGAGCAGGTTACAAAGGGGGAAGTTCACACCGCTTACATTGATGGTGTAGGCCACCAAGTACCGACAAGACGTTCAAATGAACTGAACCATGTCATTCAACGATTTACAGAGCGTTTGTGAGTAGAAGCATAAGGACGTATGTATGATTTATGTTTAATAAATCATACATGTGGTTGATGAACCATAGATTGGGTTAGTGAAGGGTTAATTTATGTAGGGCGATGCAACAGCGAGTCAACGTCATAAGTAGGGGACACGGTCTATTTGTCTAAATACATGATTGACCATGGAAAGTATGTGATTCATCGTACGCGATTCGTGACGGATCAATGTGAACATAAACAAATTGTCATAGAAGATCAGCAATTCCTCGTAAGTGCGGCAGAGTATGAAGGATTAATCGCGTTAGGCTACAATCTTTGTATACATTGTCATTGAGCAAATCTAAATAGATTCGAGAAAAAAAGCTAACGACAATCTGACAACGTTAGCTTTTTCGTTTCGCCCTCACTTTTTTTACTATTCTAATTACTATAATATAGAAGAAAAGGAGTGTGAACGAATGATCACGTTAGAAAACGTTAGTTTCAAACGAGATAAAGTCATTTTAGATTCGATTAACTGGCATGTAGAACGGGGAGAACATTGGGCAATTCTCGGAATGAATGGGGCTGGAAAAACAGCGTTATTGAACATTATATGTGGATATCAATTTCCTTCGAGTGGTGATGTTTATTTATTCGGAAAGCAGTTCGGTCAGTACCCTTGGCAAGAGCTCCGAAAAAGAATCGGGCTCGTCAGCTTTTCGTTTTCAGAAAAGATGCATGATCAACTCCAAAATTACGGCATTGAAGTCGTATTAAGCGGGCTACATGCAAGCATTGGCTTACATACATATCCAAGCGAACGTCAAATGCACAAAGCTAAAAAAATCTTAAGTGATTTAGGGATCGGTTACCTTGAACGGCAGCCGTATGAGCAAATGTCACAAGGAGAGAAACAGCGCGTTTTAATCGGACGAGCGCTCATGGCAGAACCAGAAATACTCATGCTCGATGAACCTTGCAATGGACTGGATTTCTTTTCAAAAGCGCAGCTGCTTGAGAACGTAAAGAAATTAGCAGAAGAGCAAAAAAACAACAATTCTCTACATTACACATCAAGTTGACGAGATCCTCCCCGCATTCAAATCGACCCTTTTATTGCGAGAGGGGAGGGTGTTTAGAGCAGGGAAAACAGAACAACTGCTAACATCTGAACAGCTCTCTGAGTTTTGTCGTCATCCGGTAACTATTCAAAAAGAGAACGAGCAATATCAATTAAAAATTGAAGAATACACCAAATGAAACCAAAAAGAATTCTGAATTAAATATTTAACAAATATAAAAGAATCCTTTATGGTTCCAAATGAGGGTGAGGAGCAATTTATGAGCAATGAGCTTAAGGGAAAAACGGTCATTGTAACAGGTGGGAGCAGTGGTCTTGGCTTAGAAACTGCGCGTACACTTGCAAAAGAGCAACAAGCAAACGTAATCATTGCCGTTCGAAATGTCGACAAAGGGAAAAAAAGTAGTTAAACAGCTCCAAGAGAATAAACGTATCAACTCGATCGAAGTTATGCATCTAAACCTTGCAAGCCTCAAAAGCGTAAAAGAGTTTGCTGATGCATTTCAAAAAAAGTACGAGTCACTAAGTCTTCTAATCAATAACGCCGGTGTGATGATGCCACCTCATAAGTTAACCGAAGATCGGTTTGAACTGCAATTTGGTGTGAATCATCTAGGGCATTTTGCGCTGACTGGGCATTTGTTGCCAATGCTAAAAACGAGCCCACATGCAAGGGTCGTAACGGTTAGTAGTCTTGCAGCACACAAAAAAACGATGTTCTTTGAGGATCTTCAAGGAGTGAAGCATTATCGCCCCTTTCAATATTATCGCCAGAGTAAGTATGCTAATTTACTATTTGCACTCCGCTTACAGAAGTTATTTGAAGATAACAATTGGGCCGTTAAGAGTGTTGCTTGCCACCCCGGGATTACGAAGTCAAATTTATTGTCACGGGGAGAGGAGCGTTCAGCCAAAGGGCTTATCTATTTGATGCAAGAGCGTTTTGCACAATCAACGCAAAGGGGAGCAAAATCAATTTTGTTTGCAGCATTACATCCGTCGATTCATGGTGGAGAATATGTCGGTCCTCACTCAAAACGACGACGAATTGGGGATCCGTTTATTGATTCGATTGGAGACGAGTTATATGACGAGGCAAGTGCATTACGTTTGTTTGAGGTTTCTGAGCATTTGACGGGTGTGTTTTATCCAAAATCGAAATCTAACGCTTAGCATAAGAGCTAAGCGTTAGGAAGTTTAGTCGTTTAAAAATTGTCGTACCGCTTCGACCTGAATGGCAGCACCAATAGCTAGCGCAGCTTCATCAACATCAAAACGATTCGTATGCCCGCCATGAACAATTCCACGAGCATCATTACGAACACCTAGACGATAGAAGGCACCCGGTACTTCTGCTGCGAAAAAGGCAAAGTCTTCAACGCCTAAACTCGGTTTCTCGATCGGTTGTAGATGATCGTTTCCGAGTAGTGTAGTGACCGATTTTTTTGATGTGATCAATCATCGTGTCATCGTTAATAAGCGCACGATAACCGGTTCATGATTAATCGTTGCACTTGCTCCAAATCCTTTTGCAACGTGCTCAACGGTCTCTTTAATCCGAGAGACGACATAGTCACGTGTTTCTGGAAGTAGCGTTCGTAACGTCCCTTCAAACGTAACCGAGTCCGCGATCACATTTCGGGCGTTTCCTCCTTGAATCATTCCAAATGATAGTACAGCGCTATCACGAGCATCAACATTGCGGCTTACGATCGTTTGAAGAGCAGTAATGACATAACTTGCAATGACGATCGCATCAACACTTGAAGAAGGGTAAGCTGCATGTGAACTATTACCGTGAATGGTGATATAAAAAGCATCGGAGGCGGCGTTCATTTGTCCGTAGCGCACACCGACGTTACCGACTGGAATCTCTGGTGCTACGTGCAAACCAAAGATGCCTTCTACGTTTTCGAGTGCTCCTTCTTTAATCATCGGTAATGCCCCACCTACGGTTTCTTCTGCTGGTTGGAATAACAGTTTAATCGTACCATTTAAATGGTTGCGCTCATCTTGTAATAACTTTGCTGCCCCAAGCTGGACGGTCATATGTGCATCATGTCCGCACGCATGCATGACCCCATCGTTTTTTGATCGATAAGGAACATCATTTTGTTCGTGTATCGGTAAGGCATCCATGTCTGCGCGAAGAGCAACGACAGGATGTTCCTTTGCTCCTTGAATGGTTGCAACAACTCCTGTATTAAAAATTCCTTTTTCATATGGAATAGAAAGTTCATCTAAGTAATGGCAAATGCGGTCCATCGTTCGAAACTCTTGTGTACTTAATTCAGGATGTTCATGAAAATCCCGTCGAATCGCAGTGAGCCAAGGAAGTAATTCGTTTGCTCGTTTTAACGTCATGAAGGAAGCACCACCTGTTCTAAAACATAAATGTGTTGAGCTGTTGCATCGATCCTTACTCGAGCTCCGAGTGGGAGCGTCAATTGAAGTCGGCTATGGCCAGCTTGTAAATTAGAAAGCATCGGTTTCTTATACGGTGTAAGAATACGTGTAAGGACGTCATCGACGGTATCTCCATCTTTGTAGTCTTCAGACTCACAATCTTCCCACGTCCCGATTAGAAAGCCGCTCACATCGTGCAGCTTCCCTGATAAATGCAATTGCGTTAACATTCGGTCAATCGCATACGGTTCTTCACCAACGTCTTCAAGAAATAAGATCTTTCCTCGTAAATCCAATTCATATGGCGTCCCTATTAGGCTCGTTAAAACCGATAAGTTTCCACCTACTAATTCACCTTCTGCAGTCCCAGGCATCATCGTTGTTAATGGTATATTCTCTGGATTCATAATCCTACCAGGATACGTTTCGGCTTGAAGTGAAGCTAGGAGATGATCAATGGATGATTGTGGTGCCTTAAGTAGATCAGATGTTGCCATTGGTGAATGGAAGGTGATCATTTTCGCTTTTTGCCAAAGGGCGATATGCAAAGCAGTTACATCGCTATATCCTAAGAACGGTTTGTGATGCCTAGCAATTAAATCAAAGTCTAAATAGGGAAGGAGCGATGCACTTCCGTATCCACCACGTAATGAAAGGATTGCATCAACATCAGGATCGACGAATAGTGTGTGCAACTCTTCAACTCGCTCTTCAATTGACCCAGCTAAATAGCCAGGGTATTCACGGAAAGGACGAGCTGTCGTCACGTTAAACCCTAAGTTTTGCAAAAGCGCAGTTGCTTTGTCGAAACTTTCTTGCTTCGTTGGACCTGACGGACTAATCAATCCGATCGTGCTTCCAGATAAAACGGAGAATGGTTTGCGTTTTTTTCTTCATAAAAACACACCTTTATTGTAAGAGTTGAAAAGATCCATAGAGTAAAAATCGGACATGCAGGGAATGGTAACTATGAAATGAAACCATAGGAGGTTACTGCGGATGTCAAATCACGAACAATTAAAAGATCACGTGATCGAAGTGCTAAAAGAAAATCGAATTGGCGTACTTTCTACGATGAAGGATGACCGTCCATACGCTCGTTATATGACCTTTTATCATGATGGGTTAATGCTCTATACACCGACAGGCAGACATACGCATAAAGTCGAGGACATCGAAGAAAATGCCCATGTTCATATTTTACTCGGTTATGATGAAAAAAAACGACAGCTTTGTTGAAATTGAAGCGACCGCAACGATTGTAACGGACGCCACAGAAAAACAAAAAGCATGGTCAGAAAAAGTAGCAGAAAAGTACTCAGGTCCTGAAGATGAGGAATTTGTGGTTCTTGCTTTAAAACCGAGTGTGATCCGTTATAAGAATGACGAGGAGTTTGACACCCCCCAAGAACTCCGCCTGTAATAATTAAAATAAAAGATGCTGTCATGTGGCAGCATCTTTTTATTTAGAGAAATTCAGAAATCATAACGGCAATCTTAGTTTTAATCTTGTTTAATACACTACGGTTTTGACGTCTTCAAGGGTTAGAGGGGTAGCCCCTGCAATATCTTTTCGAAGTGTCGTTGCGATCGTTTGTACAAAGGGTCCACCAGGAACAACAAGATCAAGCTCATCGTTTAAATGAAAGCTACGTTTATCAAAATTTGCAGAACCAATTTGGGCTTCTTTTCCATCAATGACAATCGCTTTTCCGTGATAAAACCCGTCTGTGTAACGATAGAATTTGCAACCTGCTTCCATTAGAGAAGGCAAGTAAGCATAGGCTGCTGATTTCACGAATGGGTGGTCCTCAATATCTGGAATGAGTATTTTAATGGAAATACCCTTACGTGCTTTGCTCATAAGCGTATGGTGCAAGACTTTGCTTGGGATAAAATAAGGGGTAACAATGGTAATGGAATGGTCAGCACGATTAAGCCATTCATTTAATTTGTCGATAACCCCTTTGCCTTCCGAATAAAATAGCTGGAAGACCTCCTTCCTACTTTGTCACTTGGAGTCGTTGTGAGGTTTGGTTTAGGAGCTCTCGCCCCTTCCCAGTCGTCTAAAAATCGTTGTTGAATGTCATCTAAAATGGTTCCTTCGATGCGAATGTGTAAATCGCGCCAAAACCCATATTTCGGGTCTTTACCGATGTATTCATCCCCTACATTAAAACCGCCTATATAAGCTGCTCGTTGGTCAATCACCGCAATTTTGCGGTGGTATCGTCGATTCGCATTATAGAACCAATGTGGAAATTTAGGTGAATGTGTGTAGGCGAAAACAACACCAGACTGTTCGACTCTTGTCTTCACTTGCTTTGTAATTGAACTCCCTAATCGATCAACGAGAATGAGGACTTGCACACCGTCTCTTGCTTTGCGTTCACAAAGTGCGAGCAGTTGTTCACCGATCCGACCTTCCTTCCAAATAAAAAAACGATAAATGAACATGGTCGTGAGCGGTTTCAATATCTCGGAATAATGTATTAAAAAAAACTTGTCCATCATCAATCAATTCGGCTTTTCCGTTACGTTTCGGCGTGATTACGGCATTTGTAGCTTGTGCTTGATGTTTGGAGCGACCGCCACGAAAATCGAGGACGACCAAGATGACGAATAAGATGAGGAGGAAAAGAATAGAAAAGAAAATCGTTAAAGCCATATCAGTCACTCCTTTTACTGTTACTTTGCCCGAAGTGAGTGGAATCATGAATGAAATTTACAAATGAATAGTCATTCAGTCGCTTTTTTTGTTATACTAATTGTTAATAGTAGAAAGAAAATTCATAGGGTTTGGAAAGGAGAGTCATTCGTGGAGGTCTTTCACTGGATTCATGTAATCGCTTTCTTGTTAGTGACAGCGTATGCCGTATTTTTATTCGCAAAATTAGTAACAACGCGAATCGGTTTTATTAAGCTTGGGCAAGAAGCAAAGTTTATTCTTACGTCAAAAGAAAGACGCGATGCAGTACTTACGAATGTTTTTGGGCAAAAGAAATTACTGAAAGATAAGAAGAGTGGTATCATTCATGTAATTTTCTTTTACGGATTTCTAATTGTTCAATTTAGTGCAATTGATGTCATTTGGAAAGGGTTAAATCCGGGAAGTCATCTGCCGTTAGGTCCGCTTTACCCGTGGTTTACACTTTCGCAAGAACTCGTTGTAGTCATGATTTTATTCGGGGTTGTTTGGGCGTTTTACCGTCGTTATATTGAGAAGATTGTGAGATTGAAGCGCAATTGGAAAGCAGGCCTTGTACTCATCTTCTTGTCAGGCGTTATGGTCTTTAAGCTGATGACTAAAGGATGGATCAAATTGTACAAGGGTACGCAAGCTGGTCTGTATTTGAACCTGCATCCTCCGCTATTGCTCAAGGGATGGCATTTGTAGGTCCAGATGTCGCAACTGCACTGTTCTACGTATTCTGGTGGTTGCACTTACTCTTCTTACTTTCGTTCTTAGTGTACGTTCCACAATCGAAGCATGCTCACTTGATTGCAGGACCTGCAAATGTATGGCTTGGACCAACGAAGCCTACAGGTAAGCTCGAGTCGATCGATTTTGAAGACGAAAGCAAAGAAGTATTCGGTAAAGGAAAGATTGAAGATTTCGATCAAAAGCAACTTCTTGATTTATACGCCTGTGTAGAGTGCGGTCGTTGTACGAATATGTGTCCGGCAACAGGAAGCGGGAAGATGCTTTCACCAATGGACCTTTTATTAAAGATGCGCGATCACCTTACAGAAAAAGGTGCAGCTGTTACTTCACAAAGCCCTTGGCTACCGGCTTATGCATTTAGCGGTGCAACTGCCAACCAACTTGCAGCTAAAGGTAGTGAGGAAGCTGCAGCGAGTTATGATGTGAACTTGATCGGTGACGTCATTACAGAAGAAGAGCTTTGGGCTTGTACGACGTGCCGTAATTGTGAGGATCAATGTCCAGTTATGAACGAACACGTTGACAAAATCATCGACATGCGTCGTTACCTCGTTTTAACTGAAGGGAAAATGAACCCAGATGCTCAACGTGCGATGACGAATATTGAGCGTCAAGGTAACCCGTGGGGCATTAACCGGAAAGAGCGCGAAAACTGGCGTGATAGTCGTGAAGATATCGATGCACCGACAGTGAAAGAAATGAAGAAGCGCGATGAAGAGTTCGAATACTTGTTCTTTGTCGGAAGTATGGGTTCATACGATAAGAGAAGTCAGAAGATCGCTGCATCGTTTGCGAAGTTAATGAATGAAGCCGACGTGAAGTTCGCAATTTTAGGGAACAAGGAAAAGAACTCTGGAGATACACCACGTCGGATCGGGAATGAATTTTTATTCCAAGAGCTTGCAACAGCGAATATCGCTGAGTTCCAAAAGAATGACGTGAAGAAAATCGTCACGATTGACCCGCATGCTTATAATATTTTCAAAAACGAGTATGGGGAATTCGGGCTTGAAGATGTCGAAGTGTATCATCACACAGAGTTACTCATGGACTTAGTGAAAGATGGAAGACTTAAGCCAAGTCATGAATTAAATGAAACGATTACGTACCATGACTCCTGCTATTTAGGACGTTATAACGGAGTTTATGATCCACCACGCGAAATTCTACGTGCGATTCCAGGACTTAAAGTTGTGGAAATGGATCGCAACCGTGAAGACGGTATGTGTTGTGGAGCCGGTGGCGGTATGATGTGGATGGAAGAAGAAGCTGGGCAACGAGTAAACGTCTCACGTACGGAGCAAGCACTTGCTGTGGATCCGACGATGATTGGTAGTGCTTGTCCGTATTGCTTAACGATGCTAAGTGACGGTACGAAAGACAAAGAAGTCGAAGAATCCGTTGAAACATTAGATATCGTAGAAATTCTAGAACGTTCAGTTATTGGCGTGAAACAAAACGAAACTGTATCTGCATAACTTGTTCATCCCGAACGGCTTTGGCTGTTCGGGAATCCTTAGGATAAGAGGGTGAGTAAGTTGAAAAAGTCGTTCATTATGGAAGGTGCAAGAACACCGTTTGGCCGTATGGGCGGAGCGTTGCATACG
Source organism: Geomicrobium sp. JCM 19055 (assembly GCF_000698185.1). Lineage (NCBI taxonomy): Bacteria > Bacillati > Bacillota > Bacilli > Caryophanales > Geomicrobium > Geomicrobium sp. JCM 19055. The sequence continues at coordinate 113,955 of NZ_BAXL01000001.1, forward strand.
GTGAGTGCAATGGAACTTGGCGGCAGTGCGATGGCAGAAGCATTGCGTCGAAGTGAGCTTCGACCAGATGAAGTTGACGAAGTGATTGTCGGCCATGTATTACAAGGCGGACAAGGTCAACTCACGTCAAGGCAAGCAGCTAGAGCGGCTCACATTCCGTGGGAAGTGAAAACAGAGACGATTAACAAAGTATGTGCCTCTGGCATGAGAAGCATTACACTTGCTGACCAGATTATTCGTAGCGGTGATGGCTCTAAAATTGTGGCGGCTGGAATGGAATCGATGAGTCAAGCACCTCATTTTACAAAGAGTGTACGTTTTGGCCAGAAGATGGGCGACATATCGCTCATTGATAGTATGGTTCATGATGGACTCACGTGTTCTTTTGAAAGCGTTCACATGGGTGTATATGGAAACGAAAGTGCTACGAAATTTGGAATTGGTAGAGAAGAACAAGATCGATTTGCGTATGGATCTCACAAGCGTGCGAAGAACGCGCAAGAAGCGGGCAAGTTTGCGGAGGAAATTGTAGAGATCACTGTGAAATCAAGACGTGGCGATGTTGTTGTGAAAGAAGATGAAGCTATTCGTCATGACATTCAGCTTAAAGCATTAGAGAAGCTTTCTCCTGTCTTTGGAAAAGACGGAACGATTACAGCAGGCAATGCTCCTGGTGTTAATGATGGAGCGAGTGCTGTTGTGGTAATGGATGAGGCGTCCGTTAAAGCAAGTGGGAAGAAGCCTTTAGCTGAGATTATTGGACATACAGCGATTGCAATTGAAACAGAACGTTTCCCAGAAACCCCAGGGTTAATCATTGAGAAGTTATGCGAGAAAACCGGCATCAACGTAGAGCAAGTTGATTTGTTTGAATTAAATGAAGCCTTTTCGATGGTCGCTCTTGTTGGTAAGCAACTTGGTGAAATTCCAGAAGATAAACTCAATGTAAACGGTGGGGCGGTTGCGCTTGGTCATCCAATTGGAGCGAGTGGGAATCGAATCGTATTAACCCTAGCTTATGAACTGCGAAGACGTGGTGGTGGCATTGGAATTGCTGCAATTTGTAGTGGAGGCGGTCAAGGTGACGCCATCATGATCAAAGTTCCATAGTCGTCATACTAACTGGTATAAACGTTACCTTTGTTTGGAGCGAGAATGAGCGATCGCTCAGAATTTTACGTATAAGGAGTGGCGCCGAGTGGATTTAAGAGTGAAAGAACAAGATGCTTTATTGAAACAAACGATCCAACGATTTGTAGATCAAGAAGTGAGACGAGCGATTCCATCGATGGAAGAGGATCAATTTCCATTTGAATTGATTAAGAAAATGGGATCGCTCGGGTTAATGGGGATCCCTGTACCAGAGAAGCATGGTGGCGCTGGTATGGGAATGACCTCCTATATAACGGCTATTCACGAAATCTCTAAAGCGTCGCCATCACTCGGTGTCATTCTTTCTGTACACACGTCAGTCGGCACACTGCCGATCGTTAAATTTGGAACGGATGATCAAAAGGAGCGGTACGTTTCTGATCTTGCTCAAGGAAACAAAATTGGTGCATTTGCGTTAACCGAAGAAAGTTCAGGTTCTGACGCAGGTGCATTAAAAATGAAAGCCGTTCGTGATGGTGACGATTACGTGCTAACGGGCTCGAAAATGTTCATTACGAATGCAGGAGCGGCTGAGGTATATGTTGTGTTTGCGTCAACTGCACCAGATCGAGGGAGTAGAGGCGTTACAGCATTTATCGTAGACGGTAATACACCAGGGCTCACTGTCGGAAAAAAAAGAAGAGAAAATGGGAATGCACGGTACGAACACGAGCGAACTAATCTTTGACAGTGTTCGGGTCTCAAAAGAAAACCGTCTAGGTGATGAAAACAAAGGATTGAATATTGCTTTAGCGAACTTAAATGCAGGTCGAATTGGGATTGCCGCACAGGCACTTGGGATCGCAGAAGGTGCGTTACAATTAGCGATTGAATATACGAAAGGTCGAGAGCAATTTCAAAAGCCAATCCATCATTTTCAAGGGGTGTCGTTTAAATTAGCAGAACTGGCAGCGCAAGTAGAAGCGGCGAGGTGCCTCGTCTATCATGCGGCGAATCGATATGAGAGTGGGATTGATTGTAAGAAGGAAGTTTCGATTGCTAAACTGCTTGCATCCAAAGCTGCAGTAACGGTATCCACCGAAGCGCTACAACTGTTTGGGGGATATGGCAATATGAAAGAGTATGGCATTGAACGGTATTTCCGAGATGCAAAAGTTACTGAGATTTATGAAGGAACGAGCGAAATTCAACGTATGGTTATTGCAAAACAATTGCTCAACTAGAGGGGGAATCAACAATGAATTTTCAACTAACAGAAGAACAACAAATGATTCAAAAAAACCGTCCGTGACTTTGCGAAACAAGTCGTAGCACCAACGGCTGCTGAACGAGATCATGAAGAGCGTTTTGATCGGGAGATTTTTGAAAAGATGGCTGAACTCGGTCTGACGGGGCTTCCGTGGTCAGAAAAGTATGGTGGTGCGGATAGTGGTTATGTAAGTTATGTTCTTGCGATTGAAGAACTTTCTAGAGTGTGTGCAAGTACTGGCGTTACACTTTCGGCACATTTATCACTGGCTAGTTGGCCGATTCATCATTTTGGTAATGAAGAACAAAAGCAAAAATACTTAAAGCCACTCGCAGAAGGGAAATATTTAGGCGCATTTGCACTAACTGAAGCTGGAGCAGGTTCAGACGTTGCGTCAATGAAAACGACTGCTAAAGAAGATGGCGATGATTACATCTTAAATGGATCAAAGATTTTTATTACGAATGGCGGAGAAGCGGACGTTTATATTGCATTTGCCAAAACGGAATCCGATGAAAATCACAAAAGCATTAGCGCATTTATCGTAGAAAGTGGATATGAAGGATTTCACGTCGGCAAAAAAGAAGAAAAACTAGGGATCCGTTCTTCGCCAACGACGGAAGTGAGGTTTGAGAATTGTCGAGTTCCTAAGGAAAACCGACTCGGCAATAGTGGGGAAGGGTTTAAAATTGCGATGAAAACACTTGATGGCGGTAGAAATGGTATTGCGGCACAAGCGGTTGGGATTGCACAGGGAGCCCTCGATGCGGCGGTGGATTATGCAAAGGAACGCAAGCAGTTTGGCAAGCCAATTGCCCATCATCAAGGCATCTCTTTTAAGTTAGCGGATATGGCTGCCAAAATCGAAGCAGCGAGGTTATTGACGTATCAAGCGGCATGGTTAGAAGAACATGGTGAGCCTTACGGTCATGCTTCTGCACTATCGAAATTGTATGCAGGTGATGCTGCGATGGATGTGACGACAGAAGCCGTTCAAGTGTTTGGAGGCTATGGTTATACACGAGAATATCCTGTGGAGCGCTACATGCGCGATGCGAAGATTACTCAAATTTACGAAGGTACAAATGAAATCCAAAAAAATTGTGATCAGCAAAGGGTTACTCTCAGGCAAATAAGGAGGAGTGCTGATGGTAAAGCGTTACGTTCCGGCAATGGTCAAAGATGAAATACTCATTAAGAAACGACGAGAGCAAATGGTAAAAGCGGCTGTGAAACTTTTTCAAGAGAAAGGTTTTCATCGTACGACAACGAGGGAAATTGCAAAAGCCGCTGGTTTTAGCATTGGCACGTTATATGAGTACATTGAATCGAAAGAAGATGTCTTGTACCTCGTATGCGACTCAATTCATGACGGTGTAAAAACGCGATTTACTGAAATGCTCGATCGGAACTTACCTGGTCGAAAGCGGATTGAACAGCTCGTGCGTAGTCTCATTCATGTTATGGATGAATTACAAGATGAAGTATTGATTATGTATCAAGAATCAAAGCGTTATCGAAAGAATCATTAACGTATGTTTGAACCGCGACCGTAGTATGACAGAAGGAATCCGATCGGTGCTCATTGAATGTCGTGAACATGGTGAAATTGAGTTATCAGACCTAGAGGCACAATTACTTGCTGAGAACATCATGACCAAAGGTATATGTGGACGTTTCGCCGCTGGGCACTTCGAAAACATTTTACGCTTGAACAGTATACAGACCTTCAAGTAGAAGAGATTATGAGGTCGTTAAAAACGCCGAAATAAGAGTTTATGAAAGAAAGTCAATTTTTATAGCATAAAGGTTGTTTTTATGTTTATAATGGTAGGTATGCACGCCGCTAACGGTATGAGGAAGCGAGCGCTTACGAAAGGGTGTAGGTTGCATTGACCATTAAAGAACTTAGCAATGATGAAATCCTTGAAATGTCTGCCGTAGAGATTAGCTATATGATGTTGAAAGACAAAAACAATCCTGCGGAATTTCATACTTTCTTTAATGATGTTGCAGATTTGAAAAAAATCCCAAAATCTCAACTCGACGATCGCCGTACGAAATTGTTCACCACGTTAAATATCGACGGTCGTTTCGTACACCTCGGCAACAACCACTGGGGTCTAAAAGAATGGTATCCGGTTGATAAATCGATGAAGATTTAAGCAACACATTCCAAGCTCCAGAAGAAGAAGTCGAAGAAGATCGTGAATTCGAAGACATTGAAGATGAGTTAGATGAAATTGCAAACGAAGACGATCACGATGAAGATAGTGATGAAGAGTTTGATGAATATGATGATGACGATGATCAAGAAAGCGATGAGGAAGACGACGAAGATTACGACGAAGAAGATAATAAGTCGTAATAGAGTTTCTTGCTTAACGTCTCTTTAAACTCTTTTAGATTGATGAATTCAATAAGGCGGCCAAAGGGCCGCCTTATTTGTTTAGAAAACGATCGGGTTTGTTTGAGGAGTCGTTACAACACCAGGACCGTTAATCAGGTTGTTGTTAATGACAATTTCAAAAGGAAGTTGAGAACAATGATTGGAATGGTAATAACCACCATCTCGAATCCAATCTCTTTTTGGGTTCCACAAATGATATGGTTGTCTCATCTTTTTCACTCCTTTTTCGTGACGTACCTTTTTACTATATGTCCAAGTTCGATAAAAGCATGTTCTTTTTAACTAGAAGTTGTTAAAAAAAGGCAATTTCATTAACTTATTTCGACTGCTTGACTTTTCTATAAGGCGAAGGTAGAATCAATTTTGGGCTTGTCCAAACTGCGTATAAATTTTCTTTGAATGATAGATATTAATGAGTAACAAGCGAGAAGTGTGCCCCCCAAGTTTTGGCGGAGGTGTCACTTTTTTTTATTGAATGAGGATTTTAAGTATTGATTAGATGAATGATTGGGAAGGGGCTCATTAAATGGCGGTAAAGTATATTTTTGTTACTGGCGGTGTTGTTTCCTCACTAGGAAAAGGGATTACTGCTGCATCGTTAGGACGTTTGTTGAAAAATCGAGGACTGAATGTAACCATTCAAAAATTTGACCCATACATCAACGTGGACCCGGGTACTATGAGCTTATCAGCACGGCGAAGTTTTTGTCACTGATGATGGTGCAGAAACAGACTTGGACCTTGGGCATTATGAACGTTTTATTGACATTAACTTAAATCAGAACAGCAACGTAACGACAGGTAAAGTGTATTCTTCTGTTATTCGTAAAGAGCGTCGCGGTGATTATTTAGGTGGAACGGTTCAAGTAATCCCACACGTTACAAACGAGCTTAAAGACCGTGTGTACCGTGCAGGTAATGAAGCAAACGTTGACGTCGTGATTACTGAAATCGGCGGAACGGTTGGCGATATCGAGAGCCTTCCTTTCTTAGAAGCAATTCGCCAAATCAAAAGTGATGTTGGACGTGAAAACGTCATGTACATTCACTGTACGTTGATTCCGTACCTTTCGGCAGCAGGTGAGATGAAGTCTAAACCGACACAACATAGCGTTAAAGAACTTCGTAGCCTTGGCATTCAGCCGAATGTGATTGTCGTACGTACAGAACAACCGGTTCCAGAAGAAATGAAAGAAAAGATTGCCCTTTTCTGCGACATTAACAAGAACTCAGTCATTGAAGCCCGCAACGCAAACCCACTGTATCAAGTGGCTTTAGACCTTCAAGACCAAAAGCTTGATGATATCGTTTGTAAGCACCTTGAAATTGACTCACCAAAGCCAGAAGCAGATATGAAAGAATGGAAAGAGCTCGTTAACAAAGTGAAGCATCTTTCTAAAAAGACGACCATCGGTCTTGTTGGAAAGTACGTATCGTTACCAGATGCTTATCTTTCAATTGCTGAGTCGTTGAAACATGCCGGTTACGCGTTTGATGCTGACATTGAGATTCGTTGGATCGATTCAGAAGGTGTTACTGCTGAAAATGTAAATGACCAGCTAAAAGACGTAGATGGCGTTCTAGTACCTTACGGCTTCGGACATCGTGGAGTTGAAGGCAAGATTACAGCCATTCGTTATGCTCGTGAGAACAAAGTACCGTTCTTTGGTATTTGTTTAGGGATGCAACTCGCTTCAGTAGAGTTCGCAAGACATGCACTAGGACTCGACGATGCTGCATCGGCAGAGATGAACCCTGAGACGACGAATCCAATTATTGATTTGTTGCCAGAACAAAAAGATGTAGAAGACCTTGGTGGGACGCTACGCCTTGGACTTTACCCTTGTAAGCTTAAAGAAGGCACGATTGCTCGCCGTGCATACGGTGAAGAAGTTGTATATGAGCGTCACCGCCATCGTTATGAGTTTAACAACGCGTATCGTGAAGCGTTTGAAGAAGCTGGTTTCGTATTCTCTGGAACGAGCCCTGACAATCGTCTCGTTGAGATCGTTGAGCTAAGCGACCACCCGTACTTTGTTGCTGCTCAGTTCCATCCGGAATTCGTCTCAAGACCGACACGTCCACAACCGTTGTTTAGAGAATTCATTAAGAGCTCCTTAGGAGAATAATAAAAAGCTGTTGAATTGGATCGCAATTCAACAGCTTTTTTTAATGGATTCGTGGTACACTGAGTCTAAACATTAAGCGAGCAACTCTTGGATTTGAAACATTAATGCCTGGTACGTGTAAACGATTGCGAGTTCTTCTGGGTACCCGCTTCTTGAACCATCAAGGTTCGGAATAAGGCCCCTGGATTCTATCGTAATATGGAACGGAGGTTCCATCCCATTTACATCGTGTAATGACGGTGCAGTAGGTCCAATGAATACAAGTGGCGTTTCACGATTTAATGCTGTTTGAAGTTGTTCAATTTCTTCCGTCGTCTCTTCTCCATCTGTAATGACAATTAATCGATCAACAGAAGTAAGCTGTGATGATTCTTTTTGGAGATTTAACGAAGCAACACGCGTAACTGTATCTTGGTTATGTACGAGCGCTTTAGCAAGTGCATCGTAGCGTGTACCCCCCACTACATAAATCGATCCTTCACCAACGAGCGCTTGGGCGAGTAGTCTTCCACATTCATCGATTTGTTCTTCTTGTTCTTGAATTTTTGTAAACACACGTTGTAGCTGAGTTGTGTACATTTTTAACATTGAACGATCACCTTTCTAGCATATCCTTTCCACAAGTCTAACCGATTATCAATTACCAAAAAGAGGATATTACTTTGAAGTCTAGAAACCATGTCAAAGAGAAGACGCTAAGAGGTGATTGTTAGAAAGATCATTTTTTGTTCAGAGGTGAGCAAGTTGCAAAGAGTATTAATCGTAGACGATGAAGCAGGAATTCGAAAACTAATTGAAGCTGTCCTAATGGAAGAAGGGTATTATGTTCATCTCGCAAGTAACGGCTACCAAGCATTAGAAGCGATGGAGAAGATGACATTTGAGCTCGTGATGTTGGATGTGAAGCTTCCAGGGTTAAGCGGCATCGACGTCCTTAAGAAAATTCGCAAACAGGCTCAGACGTACGTGTGATTATGATGACCGCATATGAAGAGTTGAATTTTGATAAGGAATTACACGAACAAGGCGTAATAGCATCAATTGCTAAACCGTTTGACATTACCGTTATTCGACAATTGGTCGAAAAGGCAATGCTTACATAAGATATCGAAATGAAATTGGAATATGATATAATAGCGGAGAATCATTTACAGTCACTAAGGAGGAACCATTCTTATGCCATTAGTTTCCATGACAGAGATGCTGAAAACGGCTAAAGAAAACCAATATGCCGTTGGCCAATACAACTTAAACAACATGGAGTTACACAAGCCATTTTACAAGCAGCCGAGGAGGAAAAGTCTCCTCTTATTTGCGGTGTTTCAGAAGGTGCCGCGAAATATATGGGAGGGTTTGAAGCCGTTGTTAATATGGTGAAATCCTACATGACAGCGTACAACGTAACCGTCCCTGTAGCGATTCACTTGGATCATGGATCAAGCTTTGAGACGTGTGCACAAGCAATCAAAGCAGGTTTTACATCCGTAATGATTGACGGTTCTCACTACCCATTAGAAGAGAACATTGCCCTAACGAAGAAAGTCGTTGAAATGGCACATGCAGTCGGAGTTTCTGTTGAAGCGGAACTTGGACGCATTGGTGGTCAAGAAGACGATATCGTCGTTGATGAAGCAGAAGCGAATTATGCGATTCCAGAAGAGTGCGAGCGCCTTGTTAAAGAAACAGGTGTTGATTGCTTTGCTCCTGCACTCGGATCGGTTCATGGTCCTTATAAAGGCGAACCAAATCTTGGATTTAAGCAAATGGAAGAGATCAACAAGCTTGTTGGTTTAACACCACTCGTGCTTCACGGAGGGACAGGTCTTCCAGTTGACGATGTAAAGCGTGCAATTGAGTACGGTCACGCCAAAGTTAACGTAAACACAGAAAGCCAAATTGCTGCAACGAACGCCGTTAAAGAAGTGTTCGAGAACAGCCCGAACCAATACGACCCAAGAAAATACATGGGACCTGCACGAGATGCAATTAAAGAAACTGTTAAAGGCAAAATGCGCGACTTTGGATCAGCAGGAAAAGCAAACTAAAGGTTAGGTGTGAGAGCATGAAATTTTTCATTGATACAGCAAACCTAGAAGACATTAAAAAAAGCCCACGATCTTGGCATCCTAGATGGGGTAACGACAAACCCAAGTCTTGTAGCCAAAGAGGGCATTGACTTTAAAGAACGTCTTAAAGAAATTACGTCCCTTGTAAGCGGATCTGTCAGTGCAGAAGTGATCGCACTTGAAGCAGATGCAATGATTGAAGAAGGGAAAGAATTAGCTGCTGTAGCACCGAATGTTACGGTGAAAGTCCCGATGACAGTCGAAGGACTTAAAGCAGTTAAAGTGTTTAAAGAACTCGGCATTGAGACGAACGTAACGCTGATCTTCTCAAGTGTGCAAGCACTTTTAGCAGCACGTGCTGGGGCGACATACGTATCGCCGTTTTTAGGCCGTGTTGATGATATTGGTGGCAATGGTTTAGACCTTGTTGAAGAGATTGCCGATATCTTTGCGACACACGACATTGATACACAAATCATTGCAGCATCTGTACGTCATCCTGTTCACGTAACAGAGTCAGCTAAACGCGGTGCAGACATTGCAACGATCCCGTATAAAGTTATTGAGCAACTTGCAGCACATCCGTTGACAGACCAAGGCATTGAGAAGTTTTTAGCAGACTGGGAAAAAGTAACAAACCAAAAAGGATAATGTCTACCTTCCTCTCTTTTTGACAATTCTAGTTAGAAAGAGGGGAAGGTTACGTTCATAGACAGTTGCTTAAAAATTAAGATTTAAACCGAAGGATGAGGAAGTGACGCAGCACATGGATAAGTTAATGGTTGAGGGTGGGCATCCACTACACGGAGAAGTTCAAATCGGTGGAGCGAAGAACAGTGCGGTCGCATTAATCCCGGCTGCGCTTTTAGCGGACTCACCAGTGACGATTGACAATTTGCCGAATATTTCAGATGTGGAAGTGTTAGCTGAACTCGTTGAGCATATTGGTGGTCGTGTGAACCACAATGGTGATGCAATGACGATTGATCCAAGACAAGTGATGCCAATGCCACTTCCGAACGGGCGAGTCAAACAGATGCGCGCATCGTACTATATGATGGGGGCAATGCTCGGACGCTTTAAAAAAGCTTCGATTGGTCTTCCTGGAGGCTGTAACTTAGGTCCACGACCGATTGATCAACATATTAAGGGATTTGAAGCACTTGGTGCTGTCGTAACAAACGAACAAGGATCGATTTACTTACGAGCAAATGAGCTAGTCGGTGCGAAGATTTATCTTGACGTCGTAAGCGTCGGTGCAACGATTAACATTATGCTTGCAGCTGTGAAAGCAAAAGGGAAGACGATCATTGAAAATGCCGCGAAAGAACCTGAAATCATCGATGTAGCGACACTTCTATCGAGCATGGGTGCCGATATTAAAGGTGCAGGTACTGATGTAATCCGTATTGAAGGTAAGGAGAAGCTTAAAGGTTGTGCACATAGCATTATCCCAGACCGGATTGAAGCGGGGACGTATATTATTGCTGCAGCTTGTATGGGTTCAGATGTAGCTGTTCAAAACGTAATTCCTGATCATTTAGAATCATTAATCGCTAAGCTCGATGAAATGGGTGTTGATGTTGATAGTGATGACGATGCCGTTTATGTAAAAGGAAGTAACAATCGTTTGAAGGGTGTCGACATTAAAACACTCGTACATCCAGGTTTTCCGACAGATTTGCAACAACCGGTTACCTCATTGTTAGCAAAGGCTCAGGGGACGAGTATTATTACAGACACCATCTACAATGCGCGTTTTAAACATATTGATGAGTTACGCCGAATGGGTGCAGACATTAAAGTCGAAGGCCGTTCAGCAATGGTTAACGGTGGGAAGCGCCTCGAAGGTGCGCGTGTGAAAGCGAGTGACCTTAGAGCAGGAGCTGCTCTAGTTATTGCTGGTCTTATGGCGGATGGTGTTACGGAAATTACAGGCGTTCATCATATCGATCGAGGTTATGAATCTCTTGAAGAGAAATTAAAAGGACTCGGTGCAAAGCTTTGGCGGGAGAAGATGACTGAGGAAGAGCAAGAGCAACTAAAAAGTTCATAACAAAGGGGCATGATACAATGGAACGTAGCTTATCCATGGAACTCGTGCGTGTTACTGAAGCAGCAGCGCTTTCTGCAGCACGCTGGATGGGGCGGGGAATGAAAGAAGAAGCAGATGACGCAGCCACAAGCGCCATGCGTGATGTGTTCGATACGATCCCGATGAAAGGGACCGTCGTCATCGGTGAGGGCGAGAAAGACGAAGCGCCAATGCTTTATATCGGGGAGAAGCTCGGAAATGGTTTTGGGCCTCGTGTGGATGTTGCCGTTGATCCTGTTGAAGGTACGAATATTGTAGCTGCTGGTACGTGGAACGCACTTGCAGTTTTGGCAGTTGCCGACGACGGGATGTTGTTGCATGCTCCAGACATGTATATGGAGAAAATTGCTGTAGGCCCTGAGGCCGTTGGAGTCATTAGCCTTGATGCAACAGTGGAAGAGAATTTGAAAGCGGTCGCAAAAGCTAAATCCAAAGATGTTGAGGACCTCGTCGTCAGCATTTTACAACGTGATCGTCATAAGCAGTTAATAGAAGAGGTTCGCCAAGCTGGAGCGAGAATCAAGCTCATTCAAGACGGTGATGTCGCAGCGGCAATCAATACGGCGTTTGATGAAACAGGTATGGATTTATTAATGGGAACAGGGGGAGCTCCTGAAGGAGTAATCTCTGCAGTAGCATTGAAATGTCTCGGGGGAGAATTCCAAGGTCGTCTATTACCAAAAGACGATGCGGAAGAAGCAAGGTGTCATCAAATGGGGATTGAGGACACATCGAAAGTGTTATTTATGGACGACCTCGTCGGTGGAGATGACTGTATTTTTGCAGCGACTGGTGTTACCGATGGAGAATTACTAAAAGGCGTTCATTATAAGAGTACAAAAGCAACCACTCAATCACTTGTTATGAGGGCGAAATCAGGAACCGTACGTTTTATTGATGGTAAGCATAACGTTGCGAAGAAACCCGATTTTTTCATGAAGAACTAATTCGTATTACTAATACTTCGGAATTCGTTGTTCCCAACTCGTCCAAAAGTATGGTACGTTAGGTACAACGAATTCTCGCTTTATCTGTTTTTCCAAACCTCCCATAACATTCGAAGTTTTCCTTCTAATGTCCTGCCTTTCGTAATGATCCCAAGACAACTAACAATGAATTCAATTGAAATGATAAGTAACTTAAGAAAGTGGTGAAGACGTTTGAGTTATTCATTAGCTGAACTCGAGCAAAAGACACTTCGAGATTTATATAAGCTCGCAAAAGAGCTGAAGATCTCCTACTACAGTAAATTAACGAAGCAAGAGCTTGTTTTTGCGATATTAAAAGGACAAGCAGAACAAGATGGTCTCATGTTTATGGAAGGTGTTCTAGAGATCATTCAGACAGAAGGGTATGGATTTTTGCGTCCGATCAACTATTTACCGAGCTCAGAAGATATTTACATTTCTGCCTCACAAATTCGTCGTTTTGACTTAAGAAATGGAGATCGTGTCTCAGGCAAAGTAAGAAAGCCTAAAGACAATGAGCGCTATCACGGTTTATTGCAAGTGTCGGCTGTAAATGGGGACGAGCCAGACCATGCGAAAGAACGCCCGCATTTCCCAGCATTAACGCCTTTGTTTCCGAATAAGAAAATTCAACTTGAAACAAATCCAGGGCGATTATCTGCACGTATTATCGATATCGTAACGCCAGTTGGCTTTGGACAACGTGGACTCATTGTAGCCCCACCAAAAGCAGGGAAAACGTCTTTACTCAAGCAAGTCGCAAATAGCATCTCTGAAAATCATCCGGATGCAGAGTTAATTGTATTACTGATTGATGAGCGTCCAGAGGAAGTAACGGATATTGAGCGCTCTGTTCAAGGTGAAGTTGTTCACTCGACGTTTGATGAAGTGCCAGAGAACCATATTAAAGTGACTGAGCTCGTTTTAGAGAGAGCGATGCGTCTTGTAGAACAACGTAAAGACGTAATCATCTTAATGGATAGTTTAACTCGTCTTGCGCGAGCCTATAACCTTGTTATTCCTCCTAGTGGTCGTACGTTGTCTGGGGGTATTGACCCTGCAGCATTCCACCGCCCGAAACGTTTCTTCGGAGCTGCGCGTAACATTGAAGAAGGTGGAAGTATGACAATTTTAGCAACGGCTCTCGTGGATACAGGTTCACGTATGGACGATGTGATTTACGAGGAATTTAAAGGCACAGGGAACATGGAGCTACATCTTGACCGTAAGCTTGCTGAACGACGCATCTTCCCATCCATTGATATTCGCCGCTCATCGACTCGTAAAGAAGAATTGCTCGTACCAAAAGGCCACTTAGAAAGCCTTTGGGCGATGCGTAAGACGATGAGTGATTCCCCAGAGTTTGTGGATCATTTCATCCGCAGAATTAAGGATACGAAGACGAATGAAGAGTTTTTCGAACGTATGGAACAAGACAAGGCAAGACAACGTACAAAAACAAAGTCCGGCGTTTAATGCCAATTTTTGAAAAGTCTTATTGTAGAACTTGAAAAATAGCTGTCCCATTGTTATAATCTTTTTATGTGTGAAAAGACCTCTGCGTAAGAGGGAGGAGGGAATACTTCATGAAAACGGAAATTCATCCGCAATATCAAAAAGTTGTTTTCTTAGATACAAGCACGGGCTTCAAATTCCTAGGTGGTTCTACGAAATCATCAGCTGAAACAACAGAATGGGAAGACGGCAACACGTATCCTGTAATTAAAGTTGAAATCAGCTCTGATTCTCACCCGTTCTACACAGGTAAGCAGAAGCTTGCTGATGCTGGTGGTCGTATCGATCGCTTCAAAAAGAAATACAACATGTAATGTTCAAGACAAGCCAGGGGGACTCCCACTTGTCTTTTTTTTGTTCAATTTCCTTAGATCTCCGAACATGATAACTAACACTTACGGATAAAATGATAATGCACAATCAAAAAGATTGTTGTTGGATGACGACCTCCATTTGTAGACGTATGCCACGCCTGCAGATTTCATTAGGGGAAACATGGGATCATGATGAACAAGCAAGCCTTATCATAAGGCTTGCTTGTTAGCGTTTACGCCTTCTAAGCGCTTGTTGTAACGGGTCCCAAACACCATTATAAGGTGGAGCGTAGGCGAGGTCTAAATTCTCGATGTCTTCACACGTTAACTTCGAATAAAGTGCAGTAGCTGCGACATCAATACGTTTATCAACGCCTTTACCGATAATTTGTGCACCGAGGAATTGATCGCTCGTACGATCGTAGACAAGGTTCAGGTGAATCGGCTTCTTCTCTTCGAAATAACCAGCAATATGAGCGCCTGTGTAGTGAACGGTACCAACATCGTGTCCAAGAGCCGTAGCTTCTTCTTCAGATAAGCCAGTCATCGCTACATCAAGGTTAAAAAAAAGCGGAATATACTCGTACCTGTCATCCCTTCATAGCGACGAAGAGGGAGTCGCTCACTCATGTTCATTCCTGCAATACGCCCTTGTTTATTCGCATGTGTTCCTAATGGAGCGTAATCAGCTTCTTCTTTTAGTCGATGATATTGAAGGGCACAGTCGCCAGCAGCATATACGTCTGCCATATTCGTTTGCAAGTACTCATTTACATAAATCGCTCCTTCTTTAGAGCGTGTAACAGAGCAGTCAGATAGAAAGGCTGTATTCGGCTCGATTCCTGTTGCGAAAATGACGAGATCAGTTGATATCTCGCGTTGATCTGTTTTCACAGAATGCACACGCGTTGTGCCTTGGACGGCTTCAATTTGTTCTGATAATCGTAAATCAACGTTATGGAACCGTGCTTCTTCATGTAAATGTTCAACGAGTTGGTCGTCAATACCAGGAGCCAACTGGTCGTTTCTTTGAATGAGACAAATATCATAACCTTGCGTAACGAGGGCTTCGGTCAGCTCAAGGCCGATGTACCCGCCTCCAACAATGGTGATGTGAGACACGTCTGGAAGGTCTTTTTGTAAGTTTTGTAAATCTGGAATTGTTTTTAATGTATGTGTACCTTTAAGATCTTTGCCTGGAATGTCAGGCACAATCGGACTTGCTCCAGTGGCGATCAAAAGTGTATCGTAATCAATCGTTTCATGTTTGTTCTCACTTTGTACGTAAACAAATTTTTTCTCACAATCAATGGATGTGACTTCACTATTCGTCCGAGCATCGATGCCATATCGACTTCGAAATGTCTCAACGTCTCGCGCGATTAAATGATCTTCGTGTTCAATTGCTCCTTCAATCACATAAGGAAGACCACATTGAGCATAAGAATAAATTGCACCTTTCTCTATGGTTGTAATCATCGTATTTTCTTTGTCTCGATTTCGTACTAGTTCCATTGCCGCGCTCATGCCTGCGGCATCTCCACCGATAATGACGTAACGTTTCATCGTACCCCTCCTAGTAATGTTTCACATGGAACAAGAGCAGAACCCGTTTTGACCAACTTACTTCCTTATACTATACTAAATTTAGAAGAAAAATGAGGTGAAGAGTGTGCTTGAAAAACTTCAAACGGTTGAAGATCGCTACGAGCAGCTAAATGCATGGTTAAGTGATCCTGAAGTCATAAGTGATACAAACAAGCTACGTGAGTATTCTAAAGAGCAATCGAACATAGAAGAGACTGTACAGGCGTACCGCGAATATAAAACAACATCATCTGAATTGAGCGATGCAAAAGTGATGTTGAACGAAGAAGATCTTGATGCGGATATGCTTGAAATGGTTAAAATGGAGATTGAAGAGCTTCAAGAACGTAAAGTTGAAATTGAAGAACGACTGAAAATCCTCCTTATTCCAAAAGACCCGAACGACGATAAGAACGTAATTATTGAAATTCGTGGTGCGGCAGGCGGTGACGAAGCGGCACTTTTTGCAGGCGATTTATTCAAAATGTATAGCCGTTTTGCGGAGCAGAATCGCTGGAAGACGGAAATCATTGAGACGCATGCGACCGACATTGGTGGGTTCAAAGAGATTATTTTCTCCATTAATGGTGACGGTGCATACTCAAAGATGAAGTACGAAAACGGCGCACACCGTGTGCAGCGTATTCCATCCACGGAGTCGGGTGGACGAATTCATACATCAACAGCGACGGTAGCTGTACTTCCAGAAGCTGAAGAAGTTGAGGTAGAGATTCACGATAAAGACTTACGAGTGGACACATTTGCTTCAAGTGGTCCAGGCGGCCAGAGTGTTAACACGACGATGTCTGCTGTGCGAATCACACATGAGCCGACTGGGATCGTCGTGAGTTGCCAAGATGAGAAATCACAAATCAAAAACCGCGATAAAGCGATGAAAGTATTACGTGCCCGTGTATATGATAAGTTTCAAAAGGAAGCACAAGATGAGTACGCAGAAAACCGCAAAGCTGCGGTTGGAACGGGCGACCGTTCTGAACGTATTCGTACGTATAACTTCCCGCAAAGTCGTGTTACTGACCATCGCATCGGATTAACGTTGCAAAAGCTCGAACAAATTCTTCAAGGGAACTTGAATGAAATTATTGATCAACTCATTGTTGAAGAGCAAGCAAAAATGATGGAGCATACGAGCGAATGAAAGACGTAACATATGTATACGAAGCCCTAAATTGGGCTTCGTCTTTTTTAGAGTCTAAAGAAAAAGAAGCACATGCTGCGGTCTGGCTTATGGAAGACCTTCTTGGCGTAGAGGGGATTGAATTTCAACTGAAACGTCGTGAGGAGTTAAGAGAAGACCAAAAAGTGTCGTATCAAGCGGCTATTGAACGGTTTATCGCGGGCGAGCCAGTGCAATACATTAGTGGCCAAGCAAGTTTTTATGGCCGGAAGTTTAACGTAAACGAACATGTGCTCATTCCAAGACCCGAAACCGAAGAGCTTATTGAACTTGCACTCAAATTGATGCAAGAACAAGGCTTTCGTGCACCGAAGATTGCAGACATTGCTACGGGGAGTGGAGCGATTTCAGTGACGCTCTCTTTGGAATGCAAAGCAGCGAAAGTTGTGGCAACAGACATCTCAAAGCGCGCACTTGAAGTGGCCAGTGGGAATGCAAAGAAACTTGGAGCTACCCGTGTAGCCTTTCGAGAAGGAGATTTAACCGGCCCGCTCGTAGGTGAGACGTATAACGTAATCGTCAGTAACCCACCGTACATCCCGATTGCCGAAGTGGAGAAACTTCATGAGCATGTCAAAAATCAAGAACCTCATTTAGCTCGCGGGTGGAGATGATGGACTCCTGTTCTACGTACGCTTAGCAGAGGAGCTTCCAGGTGTATTAGCTGAGGACGGAATCGTCTTATTAGAGATTGGTTACGATCAAGGACCGACGGTTTCTTCGTTAATGGAAAAGGCATTTCCGCATGCTCACGTCCGCATACATCAAGACCTCAATGGTAAAGATCGAATCATAAGTATCACATAAGAAATTTGTCGTACGAAAACGAGTTTATCTCTCCCTCCCTCTGACCAAGCTTAACAGTAGAGAGGGAGAGTGAATGATCATGAAACAAGCACTTATTTATACATTTATCTGTTTATTTATGGTCGTCGGTACGTGGGAAAGCCAACAACAATATTGGATGGCGGAAGATAGCATTCCTGAAGATGCAATCCGTTTGCGAATCTTTTCGCATTCTGATGCACTTGTGCATCAACAGATTAAACGAGATGTTCGTGATGAAGTTGCCCTTTATACTCGTGAAATGCTAACAGGGGCGACGACGCAATCGGAGGCAAGAGCAACATTTACAGAGCAATTAACAAACATTGAAGACATTGCAGAAGACATCGTCGAGCGACATGGTTTTGATCTACCTGTAGATGTTTCACTATCAGAAGACGTGGAGTTCCCAACAAAAGTGTATGGACCACTCGTATACCCGGCAGGATTATATGAAGCACTCGTTATTGAAATTGGTGATGGAAACGGAGAAAATTGGTGGTGCGTCTTATTTCCGCCACTCTGTTTGACTGACTTAGGGATCGGATCCGATGAAGAAATAGAAGAAGAGGAAGTCGAGTTATCAACAGAGGATGTAGACAAAACTGGGGATAATTCAGAGCCGGAATTCACATTTTTTTGTGGCAGAATTATGGGACAATTGGTTTGGCGGAAAATCATAAGAGTTATCCTCAACAACAAACACCTATGTGGATAAATACCTTCGAATTGTGGATAACTAAGCAGAGGTGTACACAGTATCAAAAGCCTTGTTATAAAGGGGAAATTTACATTTTAAGGAGAAATACGTGTGAGTTACCAACATACAAACTGGTTGCCTGTGAATAACTTTCAGGACACTGAAAGCGTTTCAAAGGCAGTAGATATATGGAAAAAAAGGCGGTCTTATCGCCTTTCCGACAGAAACGGTTTATGGGTTAGGGGCGAATGGGTTATCCACAGAAGCGGTGGCTAAAATCTTCGAAGCGAAAGGGCGACCGAGTGATAATCCACTCATTCTACATATTGGACACATTGAACAGTTAGACACATTGGTTCTTGAAGTAAATGAAATGGCTACTATTTTGGTTGAAACATTTTGGCCGGGTCCGCTGACGTTAGTCATGAAACGAAAACCCGGGGTACCAGATATTGTGACAGCAGGACTTGATACGGTCGCTGTTCGTATGCCAGATCATCCATTAGCGTTAACGTTATTGCAATCTGTAAACTTACCGATTGCTGCCCCGAGTGCCAATCGGTCTGGTCGCCCAAGTCCAACGCGTGCTAGTCACGTAAAAGCAGATCTCGACGGCAGGATTGATGCCATTATTGATGGTGGTGCTACAGGATATGGACTTGAATCAACTGTTGTTGATGTAAGTGGTGAAGAACCTGTCATCTTGCGACCGGGCGGAGTTACTCAAGAAATGATGGAGGATGCTTTAGGGTTCCAATTTGAGCAGAATCGTTCGATCAATTTGACAGAGGAAGCCCCTCGGTCGCCAGGCATGAAATATCGCCATTATGCCCCAAACACAGCGCTCGTGTTAACGACAGGGCTTGAGCATACGAACGACGTCCTCCACGAATTGAAACGATCAGGAAAACGTACGGCAGTTGCCGTCATTGATGAGTGGCGCGAACGAGTTACAGCGGATGTTGTGTTTACGCTTGGAGCGGGAGCGGATTTGCATGCGATTTCTAGCAATGTCTATCGTGTCTTGCGTGAGGTAGACGATGTAGTGCCGAATGTTGATGTCCTTGTGTTTCAAACGTTTGTAGACAAAGGTCTTGGAAGAGCCATTATGAATCGATTGAATAAAGCTGCATCGAACGTCTAAAACCCTGCTTGTCTGCATACCCTTGTACAACAGACAAGGGGGTTTTTTATGTTTGAGTGGTTTAGTTTAATTGTGATGGCAGTTGCTCTAGGTATGGACGCATTTTCGATTGCGCTCGTTTTTGGTGTTGGCCCTGGGATTAATCGATCGGGTATGTGGCGAATTGCTACGAGTGTCGGTGTGTTTCATATGATTATGCCTCTTGCGGGAATGGCGCTCGGTGCATGGATCTCTAACTTTTATGGCGCAGGAGTTGCGAGTTTTGTTGCTGGAGTTATTCTGGCGTTGATCGGTATACAAATGATTTTCACAAGTGTAAGCGGGAAAAAGGAGCAATCATTCCAATTAAGAGGGATCGGTGTGCTATTTTTTTGCATTTATTGTGAGCCTAGATAGTTTTTCTGTCGGAGTATCACTTGGCGCACTTGGTGCGGAGGCAACTGCTGTCATTCTCATATTCGGCTTCGTAACGATGCTCATGACTCTAATTGGCTTAAGCTAGGAAGCTTGTTTAGAAACCGAATTGGAGACTACGGTGAACTATTAGCAGGAATTGTTCTTTCATTATTTGGTGTGTATTCAGCTATCCCTTTATTCTTCAATTTATTTAACATATGATAGTGGTATAGAGTTTTTATAAGGGGATGGATAGCGTGACGCGCGTATTATTTGTGTGCACCGGAAACACGTGTCGAAGCCCAATGGCTGAAGCACTGCTCAAACACCATACTGCAACAGTCGACGTTCAATCTGCGGGAATCCATGCATTTCCGGGTTCAAAAGCGGCAGAACATTCAGCGATACTCGCGAAGGAATTCGGTCAAAGCTTGGACGATCACTCGGCGCAACAACTCGACGAATCGTTACTAGGATGGGCGGATATTGTATTGACGATGACTGCGAATCATCAAGATGCAATTGCTTCAATCTTCCCAAACGAAAAGCAAAAGGTTTTCACGCTCGGTGAATTTGCAGGTGAACCCGATGCGAACATCCAGGATCCATTCGGAGGAAGCTTAGAGCAGTACCGCATCGCAAAGGAACAAATGGAAAGACTAATACAAGCTGCAAAACCAAGATTAGTGGAGGGAAAGTCATGAAGGTAATTATCGGATCAGACCATGCCGGTCTTCGTTTAAAGAAAGAAATTTTACCACTGTTAGATGAAAAGGGAATTGAGTATGAAGATGTTGGTGCTCACGAAATGGACAGCGTCGATTACCCTGATTTTGCAAAACCTGTGTCTGAAGCGGTAGCAAGCGGAGATTACGAGCGAGGCATTTTAATTTGTGGAACAGGAATTGGCATGTCGATCGCTGCGAACAAAGTCAAAGGCATCCGTTGTGCCCTCGTTCATGATTTATTTAGTGCAGAAATGACACGTCTTCACAATGACTCGAACGTGTTAGCTATGGGTGAGCGCGTTGTTGGACCTGGTCTTGCAACATCAATCGTTGAAAAGTGGCTCGATACTCCGTATGAAGGAGGACGTCACCAACGTCGTGTTGACAAGATGATGGAGCTCGATCAAACATGACAATCATAAGTGAGGTCAGAGACTTGCTCGCTGAGTTAAATGATCAGGCGTCACTTCAAGGCGGTGACGTACTTGTGATTGGTGCAAGTACGAGTGAAATTGCGGGAAAGCACATTGGCACAGAAGGCTCTGAAGAAATCGCCAAAGCTATTGTAGAAGCGGTTGAACAATTTTGTTCAGAGACAGGGGTAATTCCTGCGTACCAAGGGTGTGAGCATATTAACCGAGCCCTCGTCGTACCGCGGTCATTCGCGAATGCTCATCACCTTCCAATTGTAAACGTAATACCTGTACGTCATGCTGGTGGAGCGATGGCCGCTTATGCTTATTTAGAAGGGCAAGAGCGTGTCATCGTTGAACATATCGCGGCTGACGCAGGTGTTGATATCGGCCTCACGTTGATCGGAATGCATTTGAAACACGTGGCCGTGCCCGTTCGACCGTCGAACTCAAAGGTTGGACAAGCGATCGTCACGATGGCAAGAACTCGTCCAAAATATATTGGAGGTCCACGCTCACACTATAGCAATTCGTGATAAACTAGAAAAAAAGGATAGGGAAAGGGGAACAACTGTAAGATGAAACATGTCGCAAGTCAAGATCCTGCCATTTTTGAAGCTATTCAAGATGAATTACAACGCCAAAGAGAAAAGATCGAATTGATTGCATCGGAGAACTTTGTATCTGAAGCGGTCATGGAAGCCCAAGGTTCTGTTTTAACGAACAAGTATGCAGAAGGGTATCCGGGTCGTCGTTACTACGGAGGTTGTGAACACGTAGATGTCGTTGAAGATCTTGCACGAGATCGTGTGAAAGAAATCTTCGGTGGCGATCATGTAAACGTTCAACCCCACTCGGGTGCACAAGCGAACATGGGTGTCTACTTCACGATTCTTGAGCATGGCGACACCGTGCTCGGAATGAACCTTTCTCACGGTGGACACTTGACGCATGGTAGTCCAGTAAACTTTAGCGGTGTTCAGTATAACTTCGTTGAATACGGTGTAACGGAGAATGATCATCGCATCGATTACGACAAGGTTCTTGAGCTCGCTAAAGCTCATCAACCGAAACTCATCGTCGCAGGTGCTTCTGCTTATCCACGCGAAATTGACTTTAAACGTTTCCGTGAGATTGCCGATGAAGTTGGCGCGTATCTTATGGTCGACATGGCTCATATTGCAGGTCTAGTTGCTGCTGGTCTTCACAACAACCCAGTTCCTCATTCTCATTTTGTAACGTCAACGACTCACAAAACGCTACGTGGACCACGCGGTGGTTTGATTATTTGTGAGGAACAATTTGCGAAAAAAAGTGGACAAGTCGATCTTCCCTGGTCTTCAAGGTGGTCCACTGATGCATGTCATCGCAGCAAAAGCAGTTTCTTTCCTAGAAGTATTGCAGCCGTCATTTAACGACTATGCAGCTCAAATTATTCGCAATGCAAAAAGACTCGGAGAAAGCTTACAGAAAGAAGGCATTAACCTCGTTTCTGGTGGGACAGACAACCACTTGCTTCTACTAGACTTAACAGGACTAGGTCTAACAGGTAAAGTGGCTGAAAAAGCGTTGGATGATGTTGGTGTTACAACGAACAAAAACACCATTCCGTTTGATCCAGAAAGTCCATTCGTGACAAGTGGTATTCGAATCGGGACGGCAGCCGTAACTTCTCGTGGCTTTAAAGAAGAAGATATGGATGAGATCGCTGCGATTATCGGACTCACGCTTAACAATATGGAACAAGAAGAGAAGCTTGCTGAAGCACGTCAACGTGTAAAAACGTTAACGAGTAAGTTTCCGATGTACGAATAAAGAGTGAGAGGAAAGCAGGAGGCACGTATTCCTGCTTTTTCTTATGACGCTTTTATCTTGCCATAGTTTTGATGCAATTTGGATAAAATATGACTTGAATCAAGGTCTGTTTTTCTGTAGAATTTTCAAAGGCATTTATCGATTTCACTCTTTAGAGTTTAGAAATAGAACCAATAAAAGGAGCGTGTTTGCAGTATGGGTAAAGTATACGTATTTGATCATCCACTCATCCAACATAAACTTACGTACATTCGTGATGTATCAACAGGAACGAAGGAGTTCCGTGAGTTAACTGATGAAGTCGCGACGTTAATGGCATTCGAAATCACTCGTGATCTTCAACTTGAAGAAGTGACGATCAACACACCAGTAGGTCCAGCACAATCGTCAGTGATCGCTGGTAAGAAGCTTGGAATTGTCCCGATTCTTCGTGCAGGTCTAGGAATGGTAGAGGGCATCCTCGACTTAATCCCAACAGCAAAAGTAGGACATGTCGGTCTTTACCGCGATCCTGAAACGTTTCAACCTGTTGAGTACTACGTAAAGCTCCCTAAAGACATTGAAGAGCGTGACTTAATCGTTGTAGATCCAATGCTTGCAACTGGAGGATCTGCAGTTGAAGCGATTAACTCGTTAAAAACACGCGGAGCAAGAAACATTAAGTTAATGTGCCTCATCGCTGCTCCAGAAGGCGTTGCACAAGTACAACAAGATCACCCGGACGTTGACATCTACTTGGCAGCACTTGATGAAAAGCTAAACGAAAAAGGCTACATCGTACCAGGCCTTGGCGATGCTGGTGACCGTCTTTTCGGAACGAAGTAAATGACATTTATGAAAAAGAACCTTCTCAGCTCGGTGTGAGAAGGTTCTTTTTTTGTTGTAAAAAGTGATTGTATGATTCGGCATCCTCTAGCGCATTCTAAATGCTATAAAGGAGGTCGGTGATGAAGAATACGTTCCGATGCATAACCGCCCTTATGATGTCGATGGTTCTTTTACTAACATCATTTACGAGCGTACATGCTCAGCCGTCAAAAGAAATGTATATTGTCCAAATGAATGAGTCGTATAGCGAAACGATGAACCGAATTGAAGAAGTAGTCGGTGGAATTGAACCTGAGTTATATATGAGAATAGTATCAATGGGGCAGCTTACCGGTTTACGAGCGAACAAGCAGAACGAGTAAAGGCGATTGCTGGCGTCAGTGCAGTTGACGCAAGCGTAGATTACGAAGTGTCTTTAAAAGAAAGTGTGCCATTCATCGGCGCTGACAATCTTCGATCTGAACTAGAGGACCGAGGTGTGCGGCTGACTGGAAAAGGTGTCAAAGTCGGTGTGATTGATACAGGCATCGATTACAATCATCCTGATTTAAGCCGGAGTTATGTGAAAGGCTACGATGTTGTTGACAAAGATGACGATCCGATGGAATCGAAGATTCGAGGAAAAGCACAGACGTTTCATGGTACTCATGTTGCAGGGATTATTGCAGCAAATGGTCGTGTGAAAGGTGTAGCACCTGAAGCGGAACTGTACATTTATCGCGCCCTCGGTCCAGAAGGCCAAGGATCAACAGCCTTTATTCTAGAAGCGATTGAACGGGCGATTGATGACGAAGTTGACGTATTGAATTTATCACTCGGAAGCCCAATTAACGGTCCAGATTGGCCGACGAGCTTGGCGCTAGATAAAGCGACAGAAGCAGGCATTATTACAGTTACTTCAAATGGAAATAGTGGGCCGGACCTATGGAGCGTCGGGTCGCCAGGGACGTCTTCAAAGGCGATTTCAGTTGGTGCGTCTACACCACCATTAAAAGCGCCACAAATCCGTGTTTCAGACGGTGAAGAGAACATCGGTCTACACGCGATTCAAGGGTCGAAGCCTTGGGACTTAAAACGAAGTAATTTGCTCGTTGATGGTCACCTCGGGATGCCAGAAGATCTGATGAGTGTTGAAGGCAAGGTCGTGCTCATTGAGCGTGGTGGAATACCGATTAAAGCAAAATTAGAGAATGCAAAAGAAGCTGGGGCAAAAGCGGTACTTTTGATGAATAATATTCCTGGGACGTTCGCAGCGGGTGTCGAAGAACCAGTAGCCTTTACCGCTGCGACAATTGATCATCATGACGGTGTGCGGTTGCGTGAGTGGATTGAACAGAATGGTGAAGATGCCATGATTGAGACGAAGTACGTGGAAGAAACCGATCATATGGCGTTGTTTAGTTCAAGAGGTCCTGTTACGCAAACGTGGGACATTAAACCGGATGTGGTTGCACCGGGCGTTGATATCGACAGCACCGTGCCGAACGGTTACATGGCGTTGAACGGTACGAGTATGGCAGCGCCTCACATTGCCGGAGCGGCAGCACTTTTGAAACAAGCAAAACCAGAGTGGGGACCAGAACAAGTCAAAGCAGCATTAATGAACACGGCAGTTCCCCTCGTGTCAGAGAATGGTGAGCGTTATCCTCCATTTGTTCAAGGATCTGGTCGTGTCGATATCGAAGCAGCCGTTCGAAGTGACACGCTCGTTTATCCTGGTGCGCTTTCATTTGGTGTATGGGATGGGGATCCGAAACAGCAAGAAAGCCAGCGACTTGAGAAAGAACTCACGATTGAAAATCACGGTAATGAAAAGAGAACGTATCGCTTTGACGTACCGGCATCACTCGGTACAGGCTTAAAATGCAAATGCCAATGCCTGTTACAGTCGAACCGGGTCAATCGAAGGACGTGACGATCCGTGTTGAGATTGAGACGGATATTATCGACTTCAAGCGTGTTGACGGGCAAATTAAAGTAACGGGCGGACAAGAGGATATCACGTTACCGTTTCTGTTATTCAGTGATGAGCCAGATTATCCGAGAGTTAGTGCATTTCAATTCGGGAAGCTACCGAACGGTGGGGATTGGATGTACGAAGTGTTTTTACCTGGTGGAGCAGAAGAACTGGAAATTTCGCTCTATGATCCTGATACCTTTACGTACATTATGACGCTTGATCATGAAACGGATATTCCAAAAGGCGTATTTGAAAAACGCCTTCACAAGGACGCAGTGCAATTGGATCCAGGGCTTTATCACGTTCTCGTTTATGCAAAGTTAAAAGATCGAGAAGATACGGTCGAATCCAAGATTCTATTATTAGAGTCGAGAAAGAGGAAGTGATGTGGATGGAGGAGCTTAACCTTAAGTTCTCCAATCTTTTTGGTTCTTCAAAGCATAATTATCACAAAAAATGGATATTGCTGCTATGATACAAGACCTAATTTACAATTTGTCAATCTTTTGACACAAAGTAGAATTTGCCGATCACTGTTGCGGAGGGATTTTCCTTGTATATCCCTCGTTGACATCAATGTATCCCTATTGTACGATTACTGAGGGTATGATGATTGATTATCGTGTAGTAGTACAGGTGATTAATCTTAGATTCCGAAGGGAGTAACCAAATGGCAGGAGACAACGGCAAGCGAAACCCTCATAAAGGTGTCGCAATTGTGTCGTCGGTTCTTTTTTCCATGATCGGTTCGATGTTCGGAGGTTTATTATTAGGATATTGGGCTGATGGGCATTTAGGAACAACCCCATTTCTTCTTATTGTAGGCTTGCTACTCGGTATGACAGCAGGTTTTTATGGTGCGTATCAGGTAATTAAGCCATTTTTAGGAGACGATGACAAATGATGCCTACGCCACTACAAGAACGTATGAGATTATATTTTCGAGTGGTGGCAATCGTAGCAATTGTTTGTATGATTGGGCTATTCCTAACACCTTTTGAAGCTCGTTCCTCGGATTTCTTTTAGGGATTTTTTTCCTCAATGATTAGCTTCACGTCCACGTACATTAAAACAGCCGTCGTAGGCTCAGCCGCAGTTGGCGAATCGTCCAACTTCTTCTCAAATGTAATCGCGGGTTTTAGCATGGTCTTACGGTATGGGGTCATTGTACTAGCCGTAATCATTGCACTACTTAATCCTGAGTCATTTACGCTTTGGGCAGTACTTGCTGGGTATGGGGCCTTGTATTTGTTTGTTTCGGTGGACATGCTCTTACAATTACGAAAAGTGAGGTGAAATTATGAGCGCACAATCAATATACTGGACGCCCTTTGAACTTTTTGGCACTCCGATTACGTTCAACGTTACAACGATGATAACGTTTACGATCGCCGGATTAATCGTCTTTCTCTTTACATTCTTAGGAGCAAGAAAAATGGCGATGCGACCAACAGGTCTGCAAAACTTCATTGAATGGGTCGTCGACTTCTGTCGAGGAATCATTAAAGCGAACATGGACTGGAAAACCGGAGGCCGCTTCATCGCACTCGCATATACATTACTTTTCGTAATTTTTGTGTCGAACATGATGGGGATTCCGTTCGAGATGGCAACCTATGAAACACACAGTGTTATTTGGAAGTCACCGACATCTGATCCGTTCTTAGCACTTACACTAGCGGCATTTGTCGTTGTGTTAACACACATCTACGGAATTAAGCTAAGAGGTTCGAAAGAATACCTAATGGATTATTTCCGCCCGAAGTGGTTCTTGTTCCCGTTTAAGATCATTGAGGAGTTTGCGAACACGCTAACACTCGGAATGCGTCTTTTCGGTAACGTATTTGCGAAAGAGGTATTAATGCTTCTTATCGTAGGTCTTGGTGCCTCCAGCTTACTCTGGGGAGGAATTATGTTCGCACCAACAATGGTATGGCAAGCGTTTGGTATCTTTATTGGTTCCTTACAAGCGTATATCTTCGCGATGCTTGCAATGGTTTACATGTCTCACAAAGTTGAGTCGCATTAATTTTATGAATAACGCCTGCTCGCCTATAAGAGCATGTTATCAATTATAAATTTTAACTATATCAAAGGAGGATGTCATTTATGCATCTTGGAATTGGATTAGCAGCTGGACTAGCAGCCGTCGGTGGAGCGATCGGTGTTGCAATTATCGTTAAAGCAGTACTTGAAGGGGTAGCACGTCAACCAGAACTTCGCGGTTCTTTACAAACTCTAATGTTTATCGGGATCCCACTTGCAGAGGCAGTTCCGATTATCGCGATCGTTGTATCGATCCTCATGCTCTTTGGTGTTGGTGCGTAAGTTTTGTCAATCGTAAGAAGATGATGGATGGCGATAGCGTTCTTGTTGTAGAACCTTCGCCATTCCTTATGTATCACTGTTTAACGAATGAGCTGAAAGGAGCGTAAACGATGGAGATACTCTCAGAAGGTATTGAGTGGGGCACGATATTTTATTCATTAGCTGCCTTTACTGTACTCATGCTTATCATTGGTAAGTTCGCCTTAAAGCCTTTAATGGGCATTATGGAGAAACGTCAAAATCAAGTGAACGACGATCTTGACAATGCCGAGAAGAGCCGTGTTGAAGCAGAAAAATACTTGGAGCAACAACGTGAAGAGTTGAAAGCAGCACGTGTTCAGGCACAAGAAACTCTTGAGCAAGCGAGCAAGATGAGTGAGCAACAATCTCGTCAAGTTCTTGAGCAAGCGAAGCAAGAGGCAGAGCGTATTAAAGAAGCTGCCGTTCAAGATATAGAGCGTGAAAAAGAGCAAGCCCTTGAGTCCGTTCGTAATCAAGTCGCCAGCCTTTCTGTTGCCATTGCAACGAAAGTGATTGAGAAAGAATTGGATGAAAAAGAACAAGAGAAGCTTATTGACAGTTACCTAAAAGAGGTTGAAGCAAAATGAGTGACTTCCAAGTAGCTGGACGTTACGGAAGTGCATTATTCCAACTGGCGAAAGAAAAGGAAGTCCTATCTCGCGTAAGCGAGGAGTTGACGACAGTCAAAAGCGTCTTCGAATCACTTCCGGAACTACAAGCCATTCTTGCTCATCCGCGTTTATCCAAGTCTGAAAAACGTGCTTTGCTTCAAGACGGGTTTTCTGCAATGCATGATTACGTAAAAAACACGTTGTACGTTCTTAATGATCGTGATCGCATGGCTGCGTTGCCATACGTCATCGATGAGTTTGTAGCACTTGCTAACGAAGCTCTTGGCATTGAAGAAGCGACCGTGTATTCCGTAAGAGCGCTAACAGACGAAGAACTTCAAGCGATTAGTGCGAAATTCCAAGCGAAGATCGGCGATCGTGAACTTCGTGTGAAGAACGAAACGGATAAAGATATGTTGGGTGGACTTATCGTTCGTATCGGTGACACTGTATACGATGGTAGTGTTCGTAACCAACTTAAGAAGCTCGAACGACAAATTATGTCAGTGTAAATTGTTAATTGTGAGGGGTGAATAGTATGAGCATCAAACCTGATGAGATCAGTGCGCTGATCAAAGAACAGATTGAGAACTTTCAATCGACAGTTGAAGCCAGCGAAGTCGGTACAATCACCCAAATTGGTGACGGTACGGCACGTGTACATGGCTTAGAAAACGCAAAAGCCGGAGAACTCCTTGAGTTTTCAAACGGTGTTATGGGTCTTGCTCAGAACCTAGAAGAAAACAACGTCGGTGTTGTTATTTTAGGACCATATGATCAAATTCGTGAAGGCGACCAAGTGAAACGTACAGGTCGTATCATGGAAGTACCTGTTGGTGAAGAACTTCTTGGCCGCGTTGTAAACCCACTTGGTCAACCAATTGATGGACAAGGACCAATTGGTACAACGAAGACTCGCCCAATTGAAGCGATCGCACCAGGAGTTATGATCGTAAGTCGGTAGACGAGCCACTTCAAACTGGAATTAAGTCAATCGACTCGATGGTTCCAATCGGTCGCGGACAGCGTGAGTTAATTATCGGAGACCGTCAAACAGGTAAAACGCAAGTAGCGATCGATACAATTCTTAACCAAAAAGAAGAAGACGTTATTTGTATTTACGTAGCAATCGGTCAAAAGCAATCAACAGTTGTAGGTCTTACTGAGACACTTCGTCAAAAAGGTGCTCTTGACTATACAATCGTTGTTGCCGCAAACGCATCGGACCCAGCACCACTTCTTTACCTCGCACCTTATGCAGGGGTATCAATGGGTGAAGAGTTCATGTACAACGGCAAGCACGTATTGATTATTTATGATGATCTTACGAAACAAGCAGCTGCTTATCGTGAGCTTTCATTACTTCTTCGTCGTCCTCCAGGTCGTGAAGCATATCCAGGGGATGTATTCTACCTACACTCTCGTTTACTCGAGCGTGCGGCTAAGTTGAGCGATGCAAAAGGTGGCGGTTCGATTACGGCACTTCCATTCATCGAAACACAAGCTGGTGACATCTCTGCATACATTCCGACAAACGTAATTTCAATTACAGACGGACAAATCTTCTTGCAGTCTGACCTCTTCTACTCAGGTGTGCGTCCTGCCGTTAACGCAGGTAGCTCAGTATCTCGTGTAGGTGGTTCAGCACAGATTAAAGCAATGAAGAAAGTAGCAGGTACGCTACGTCTAGACCTCGCATCATTCCGTGAGCTTGAGTCATTCTCACAGTTCGGTTCTGACCTAGATGAGTCAACGAAAGCAAAGCTTGCTCGTGGACAACGTACCGTAGAAATGTTGAAACAAGACTTGAACTCTCCGATTCCGGTTGAGAAGCAAGTTGCGATTATCTATTCTCTTGTTAACGGATTCCTCGATGATATCCCAGTAGCAGACGTTCTTCGCTTCGAGAAAGAATTGTTTACGTACATGGATAACAACGCTGCAGAATTGCTTAAAGCATCCGCCAAACAGGTAACCTTCCTGATAAAGAAGAATTCAACGGTGTCATCTCTGAGTTCAAGAAGACATTTAGTACTTCTGACGAAGAGTAACGTTTTGAGTTCAGTGAAAAGGTGGTGAGACGACAGTGGCTTCTTTACGTGAGATAAAGTCAAGAATTAATTCTACGAAAAAGACGAAGCAAACGACCAAAGCGATGCAAATGGTTGCTGCATCTAAGCAGCGCCGTGCCCTAGCAAAAGCGCAAGCTTATCAACCATATATGGAGAAGATCCAAGAGGTTGTAGGAAGTATCGCAACTGGCGACACCGACATCAGCCATCCGATGATGGAGAGCCGTGAGGTGAAAAAGACCGGTTATGTAGTTATTACATCTGACCAAGGTCTAGCTGGTGGTTATAACGCAAGTCTCATTCGTGATTTGACGAAGAAACTCAAAGAACGACACAAGTCAACGGATGAATATACAATCATCATGGTCGGTAAAATCGGCCGTGATAATGCAAGACGACTCGGTCTCCCAGTGAGTGAGGTCGTAACTGAACTCTCTGATTCACCATCATTTGATGAGATCAAAACGATTACTCGTAAAGCGATCGGTATGTTTGAGAACGAGGAAATTGATGAGCTGTACATGTGGTACAACCACTTTGTCAGCGCGATCCGTCAAGATGTGACAGAGAACAAGTTATTACCGCTTACTGATTTGGCTGAGGAACTTGGCGAAAATGCAAGTGCTACGCCAAGTTACGAGTACGAACCAAATGAAGCTGTAATCCTAGAAGGTCTTCTCCCACAATACGGTGAGAGCTTAATCTATGGAGCTTTGCTTGATGCAAAGGCTGCTGAGTTTGGTGCGAGAATGACTGCGATGAGCGCTGCGTCCGATAACGCAGATAGCCTCGTTGGTGAGTTAACGCTCGTGTATAACCGTGCTCGTCAAGCTGCGATTACCCAAGAAATTAACGAGATTGTTAGCGGTGCGAATGCTGCCAACTAATCGATTATAGAACGACAGCAGGATTACAAAGGAGGTCAAAAGGATGAGCAAAGGAAGCATCACTCAAGTGATGGGTCCAGTTGTTGACGTTCGCTTTAATAGTGGCGAACTTCCAGAACTCAACAACGCCTTACTTGTTGAACAAAAAGCAACATCTGAAAATGATGCTGATATTAACGTTACACTTGAAGTCGCTCTCCACCTTGGTGATGATACAGTCCGTACCGTAGCCATGGGTTCAACAGACGGTTTGCAACGTGGAACTGCAGCTGTTGACACTGGAGCGCCGATTTCTGTACCAGTAGGTGAAGCAACACTTGGTCGTGTATTTAACGTAACCGGTGATGCAATTGACTTGGACGAGCCAATCCCGGCTGACGTACCAAGAGACCCAATTCACCGTCAACCACCAGAATTTGATGACATGACAACGAAAACAGAGATTCTTGAAACAGGAATTAAAGTCGTTGACTTACTCGCTCCTTACGTTAAGGGTGGTAAGATCGGTCTATTCGGTGGTGCAGGTGTAGGTAAAACTGTACTCATTCAAGAGTTAATCAACAACATCGCTCAAGAGCACGGCGGGATTTCAGTATTCGCAGGTGTAGGTGAGCGTACTCGTGAAGGAAACGACCTTTTCCACGAGATGACGGACTCTGGCGTTATTCGTAAAACTGCCATGGTTTTCGGTCAGATGAACGAGCCGCCTGGTGCCCGTATGCGTGTAGCACTTACTGGTCTTACGATGGCGGAGCACTTCCGTGACCGCGAAGGCGCGGACGTACTTCTTTTCGTTGATAACATCTTCCGTTTTACGCAAGCAGGTCAAGAGGTATCTGCCTACTCGGCCGTATGCCTTCAGCGGTAGGTTACCAGCCAACGCTTGCAACAGAGATGGGTCAACTTCAAGAGCGTATCACGTCTACGAAAAAAGGTTCAGTTACGTCGATCCAAGCGATTTACGTACCTGCCGATGACTATACGGACCGGCTCCAGCAACGACATTTGCTCACTTGGATGCAACAACAAACCTTGAGCGTCGTCTTTCTGATATGGGTATCTACCCTGCCGTGGATCCACTTGCATCAACATCACGTGCACTTTCTTCTGAAATCGTCGGTGAAGAGCACTACAACGTTGCGATGAACGTACAGCAAACACTTCAAAAGTATCGTGAACTTCAAGATATTATCGCCATCCTCGGTATGGACGAGTTATCTGAAGACGATAAGCTTGTCGTAGCTCGTGCGCGTCGTATCCAGTTCTTCCTTTCTCAGAACTTCCACGTTGCTGAGCAGTTCACAGGCATGGAAGGTTCTTACGTTCCAGTTGCTGAGACTGTTCGTGGCTTCAAAGAAATCCTTGAAGGTAAACACGACGACGTTCCAGAGGACGCATTCCGTCTTGTAGGTGGAATCGATAAAGTTCTCGAAAAAGCACAGAAATAGTAAACCCGTTGGAAAAGGAGGACGATTACTTTGAAAACCATCAATGTTAGCGTCGTTACCCCTGACGGGAGCGTTTACGAAAATGATGTGCAAATGATTTCTGCGAGAACCGAAGTCGGAGAAATCGGTGTCCTACCTGGACACATTCCGCTCGTCACTCCACTAATCATCGGAACAGTCCGGTTGAAACGAGATGGCGGTGAAGATCAAATCTCTGTGAGCGGTGGCTTCATGGAAGTTCGCCCTGACAAAGTAACGATTCTCGCACAATCAGCCGAGCGCCCAGAAGATATAGATGTTGATCGCGCAAACGAGTCAAAATCTCGTGCCGAAGAACGTCTACGTAACGACAATGATGTCGATCAAAAACGGGCAAAAGCATCTCTAAAAAGAGCTGAAACTCGTTTACAAGTAGCAGGTAAATAATAAAAAGCTGTCTTGACCATTAGGTCAGGCAGCTTTTTTGCGGGGTCAGTCCCCCGCTGCTTTAAAGCGATGGGGGACTGACCCCGCACGAATTGATTATTCATACAACTGTCACAATTACGAATGTGATTTCTTGGGTTCTTTGCATAGTAATAATCTTGGATTATCTGTGGATTTTTACCATAAAAATGCTAGGTTTTACTTAACTAAAAGGGCGATTAGGAGGGATCGTCATAAAGCTGTCAAAACCCTTTTAAACTGAGTCTATTCGCTCTGTCGACATGTTCAAAAGCATTTGATATAATTAACCCGTTGTGGATTTTTAGTGAGGTCCGTTTGATTAGTCGAAAGATTACATAGTAGTCGATCGAACAGAAAGGAATTTTTCGCTTGTTAATGTTTGATCATATTGGACAACATGCTCTGTTACACATAACGTTTAGTTTGTTCATACTTGTGATCGTATGGTGGAGTTTACAATCGCTAAAACTTGAAAAGTTAATTCGGCATCCAAAAAGTGGCAGAGGAATGATGCTATTTATTTTGATTGCTGTTGCGATTACTCACCTTGTGACAAGCTTCTTCCTTGAGTACCTAAATCAAGCGTTAAACTTGCGTTATTTGTTTTGATCACTTTTTATGTATGGGGTCAACAAATTCGTAAACACTACAACGTAACAAGAAATAAAACGACACAAAGTAGTACAAAAAGCACGTTTTACAATGGTACACGTTGGGAATAGGCACTTGTAGCCTTTTAAAAAAAATGAAATTTAATTTGTAACTTTTTATGATGCATGTCGTCTTAGTACGTGCGTTTTGAAAAGATACTTATGCAATGTACTTGTATGTAAACGGATGACATAAGACATGACATGAATTTGGTTCCAGCCAAGAATGAATTGGGCGTAACGAACAAGGTCTTGATGGGAACGCCCATCCACGCTAGTGAATAGTATGAGAACGAAGTGAGCATTCCTGTCTGGTTGCCAAGCGATCCAGTATAGCCGATCCGCGGTACAGCGGAGGCGTGTTACAGTGAAATGATTTATTTATGGACGCGGAGGGGAATACGTTGGAAAAAAATTAGAGTCAGAGGAGGCAAACGGCTCAAAGGAACGGTCAAAGCGGAAGGTGCAAAGAACGCCGTTTTACCTGTGCTCGCAGCCTCATTATTAGCCGAAGAAGGAACTAGCACCATATATGATGTACCAGCACTCGCAGATGTATACACGATGAAGAGTGTATTGAATCATTTGCAAATGGATGTTGATTATAAAGACGGGACATTCTATGCAAACGCAGAAGGGTCGTTACGACCGAATGCCCCGTTTGAATACGTGAGAAAGATGCGCGCATCGTTTCTTGTAATGGGTCCACTTTTAGCCCGTACTGGAAACGTTCAAATTGCTCTACCTGGTGGATGTGCGATTGGTTCTAGACCGATTGATCAACACCTTAAAGGATTCGAAGCAATGGGTGCAACCGTTGAGATTGGTCAAGGATATATTGAAGCTCGTGTAGAAGGTCGTCTTCAAGGCGCGAAGATCTACATGGACTTCCCAAGTGTAGGTGCTACAGAGAACATTATGATGGCAGCAGCACTTGCTGAAGGAACGACTGTGATGGAGAACGTTGCAGAAGAACCTGAGATTGTCTGCTTGGCAAACTACTTGAATGCAATGGGAGCAAAAGTTCGCGGAGCAGGAACAGCGACAATTCGCATTGAAGGTGTTGATCGTCTCGTTGCTGCTGATCACACAATTATCCCAGACCGTATTGAAGCTGGAACGTTTATGGTTGCAGCTGCGATTACAGGTGGAGATGTGTTCGTAGAAGGTGCACTTACAGAACACTTACGACCACTCGTTGCCAAGATGCGTGAAATGGGTGTTGTCATCGAGGAAGAAGAGAATGGAATGCGTGTTATCGGTCCAGATATTCTTCGTCCTGTAGATATTAAGACGATGCCACATCCGGGCTTCCCGACAGATATGCAAGCGCAATTCATGGCGTTGTTAACGCAAGC
Organism: Geomicrobium sp. JCM 19055; assembly: GCF_000698185.1. Taxonomy (NCBI): domain Bacteria; kingdom Bacillati; phylum Bacillota; class Bacilli; order Caryophanales; genus Geomicrobium; species Geomicrobium sp. JCM 19055. The sequence goes on from NZ_BAXL01000001.1 coordinate 149,230, forward strand.
GAAAGGAACGAGTGTCGTTACAGAGACGGTATTTGAGAACCGTTTCATGCACATTGAAGAGTTCCGTCGTATGAATGCGAGCATTAAGATTGAAGATCGTTCAGCGATTGTAACAGGACCTACGAAGTTACAAGGTGCAGAAGTTGCTGCAACAGACTTACGTGCGGCCGCTGCATTGATTCTTGGAGGCCTTGTTGCTGAAGGTGTTACAGAGCTTACAGAGCTTCGCCACGTTGATCGTGGGTATGTGGATATTCACAAGAAGCTTGAGAGCATCGGCGCGCGTATTGAGCGTGTGACGGTTGAAGAGGCAACAGACGAAGATTCTGTGCGCTTGATCGATAACGAAGCCATTAACTAAATAGCATGATCATTAGTGCCGTAGACCGTTCGTGTCTGCGGTTATTTTTTTGTCAAAACTTGACTGTCACACAGCGTTTGCGTACGATTTTGTTAAAGAATGTTGAAATGAAGGAGGGAAAGTGATGGATTGGCGATTTAAAGTTGCAAACCGTGAAGCCTGGATCGGTGTGGCACTTGCTGCGATCAATTTTCTCTGGTGGTATGGATTTGCCTACGGTCTAGGTTCAGGACCTGTCTCGGAATATCAATTTATATTTGGAATGCCGGCTTGGTTTTTTTACAGTTGTGTTGTTGGCTCATTGCTTATGATTGTACTCGTCATCATCGTCGTAAAGTTTTTCCTAACTGAAGTTCCTTTAGATGAGGAGGAAGATCACTCATGAACTGGGGTGTGATGATTCCTCTTATTATTTTTTTAGCGATTGTATTTGTCGTTGGTTTTTGGTCATCTAAGACGGTATATGCGAAGTCGAACTTTATGCAAGAATACTTTCTTGGGAGTCGAGAGCTTGGTGGGTTAATTCTTGCGATGACGATGATTGCTACATATGGAAGTGCGAGTAGTTTCGTAGGTGGGCCAGGTGTTGCATATACAGAAGGACTTGGCTGGGTGCTATTATCGATGGCTCAAGTTGCAACAGGCTATTTCGTCTTGCTCATTCTCGGGAAGAAGTTCGCGATTATGGCACGGCGTTACAACGCAGTTACGCTCGTCGATTACATGAAAGTGCGCTATGACAATAGTAAAGCGGTGGTCATTTTAAGTGCGCTTAGCATTATTATCTTCTTGTTCGCAGCGATGACTGCACAATGGTCGGTGGTGCGCGTCTTATTGAAGCAATTACGGGATTGAGCTATACGACGGCACTTTTTGTGTTTGCGGCAGCGGTACTCGTTTACGTGATTATCGGTGGTTTTCGTGCTATTGCTGTAACTGATATGATTCAAGGTTTAATTATGTTTGTGGGAACGTTAATTCTTTTAGTCGCAACCGTGATTGCTGGCGGCGGCATGCAGAACATTATGACGGAACTTGCTCAAGAGAATGAAATGCTACTTACACCGTTCGGTCATGATGGAAGTTTAACCCCGTTATATGTGTCTTCATTTTGGATCTTAGTCGGTGTTGGGGTTGTTGGGCTTCCGCAAATCGCTGTTCGAGCTATGTCTTACAAAGACTCACGCGCGATGCACCGAGCATTGATTGTCGGAACGATTGTTGTGGCGTTTATGATGTTCGGCATGCATTTAGCAGGTGTGCTTGCGCGTCCAATTTTACCTGGTATCGATGAACCGGATACGGTGATGCCGACGCTCGCGATGACCGTGTTGCCGGCGTGGCTCGCAGGTGTAGTGCTTGCTGCTCCGATGGCTGCGATTATGTCGACGGTTGATGCGTTGCTTCTTATGGTAAGTTCTGCGGTCGTAAAAGATGTGTATTATAACTATGTGAATCCAAAGGCAACGGAGAAGAAGATTAAACAAGTGAGTATTGGTGTGACGAGTGTCTTAGGGATCTCGGTCGTCTTCTTTGCACTTAGTCCCCCGGACTTGCTTATATGGCTGAATTTGTTTGCGTTTGGTGGATTAGAGTCAGCTTTCGTATGGCCATTAGTGCTTGGGCTCTACTGGGCTCGTGGAAACAAATACGGAGCATTGGCATCAATTATTCTTGGGGTTGGCAGTTACATTGCCATTTCTGTCTTTGCACCAGAACCGTTTGGCATGCACTCTGTCGTTCTTCCGGTCGTCTTATCACTTGTTGGTTATGTGCTTGCGAGTCTTCTTACGAGTTCAAAGCAGTCTCATACAATTGAAACGTCCTGATTCGATTTATTCCTGATGTTCTATTTGTGTTTTTGACGCCATACGATGATAGTGGTTCAGTCAAGACAGATGCAAGTGGACAAGTAGGAATGGAGGGACTTCAGATTTGAAGCAAATCTTCGTCGTCATCAGTGTACTAACTAGTGTATGTATCGTCCTTCCCGCTGTACTCGTGATGCTATTCTCTGATTCGAGGGCAGCAACGGACCTTGCCGTAGACCATGTGACAGAAGACCAAGAAGAAAGAGCTGAAGAAGAAGTGGGCAAAGAGGAAGTTGAAGAAGTGTTTGTCCCTGTATACCGTGATGCAAGTGAGACGGTTCAAGAAGTGGAGCTTGAACAATACGTTGCCGGGGTCGTCGCAAGTGAGATGCCTGCATCATTTGAGATGGAAGCGTTAAAAGCACAAGCACTTGTTGCGAGAACGTTTGTTGTGAAGCAGATGGAGAATGAAGAAAACATCCAATTACCAGAAGGCGCACTCGTGACCGATACGACGTCGCACCAAGTCTATCATAGTAACGAAGAGCTTCAAGAGTTATGGGGCAGCGACTATGACGAGAAGATGGAACGAATTCAAAAAGCGGTTTACGCAACCAAAGGCGAAGTGATTACCCACGAAGGAACGCCGATTACTGCGTCGTTCTTTTCGACAAGCAATGGTTATACGGAGAATGCCGAAGATTACTGGGCAAATGAGCTGCCCTATTTAAAAAGTGTTGAAAGTCCGTGGGATCAAAACAATTCCCCGCGTTTTACGAACACAGTAAGGATTCCAGTAAGTGATGCAGAAGCGAAGTTAGGTGTAAGTATCCCTGCTACGGAAGAATTCGCTCCAATTACGGAAAGAACAGAAGGCGGGCGTGTGCAAGAAGTTACGATTTCAGGGGAAACATTTCACGGTAGAGAGATTCGTGAAGCGTTAGGACTTGATTCAAGTGATTTCTCGTGGCATAGGGAAGCCGATGAACTCGTCGTAAGTACAAAAGGCTGGGGTCACGGTGTAGGCATGAGTCAATACGGAGCGGACGGTATGGCGAAGAGCGGAAACAGTTATGAAGAGATCGTCGCTCATTATTACCAAGAAATCCAAATTGAAAATCATCACTCACAACTTGCACAGTATGCACTAAACACTGTTGAAGAGGATGAGTAATATGGAGAGTTGTCCTTTGGGGGCAACTCTTTTTGATTGTTTTTCAAGAACTATCTAAAAATTTTTTTTAATAGGTGTATATCTTTCTGTGAAAATGATCAGACTGGTTGCTGAGGTGGTGATCAAATGAAAGATCAAGAGAAAAAAAGTTTCTCAGGAACAAGAAAATCAAGGCCAAATGAAACAAATAACAAAAAAACCGTGGTTTTGGCCAGCTGTTTATCTTAGCGTTTGTGCCGTGTTACTCAGTTCATTTTTTATCTTCCAAGGTGGCGGAACTGACCTTGCAGATGATGAGGGAGAGCCAGCAGAAGAAGAAAGCATCTTCGACTTTGGAAACGATGCAAATGATGAAGAAGCAATGCCAGTTGGTGTTGAAGAAGAGCACATGCAACTCCCAGTTTTTGATGAGTCTGTCGTAGAAGTTGTTGGACATTTCTATGATCATAATGCGACGGCCGAAGAGCAAGAAGCTGCACTCGTTTACTACAACCAGACGTATTACCAAAATAAAGGAATTGACCTTGCGAATCCAGACGGAGAGTCATTTGACGTAACAGCAGCTCTTAGCGGTGAAGTCATTAAAGCTGAACAAGATCCACTTTTAGGACATGTTGTTGAAATCTCTCACGGTTCAGATCTTGTAACTGCGTATCATAGTTTAGAAGGGTTACAAGTTGAAGAAGGCGATACCGTAACAAAAGGAACAATCATTGGTTCAGCTGGAGAAAATGAGTACAATCAAGATGCAGGCGTACACGCACACTTTGAAGTTCGTCAAAGTGGTGTTGCTTACAACCCGATGGAAGCATTAGACCTACGTATGGCTGACATGTCATTTGATGATTCAGAAGGAATTCAAGAAGGTACAACACCAGCAGATGAAACGGATACGCCTCTGACGAAGAAGGCGAAGATGAAGCAGATGAACGTGAAGATGAAGACGCTCCCGTAGAAGATGAGTCAACGGATGAAGACGATTCAGACGACGAAGATACAGAAGAATAATAAATGGCAAAACGCTTAAGTCCTCGATTTCGGGGGCTTTTTTTTGTGCGCAATGCCATTAGCATCGGGAATTTCCATGAAAGCGCTTTATTTAAATTTTCAAAAAAATTGTTCTTGCTTTTTCCTTTTTGAAGGATTATGATAATTTTCATAACGTTAGATGTTAACTATATTTACATAAGGGGGAGGAGCATGAAGAAAGTTGAAGCAATCATCCGTCCTGAACATTTCCAAACGCTTCGCAAACGATTAGAGGATTTTGGCGTGAAAGGCTTAACTGTATCTGAAGTAGCGGGTTGTGGGAAGCAGAAAGGTCAAGAAGGGGTCTTTCGAGGGAATAAGTTTGAAGTGACGTTGCTTCCTAAAGTTAAGATCGAAATGGTCATTGGCGAAGAACAGCTGGATGAAATTATCGAACTTATAACTGAATGTTCTTATACCGGTAAAGTTGGCGATGGCAAGATTTTTGTTTTTGATGTTCAAGAAGCGATTCGAATTCGCACGAAGGAACGTGGAGTTGAAGCAATCTCTTAAAACGAGAAAGAAACGACTAAGGAGGAACGAATATGGATGCTGTTGCAGTAGATACGATGTGGGTCATGATTGCAACGTTTTTAGTTTTCTTTATGCATGCAGGGTTCGCAATGTTAGAAACCGGGTTTTCTAGATCGAAGAACGCGGTGAACATTCTTATGAAGAACTTACTAACGATGGCGGTAGCTGTTATTGCGTTTTACGTCGTTGGCTTTGCTTTATGTTTGGCGATACAGCTGGTGGAATTCTAGGGATGAGTGGCTTTGCTTTAAGTGGTGTTGAAGACATTGGCTTCTTTGCATTCCAAGCAATGTTTGCAGCGACTTGTGCGACAATCATTTCAGGGGCTGTCGCTGAGCGGATGAAGCTTGGCAGCTACATTGCGCTAGCGGTAGCGATGGTTGTGATTATCTATCCAATGGTCGGACACTGGATTTGGTCAGACAATGGTTGGCTCGCAAACCTCGGTTTCGTTGATTTTGCTGGTTCGACAGTTGTTCACTTTACCGGTGCAGCAGCGGCTGCGGTAGCGGTGTTCATCCTTGGTGGTCGAATCGGGAAGTACAATAAGGACGGTTCGGCGAATGCAATTCCAGGACACAACTTGCCGCTCGGTGCTCTCGGTGTATTTATTCTTTGGTTCGGTTGGTTTGGTTTTAATGGGGGAAGTACATTGTCTCCGGCGGATCCGTTGTTAACGTCAATTGTCGTTTGTACAGCACTAAGTGCTTCAGGTGGAGTTGTCGCAACCGCCCTTTACACAATGCTTAAATACAAGCGAGTTGATGGCTCACTTACAATGAACGGTGCACTTGCCGGTCTCGTTGGGATTACTGCTGGTGCTGCCGACGTTGCACCGATCGGTGCCCTCATTATGGGTCTTGTGGCAGGGGTCATTCTTGTTGAAGCCGTTGCACTCCTTGATAACAAATTAAAGCTTGATGATCCAGTTGGTGCGATTGCTGTTCATGGGATTTGTGGGATTTGGGGAACCGTAGCTGTCGGATTATTTGCCCTCGAAGGTGGGCTGTTCTACGGCGGTGGTGTTGCACTTCTAGGCATACAAGCACTCGGCGTTGCAGCAGTCATGGCTTGGGTACTCGGTTCTACTTTCGTAGTTGTTAAGATTATTGGTGCATTAGGCGGAGGTATTCGTGTTAGTGAAGAAGAAGAACTTGCTGGTCTCGACTTTAGTGAACACGGTTCAAATGCATACGATCAAGCTCAACTGCCTTAGGACTTGGGAATAGACAGAGCACAGCCGGTGGGTGAAGATTTAATTACCCGACTTGATTCCATTGCAACGGATAAAAAAAGGTGCGAGTGTTTAAATGAATTTTTGAGGCGCGGTCTGTTGACCGTGCTTTTTTTGCGTTTAGGAGCTTAGAAGCGGTCATTTCCAAATGTAAGAATCTAATCATCCCAATCGGTGCATGAGCTTGCGAGAAGCTCCATATCCTTTCTAAAGGATTATGTGATGGTAGAAGGCCTTTTAGTTAAACGCGTGAAGTCACAGTGGATCTCCGTGAGAACGAAAGGGAATTTGGTTCGCAGTTTTAGTGAATGCTCGACGCAACATAAGTAATAAAGGGGAAGGTTCTTAACTTTTTTTTAGGTAAAACGGGCAGGTAGCGGTGTTTTTTTGGAAGCTTTTTTTGTGCAAACCCTTGTCCTTACTGACTTTTTGGTATATCTGCCAGTCTAGGTTAATAAACTGTAACAAACCATCCAGACTGGGAGGCGAGCGGTGTGCATGACTACATCAAAGAGCGAACGATCAAGATTGGAAGGTACATTGTGGAAACCCGTAAAACCGTCCGGACAATCGCCAAGGAATTCGGTGTTTCTAAAAGTACTGTTCATAAAGATTTAACGGAGCGATTACCCGAAATTAACCCAGAACTTGCGAATGAGGTGAAAGTGATTCTTGAATATCACAAATCAATTCGTCACCTTCGAGGGGGAGAGGCGACGAAAGTAAAGTATAAGAAGAACACAGAATCTGTATCGCAACGATAGTTACGTACACAACTTTTTTTCAGAATTTTTAACATAATTATTCAAGAGGGTTTGATCGCTTTTTCATGTTGCGATCAACCTTTTTTTAACTCGGAGTGAAGACAAGCTTGCCGTTAAAACTGAGTGACGATTCAGTCAGAGTGTGATAAGCTATAAATTGAATATTCTAACGAGTTGGGAGAGAGTTCGATGCTAAAAGACGCAGTAGATTTACCCGTCATTGCAGCGCCAATGTTTCTCGTTTCCGGAACAGAGTGGGTGATCGAGACTTGTAAGCAAGGAGTGATCGGCACCTTTCCGCTACTTAATGCCCGTACTGGTGAAGCGCTTGAAGAATGGATGACGGAGATTAAGACAGAGCTTGAGAAAGCGAAAGAAGAGAATCCAGATCAAACCATCGCACCGTGGGGTGTGAACTTAATTGTTCATAAGTCCAATGCGCGTTACGAAGAAGACTTAGAGCGAATTCGTCACTTTCAGCCGCCACTCGTTATTACGTCTTTAGGAAATCCAACGCCTGTCGTTGATGTCGTACATAGTTACGGAGGCAAAGTGTACTCCGATGTCATTACGACGAAGCATGCGAAAAAGGCTGCAAGTGTCGGTGTTGATGGACTCATTCTCGTCTGCGCAGGAGCAGGTGGACACGGAGGGCTGCTCAATCCGATGGCGTTCATTTCGGAAGTGAAGCAATTTTTTTGATGGGACAGTCGTGCTTGCAGGTTGTATTTCAAATGGGAATGAAGTGCTCGCAGCAGAGGTTCTTGGCGCAGACTTTGCGTACATGGGGACAAGGCTGATTGCAACGACTGAATCGATGGCAAATGACGGATATAAAGAAATGCTCATCAACTCTAAAGTTGATGATATTCTCTATACAGATGCCATTAGCGGTGTAAACGCGAATTTCCTCGTACCGAGTATGCAAGCAGCAGGGCTTGACCCGGCGAATTTGCAGCCTGCAGGTGAATACGATGCCAACCGCTCAAGACGAGAAGCAAAGTCTTGGAAAGATATTTGGAGCGCGGGTCAAGGTGTTACATCAGTCAATCAGATTTCGAGCTTGAAAGATACGATTGATGAGTTAAAGCGAGAATACAAGCAGGCCATTGATGTAACCGCTGCCAAACGATAAATTATACGAACAAATACGCATGCAAAAGCCTGATCTTCGACGAGTAGGAGGATCAGGGCTACTTTTTTCTCTGTCTATTCATTTAGTGTCCCGAATCGATTCAAAGGCCAATAACGAAGGCTTGCTTTTCCGACGATCTCGTCTTCTGAAACGAAACCACTTGCTCGGCTGTCGATGCTGTTGTTGCGATTATCACCAACGACAAAGTATTCGCCTTCTGGGATCACTTGTCCTTCACCGATCATGTCAAATGTAAAGTCTTCGGTTGTATCATCCGTGAACGGTTCGTCAATCGGTTGTTCGTTTATATAGAGAGTATCATCCGCATATTCCACTTCATCGCCAGGGAGTCCAATTACGCGTTTCACGTGGTCGTTATGTTCATCGTAATGGAAAACGATAACATCAAAGCGATCAGGTTCTGAAAATGTATAGGCCATTTTATTAATGACCATACGGTCACCGTGTTCGACCGTGGGCATCATTGATGAGCCGTTTACGAGATAATTACCAAGTAAAAATGTTCGGACGACGAACAAAATGACGATAACGATAATAAATGTCTTAATCCATGACCAGAGTTCCTTCATCAATGCAAAGCCCCCTCTTTCTATATTGATTGTACACCAGTCATGTTTCAGTCTGCTACAAGGAATCTTCAAAGTTTCATTACAAATGAATGAAAGTTCGTTCCATCCAATACAGAGTGACTGAAGAGTCGTTCAATATAGGGGCTTACTAAGTATGGATAAGAGCAAGCAAAAAGCCTGCTCCCTATAAGTGCATAGCCATTAATCTAAGTCTGCTTCGTCTGTGTTGCTATGGATCCTTCGGAAACTTGTAAGTGTAAGTCGTCACCATTGATGTGCGCATTAACTTCTGGTTCATTTGGGGTGTTTAAATCTTCATCGTTGCAAGCGGCAAGGGCGCTAATGACAAGAATGGATGAAAGAGCACCGTACATCATACGTTTATCCATTTTTAGAACCTCCTTCTTGCTAACAGGTTTCCCACTCGATTTAAGAACATGCATCGAATGAATAAAAGGACATGACCATATACTAAAAGTAATAAGCAGATTGCTGTTCATTTGTGAGTCTTTTGTGTATGGTGTCTTATAGGTATTAGATGCAAGAAGAAAGGATGTATCGAATGACTAAGCTCGCCTTGTCGGTATTGGATTTGGCGCCTGTATTGCCGGAACAAACCGCTACAGATGCGTTTCATAATAGTAAAGAACTTATTCAACATACAGATGAACTCGGCTACTATCGCTATTGGGTAGCTGAACATCATAATATGGAAAGTATTGCAAGTTCAGCTACGGCTGTTTTGATTGGTTACTTGGCAGGCCATAGTAAGAACATTCGTGTTGGCTCTGGTGGCATTATGCTCCCAAATCATGCGCCACTGATCGTCGCAGAACAGTTTGGAACATTGGAAAGCATGTATCCAGGACGAATCGATCTTGGAATTGGTAGAGCGCCAGGGACGGACCCGATGACGGTCCAAGCGTTACGCAGTGATACGAGAAATGCCGTGAATCAATTTCCTGAAAACGTCAATGAAATTTTACAATATTTAAGTGATGCTGATCTGCCTGTAAAAGCATATCCGGGTCACGATACGAACGTCCCTGTGTATCTTTTAGGGTCGAGTACGTACGGTGCACAACTGGCAGCAGCGATGGGATTGCCGTATGCGTTTGCCAGTCACTTTGCACCAAAGGAACTTCACAATGCGCTTAAGATCTATCACGAGCGTTTCCAGCCATCGGAGTACTTGGATGAACCTTATGCTATGGTAACCGTCAATGTGACATTAGCGGATACGGTTGAAGAAGCAGAGCGGTTAGCTTCAACAAGTAAGTTGAAGTTCTTAAGCATTATCCGTGGGAACCGTACCATTGATACAGCACCTGTTGACAACGTTGATGACTACATGTCGCCAATGGAAAGAGAACAAGTGATGAGCATGCTGAAATACTCATTCGTCGGTGATCAAGCTAAAGTTGCCGAAGAGTTAAAAGCGTTCCATGACGAAACGCGCTTCCAAGAATTAATCGTCACAACAGACATTCATGACCAAGAGAAACGACGCTACAGCTACACGTTGCTAAAAGAGTTATGGAATGATCTAGATATCTAAGCAAAAGGAGCTACCTGGACAAGGTAGCTCCTTTTGTTATTCAACCAAGCGTTTAATCGCACGTAAGTCTAAGTTCCCACCACTTGCAACAACGACAACGTTCCCACCGTGATGCGTCACTTTTCCAGAACGAAGAGCAGCGAGCGTGACACTTCCAGACGGTTCAACGACTTGTTTCATTCGTGATAAGTAAAATACGAATGCCTCACGTATTTCCTCTTCGCTGACTGTAATAATCTCATCGACATGTTCCTCAATAATTGGGAAGGTCATCTCGCCTGGTGTTGATGCCCTTAGCCCATCAGCGATTGTATCTGCACGATCAATCGTGATCCGTTGACCCGCTTTGCGAGATTTTAACGTGTCACTTGCGTTTTCAGGTTCTACACCGATGACTTTAATCTTTGGATTGATGTGTTTAATCGCAGTGCTAATGCCAGATATGAGTCCTCCGCCCCCAATCGGAACGATGACAACTTCAGGATCGTGGACTTGCGAAAGAATTTCTAAACCGACCGTTCCTTGACCGGCCATGACCGCTTCATCATCATACGGAGGGATGAAAGTGGCATTGAGTTGTTCTACGAGTTGTTCTGCGTAGTGGAGTCGCTCTGAAGACGTCGTACCGACGTGGACGACTTCTGCACCGTAATTACGAATGGCTTCTTCTTTCGCTGCATTTGCGTTCTCAGGAATGACAATCGTAGCTGGGATCCCAAGCTCTCGAGCGACAAAGGCAACCGCTTGACCGTGATTGCCTGAAGAGGCGGCAACGAGATGGCGCGCTCCTTGGTCCTTGGCGATCATAACGCAATTTGTAGCGCCGCGAATTTTAAAGGAACCGGTTTTTTTGTAAATGTTCGGATTTAATATATACGGATGCACCAGTTTGTTCATCTAATGTGCGTGATGTAAGTACAGGGGTAACGTGTACAGTGTTGTGCAAACGAACCCGTGCTTCGTTTAATGCTTTGATCGTAATCATCAACGTTCACTCCTTTTGGTGGACATTCGCCATCGATAGTAAAATTCCTTTTTTTTCGACAAGTCAAACCGCAAAGTAGTGAATTCGGCATGTTTTCTCTGTCTTTGGTCATAATGAAAATAACAAAAGATTCGTTCCTTAGATTCATATTTCGACATCGTTGTGGTAAAATAAAGCATTAGTGAGTACGGATTTTGTTCGGTTCTTGATCATGTATATTGAGAGGAAGGTGCCAAATGTTTGGCAGAGATATAGGAATAGATTTAGGGACCGCAAATGTGCTAATGCACATTAAAGGTCGAGGCATTGTATTAAATGAGCTTCAGTTGTCGCAATTGATAAAACGACAGGCAAAGCGCTAGCGGTTGGAGAAGAAGCGTTTCGCATGGTCGGTAGAACACCCGGTAATATCGTTGCGACACGTCCGATGAAAGACGGAGTCATTGCTGACTTTCATCTTACAGAAGCAATGCTTAGACATTTCCTTGCAAAAGTGAATGTGAAGTCTTCCTTTGTTAAACCGAGAATCTTAATTTGTTGTCCAACAGACATTACTTCTGTTGAGCAAAAAGCCATCCGTGAAACGGTTGAGAAAAGCGGTGGGAAGAACGTCTACTTAGAAGAAGAGCCGAAGGTCGCAGCGATTGGCGCTGGTATGGACATTTTCCAACCGAGCGGGAACATGGTCGTAGATATTGGCGGTGGAACGACAGATGTAGCTGTCCTTTCTATGGGCGGGATCGTTACATCGAAGTCAATTAAAACGGCTGGTGACCAATTTGATAGCGACATTTTAGCCTACATTAAACGGAAGTATAAGCTCCTTATTGGTGAGCGGACATCCGAAGAAATCAAAAAGCAAGTCGGAAGCGTTTCGCCAGGAGACCGTAACGAAGAAATGGACATTCGTGGACGAGATATGGTCAGTGGATTGCCTAGAACGATCACAGTTTACTCTGATGAGATTAAAGGAGCACTGAGTGAGTCGGTCGCAAACATTGTGGCGGCAGCGAAGTACGTGCTAGAGCAGACGCCACCAGAACTGTCTGCTGACATTATTGACCGAGGCGTCATCTTAACAGGTGGAGGAGCGCTTCTTCACGGAATGGATTCACTCTTAACCGACGAGTTAAAAGTACCGGTCTTAATTGCTGAAGAACCGATGCACTGTGTGGCAGTTGGAACGGGGATTATCTTAGAGAATCTCGACAAAATGTCAACGCGTCTTAAAGCCTAACGATTGGAGGAGGGTAGCTATGATCCGAGGATTTTACAATGCAGCATCAGATGATTACCCAGCAACGTCGTACCGACGTTCTAAACGACAATTTAGCAAACGTCACAACACCTGGATACAAAGCAGATCACGCAAGCGTTCGTGCTTTTCCGAACATGCTCATTCAAGCGATGAACACGAATTCAAGGCAACCAATTGGTGAATTGAACACAGGTGTTTACATGCAAGAGCGAACGGCTGATTTTCGTCAAGGGGATTTACGAGAGACGAATGTTGGGACGGATGTTGCCCTATTGCAAGGAATCGTCGGTGAAGGCAGTCTTCTCTTTGTCGTCAGTGATAATGATGGCGGACCGGTTTATACGAGAAATGGGAATTTCACTGTAGATAGCACGGGTTACCTTACGACGAGTAACGGCAATCGTGTGCTTGGAACGGACGGAGAACCTTTACTCGTAACCAATGAATGGTTTAGCGTGAATGACATGGGAACGGTTGTTAATCACGTTGGAGAAGAAGTTGGTCAGATGAACATTGCCTTTGCTGAGGATCATCACGACCTTGTAAAAGCAGGAGATGGACTTCTTCGGTATGATGGAGGCGAATTGCCGAGTGCTGTAGAGAACGAGGCGTTGCCTTATGCATTGCAACAAGGGTTTCTCGAACAATCAAATGTTGATCCTCTGCAAACGATGACAGAACTTATGAGTGCTCATCGTTTGTATGAAGCAAACCAAACGATCTTAAAAGCGTACGATCAGAACATGCAGCGAGCGGCCAACGACATCGGCAAGCTCGGCTAATGAAGGAGTTAGAAGATGCTTACTTCAGCCGTTTCAATGGGACAGCTTCAACAAGGCATTGATACGACCGCGCACAACTTGGCGAACGTCAATACGACGGGATATCAACGTAGAGAAGCGATGTTCTCAGACCTTTTATTCCAACAGATTAATAATCAGCAAGTTCCGCAACCAGAAGGCAACCGCTTAACACCACCTGGCATTCGTTCTGGATCAGGTGCAGCAATGGTCCAATCGGCATTAAGGTTTGAACAAGGATCAGTGAAAGAGAGCGAACGGGACCTGGATTTTGCATTGATTAGCCCGAATCATTTTTTTCCAGTTGAGCGAGAAGGCGAAACGTTTCTAACAAGAGATGGTGCGTTTTACTTATCAGAATCAGGGGATAATACGTGGCGGATCGTCTCAGGAGACGGTGCTGCGTTATTGCAAGCGGATGGCACGCCATTTGAAATTACCGGACAAGCCCAAAGCTTTACCTTACAAGCTGACGGTACCCTCGTTGCCCAAATGGCCGACGGTCAAGACGTGGAACTAGGTACTCTTAATCTTGCAAACGTCAGCAAACCTCAAATGCTCGAGTCAATCGGTAATAACTTATTTGCGTTACCGGACGTTGAGGCGCTTGATCTTACATTGGCAGATGTATTAGAATATGAAGCGGCGAACAACGGGACGGTCGTACAAGGAGCGTTAGAACAAGCGAATGTCGACATGGCCCAAGAGATGGTAAAATTGATGGAAATGCAGCGTTTATATAGCATGCATGCGAGATCTCTCCGTCAAACCGATCAAATGATGGGTCTTGTTAATAGCCTCCGATAAGTACATATTTCACCGATTGTCTTGGAAGAGAAGGGGACTCTCATGGCTGGACATGCAAAGGATGAAGTAAACGAAAACGAAACGAAAGCGATGCGAAAGCAGCGACGAAAAGAAAAACGACAAGAAAAGCGTGCCTTAAAGCGATCACGGAAAGTTCGCTTAGTGCCGATTTGGTTACGACTTGTCCTCATCGTCGTTCTTTTTGCTGCGATGATTGTGCTCGGACTTTTGTTCGGCTATCGAGTCATCGGTGGTGGCGAAGGGTATGATATACTGCAATGGGAAACATGGACAGATCTTTACGACTATATTAGCGGCTAAAGGACGGAAAATCGATGCTAAATACGGAAGAAATTAAAGAGATTATCGCACACCGCTATCCATTCTTACTCATTGACCGTGTACTAGAACTGGAAGAAGGCGAGCGTTGTGTCGCTCTGAAGAACGTTACTGCAAATGAAGAGTTTTTTAATGGACACTTTCCAGGATACCCACTCATGCCAGGCGTTCTAATTGTAGAAGCACTTGCACAAACGGGTGCGGTGGCCCTTTTAAAACACGAGAAATACGCAGGGAAACTAGCGGTCTTTGCAGGCATTGATAATTGCCGGTTCAAAGGACAAGTTACACCAGGCGATCAACTCATCTTAGAAACGACACTAACACGTGTGCGAGGAACGATTGGCAAAGGTCATGCTGTCGCAAAAGTAGACGATAAAGTCGTTGCGGAGCTTGATCTTATGTTTGCACTGACGGATAAAGAGGCGTAAAAACGTCTCTTTTATATATTTATATAGTAAAAGGTTCACAGAACATCCATGAATACGTTCAAATTGTGTAAGCAATAAGGTTGAAATGTAAGAAAACAATGACATTATGAAACAATGTCCAAAGACGTTCAAAAATGTACGCATTCGCTAGACGGTCGCGGATATCGTTGATATGATGTACACAAGTTAGCCGAAAGACAAATAGCTAACACAAAATCATGAACTCTTAAAGGGGACATTAACTATGAATAAGAAATTACTATATGGTGCACTTTCTTCAATCTTCGCAGTAGGTATGCTAGCTGCTTGTGGCGACGCTGAAGAGCCAGCTGAAGACGGCGTAGACGTAGACGACACTGAAGAAGAAGTAGATACTGACGCTGACGCGGACGTAGATGGCGACGATGAGCTTGAAATCGATGAGCTGCTGACGACGAAGAAGCAGATCTTGACGCTGACGAAGAAGAAGAAGTAGACGCTGATGCAGACGAAGACGCTGAATTAGACGTTGAAGACGAAGACGAAGACACTGAAGAGTAATTCGTAATCGATAACTAAGCTGTTTCTTGGATCACTTGATCCTTGAAGCAGCTTTTTTTATGTTTATATAAAAAAAGCTGCTGTTGATATACATCGAACTATATTAATGAAGAAATCGGTTAAATGGGAGGAAAAAAACCTAATCAAACGGTGAATCCAATCGGATTTTTCTAGGTCTAAGGAAAACAGTGCCTAAGCATAAAGTTGTGAAATTAGTCGCTGTTAGGAATACACTGCCAACTATAAGAGTAGATGGAGACAGTAAATTTGAAAAATATCCCAAGCTTATTTTTTTGTCGTTATATGTCGAATGACCTGTGTGTGATCGTGTGCTTTTTGGATACAGGAAAGACCTATGGGGTAGAACCGTTGGTTGATCAAGTGTTTTCTCTTGTTGTTAAGTGTTTAGTCACGATTTCTAAAATGGAGACCCGCAAGAATCAGACAGTATTGACCGTGTGATTTGTCTCATGAAATAGGTCATGCCCTCTGTATAGAATGAAAGTACTAGGTGTTTGCAGGGGGAGCTTATAGTCATGAGTAAAATAGCAGTGGTTACAGCAGTTTCAGCAGGGGCGTTATTCGTTTCACCAAGTGCAATCGATGCAGCAGAACTCATGCGTTACGGGCAACAATCAGACGATGTAAAAGAACTTCAAATCGTATTAAAAGAACAAGGTTATTTCAACGACCATAGAGCCACTGGGTATTTCGGTCAGCTTACGTTGGCTGCCGTTCGGTCGTTTCAAGCCGATCACCAGTTAACCGTCGATGGAATCGTAGGTCCGAAGACATTGGCCAAACTCCACGGTGACTCTCAGAACGAAGAGCCGTCGTTTCCGAATCTCAATCAACCGATGGAACTATTGCAAAACGGTAGCTCAGGGGAAAAGGTGATTGCGCTTCAAGTCAATTAAAGCAACTCGGTTACTTTAATTCAAGAATCGATGGATTTTTTGGCAGAATCACACGTGATGCAGTCGTTCGTTTTCAACGGAGCCACGGATTGTCAGCGGATGGCATCGTTGGACCGAAGACGAAACAACAAATTGCCATTGCGATTGGAACTGAGGCAGTTCCAGAAGAAGTCGCACCACCGTATGAACCTGAAGAGACATTAACTGAGAAGAACCTTTCATATGGTCATACAGGGGACCGTGTGATTGAATTACAACAACTGTTAAAAGATCACGGGTATTATCATGGTGCAATGACAGGCGTGTTCGGGCAAGCGACAGAGCGTGCGGTACGTGCATTGCAATCAGAGAATGGCTCACCGTCGACGGAATTGCCGGACCGGATACGATGAACTGGCTACATGGGAACAACGAGACGGCAAATCCAGATTCGGACTTTTCGTACGGCATGGGGGACAAAGGTCCAGTCGTTCAGAACATCCAACTGTATTTGCGAGACTTAGGGTATTTAGAAGACAATGCAACCGGTGAGTTTGATGAAGCCACACGAGACGCACTGCAAGCCTTTCAGCGTGCGAACAACGTTGAGGCAACCGGTGTGGCAAATCAAGCAACGATTGATCGCTTGGAAGACGTGCACGTATTGCCGGGTGATGTTGAAGAGCCTACACCAGAACAGCCAGATGTCGAGGAACGACAAGAGCTGATTTACTTGGCCTCCACACTTGTTGGCACACCGTTCGTCTTTGGTGGAGCGACTCCGGATGGGTTTGATGCGAGCGGGTTCATCTATTACGTGTACAGCCAGAAGGGTCATTCAATTCCAAGAACGATCCGTGACCAATATGAAGCGAGTCGATCTGTAGAACGACCGAACGTTGGTGACCTCGTTTTCTTTGATACATCAGGGGGACCAACCTATGTTGGGATGTACGTTGGGAATCAAACGTTCGTGCACGCTAGTCAATCTCAAGGGGTAACCGTATCAAGCTTAGAGCAAGGCTATTGGAATGAGCGTTTTATTGAAGCGCGTACGATGATTGCCAAGTAACGATGTAAGCTTCTTTGTTCCGTAAAGGAATGGAGAAGTTTTTTTGTTTTCTTCAATGGAGATATTCTGTGTAGCAATAGATGAAGTTGGGGATTTGTGGCATAATAGTTTCACAGAAAGGTGCGAATGGAATGACTTGGGATCTCTTGAATATTATCGGTACGCTCGCCTTTGCATTAAGTGGAGTGGTCGTTGCTATGGAAGAACGATATGACTTAATGGGCGTTTACATACTCGGATTTGTGACGGCATTTGGTGGAGGTGCGATTCGGAACTTATTAATCGGTGTTCCAGTTACCGCACTTTGGGGTCAAGGGCCGTTATTTATGATTGCATTCGTTGCAATTACGATTCTTTTTGTATTCCCGAAGTTCTTAGACCGGCGCGGCTCGATGTGGGGCGTGTTTTTTGATGCGATCGGACTTGCAGCTTTTGCTACACAAGGTGCAATCTTTGCAGCGGATATGGGTCTACCTGTGAGCGCAGCAATTGCGGCAGCGGCACTAACTGGAACCGGTGGAGGCATGGTTCGTGACTTACTTGCAGGACGTCGTCCCCTCTTCTTACAAAAAGAAATTTACATCGCTTGGACATTACTTGCAGGAATTCCAATCGGATTAGGTTTCATTACTCATCCAATCGGGTATGGAGTAATCGTTGTGAGTATTGTTGTGTTGCGGATGTTATCGGTCTATTACCAATGGCGCTTGCCGTCTAGACACCTAAGTAATGCTTAATGCTTAGGTGTCAATATGGACATATAGACTATTTTTATGAAATGGAGGGAATTAAATAGTAATATTGAGTAATAAGTAGTAAAATACTTGTACTATGAGTAGTTCTAACAATTAAATAATATTCGACAAGATTCGACGTCGAAGAGGAGGACTGTGATGACGATCAGTACCGTGAAGAAGTTTGCGCTTACTTCGGTAACTGTCACAGGAGCAGCGCTTACGGTTCCAATGATCGCTGATGCGGCGCTTGAGAACCAGGTGTTACGCTACGGGCAACAATCAGAAGACGTTCGCCACTTACAGACATTGTTAAAGGAAAAAGGATACTTTACATATCAAACCGCAACAGGGTACTACGGAGACGTCACCGTTCGAGCTGTTAGGCAGTTCCAAGGTGATCATTCTCTAAGTGTGGATGGCATAGCCGGA
Source organism: Geomicrobium sp. JCM 19055 (assembly GCF_000698185.1). Taxonomy (NCBI): domain Bacteria; kingdom Bacillati; phylum Bacillota; class Bacilli; order Caryophanales; genus Geomicrobium; species Geomicrobium sp. JCM 19055. The sequence continues at coordinate 167,714 of NZ_BAXL01000001.1, forward strand.
CCACAGACGATCGGTGCCCTCTTAAAGGATCGACCGAGTGAACAAGTTAGAAGCAGTCAGAGCACATCGGGCGGTTCTTCTGGTACACTCATTCGCACAGGAATGAAAGGGGAAAGCGTCTCGAATTTGCAACGTCAGCTTAGAGATCTAGGGTTCTTTAACTCAACGGTTGATGGCCATTTCGGTCGTGTCACACAAGCGGCTGTTCAAGACTTCCAACGATCACATGGTCTTGGGTCGATGGCATTGTTGGTCCACAGACACAGAGGCAATTACAAGTCGTTCAAGGCTCAGAAAGTGTTCTCGGCTCAGGGGGAGGCAATTCTTCTTCAGGGGATTCAGGAAGCTCTGCACCGTCATCAACCGGCTTAATTAGTCCTGGTGATCGTGGCAACCAAGTATCAATCTTGCAACAACAATTAAAGGACTTAGGCTATTATAGCCATGCTGTCACGGGCGTGTTTGGACCGGTTACAGAACGAGCAGTCCGAGACTTTCAACGAACGAACCAAATCGGAGCGGATGGCTTAGTTGGCCCGCAAACGCATCGAACACTCGCGAGCAGTCCGAAACGTGCGGGTGACAGCGTGACTACGACACCGTCGGCACCATCAGGTGGGAATGGGATCGTTCGCCAAGGGATGCAAGGTCAGCAAGTAACGAACTTACAGCAATTGCTTCGTGATAAGGGCTATATGAACATTGCACCAACAGGGGTGTTCGGGGATCTTACATATCAAGCAGTACGTAAGTTTCAACAAGATCATAGCTTAGCCGTAGACGGTATTGCAGGACCGGCAACATTCGGCGCATTACAAGGAAACACATCAGCTCCGAGTAAGCCATCAACACCGCCTTCATCAGGAGGAGGAAGTGGCGGGAACTTTGTGACGAACGTTGTAAACAGCGCATCGAACCACCTCGGCGTACCGTACGTTTGGGGAGGCACGTCTCCTTCAGGTTTCGATTGCTCTGGATTCATTCAGTATGTATTTAAAGAAAACGGTGTGAACACACCACGTACCGTTGCTAACATGTATTCGAGTGGTACGAATGTGAGTTCACCGAGTGTAGGGGACATCGTCTTTTTCGATACGACAGGGGGACCATCGCACGCAGGGATTTACATAGGTAACAATAAGTTCGTGCACGCAGGCTCTTCAACTGGCGTAACAGTCGCAGATTTGAATAACAGTTATTGGAACCCTCGCTATTTAGGAGCGAAGCGTCTTCATTAAGATTAACGTAGCCCTGTTCGTCGAACAGGGCTTTTCTTTATGGATTTGACGTTTAGTCACTCGTTTGGACGGGAAAAAAAGAAGGTCGAGAACTCGTACAGAAAGGTGTGTTTATGTGTTTGATTTTGATTTCCAAGCGATTATGAGCGCTGCAATTCCAGTGCTAATTGAAGTTGTACTCATTATCGTCGGGTATTTGATCGTTCGTGCAGTCGGGGCGTCTGTGATTACACGGATTTTTAAGACGGTATCAGAGAAGCGTAACATTCATCCAGGACGAATTAAGACGCTAAAGAACTTGGTTCATAGCATTTTTACGTACGTATTATTATTTGTATTCGTGCTCGTCTTCTTAGGTGCCTTTGGCGTTGAGATTATGCCAATCTTAGCTGGTGCCGGTGTTGTCGGACTAGCTGTTGCGTTCGGTGCACAAGGACTTGTGAGCGATATTGTGACGGGTTTCTTCTTATTAATAGAGAAACAAATTGATGCAGAAGATTATGTAACGGTAGCAGGGCTAGACGGGATTGTGGAAGAAGTTGGTCTTCGTACGACGCGAATTCGCGGCTTTGACGGTACCCTTCATTTCATTCCGAACCGTGACATTACGAGTGTAAGTAATCACTCAAGAGGAAATATGGAAGCATTTATTGACATCGGAATCTCTTTCAACGAAAATATCAATGAAGCCATTACAGTGCTTCAAAAAGCAACGAAAGAGTTGTATGAACAAGACGAGAATATCGTCGAAGAACCTTATGTTCTTGGGGTGTCTAGCTTCGATGAATACGACATGAAAATTCGCATCCTAACGTACACAACGAACATGAATCAGTGGGCTGTTGAACGTAAGCTTCGCCAAGTGTGTAAAGAAGCGCTAGAAGAAGCGGACATTCAAATTCCAGTGCCAAAGCAAGTGTACGTGGAAGAGAAACAATCGTAGTAACGCGTTGACTCACCAGGAAACAAATTGAGGGAAAAGGGGAGCAGGGTTCTGGTGGATGCACTGCAGATGTTAAGGAATTTTCTCATTGCGTTTTTAGTCCTCATGACCATCATTGTCATACCATTAAGTATTTTGGCAGTGGTGAACCCAGACGAACACGGCGTACCTGTCGGCACGATGATTAGCATCTCCATCGGCGCGGTCGTGTTTGTGATTAACAACCATCTTATTCGCAAGTTCGAACGACGAATTCAGAGCCGAATGAGAGAAAGTGAATCACATGGATAAAGCTACCGAGTTGAACTCGGTAGCTTTTTTTGAGTGTATGCAATTATAATGATTGCACTGCCCGTAGAATTGCACGTGCGCTTTGATCTCGCATGAGTCGGTCTGTTGCAAGCTTCGATCATATTCATTCGTCATAAAGCCAAATTCAATAAGAGCTGCAGGCATCGCGGTTTTCCTTAGGACAACGTAATTGCTCGGCAACACACCGCGATCACGCATGTCGATCTCGCGAACAGCTTCTGATTGCAAAGCATGAGCGAGCGTCTGACCAGCTGCGCTACCAGGAGCATAGTAAGTTTCGATGCCATTTGCGTCTAAATCAAAGGAAGCATTTGCGTGGATGCTAATAAAGATATCCGCGCTTGTCCCATTTGCATACTCCGCACGTTCGTCTAAAGCGATAAATGAATCATTTGAACGGGTCAGGCTAACGTTGTACCCGGCGTCCGCTAGGTACGCTGCTGCACGATTGGCGATGTCTAATGTAATTTCTTTTTCATAGAAATTGTGTACGACCGCCCCGGGGTCTTGTCCACCGTGACCAGCATCAAGGACAATTCGTTGGATTGAACCGAGCGGTGCACCGTTTATTGGCTGGATCTCTGCTTCATCATGGACAACAGTGTCCTGTGCATCTGATTCCTCAGCTGCATCAACACCAGTTTCTGTAATGTAGTCGAGGCTTACGTAACCCGTGCGACCATGATACGTAATTTGTCCCCAACCATTTCCTACATCTAAGTATTCAATCGACTGTCGATCGACTAACGAACCGACAACCGGTGACTCAGTGTTTGCACTATCACGCACGAGCAATGAGCCGTTCGTATCGACATAGCCTGTTTGATAGGCATGTACAGAGACGGGGAAGAATAGAAATAACAGGAATAATGGTACGAATGATAACAACAATGATTTCTTCGACATGTACGAACCCCTCTCAAAATAAATCTATGAAAATGGAATAATCTAAGCGTAAGAGAATTGCAATGGAGAAGCAAGGGAAATTCCTCGCCACTTTTCGCTGAGAAAAGAACGATTTTCATACAAATTTGGAAAGGTTTGTTGAAGAAAGCAGAGGAAAAACATTTTCTCAAAAAAAATTAAAGAAAAAGGTTTAGAAACCGTTCAAAACGTGAATACAATAACTAACCCCATACCCCCTTAGTATAATAGATGATCGTTCGCAACCCCCTGAGCGAATGATCCCCGTCGAAACATAGATGACTACACCGATGTAGCGTCGCCGTTTCCTCGGCTACATATGAAGAAACCCGCCTCACGCAAATGCGGAGGCGGGTTTTAATTTAAGATTAGTTATTGATTTCCATTGCACGATCTAAGAATACGGCAAAGTGTGCACGGTTTGTTTCGCGCTCTGGCTGGTAATTTCCATCGTTACCTGTTGAGATGCCAGTGCCTGCGAAGGCCATAATTTGATTAAAGTATTCATGTGATTCATCGATATCGTCAAAGGCGGATCCGCCTTGCATCCCATCTAATTCAAAAGCATCAAAGAAAACAGCAGCAATTTCACCACGAGTAATCGCTTGGCTCGGCTTGAATTCATTGTTATCAACAATGGAATCGAAGAATCCAGCAGCTTCAACAGCGGCAACCGCTTCTGCTTGATGGTGGTTCGAACCAACGTCATCGTAACCTGGATTTCCGCTCGTATCTAAGTCAAACGAACGGGCAACAAGTGCAGCCGCTTGGCCACGATTGATGTGTCGTGTCGGTTTGTACGTGCCGTCTGGATAGCCGTTAATAATGTCAGCTTGTCCAAGGTTGCGAATCTCTTCAAATGCGAAGTGGCTTTCGCGAACGTCATGGTAATAGCCTGGGTCAAGTGATGGAGGTGATGTCTCAGAAGCAACCTCTTCTTGCTCTGTGATCACACGCTGTGCACCAACGTAACGGCTACCCCAGTAGTGAGGATCGTTAATACTTACAATTGATATACCTCTTGAAGATGCGGAGTGAATCATGTCCCCGCCACCGATGTACAATCCAGAGTGCGAAACGCCACGACCGGATGTATTAAAGAATACGAGATCCCCTGGCTGTAAATTACTCTTCGATACGCTATCGCCAGCACTTGCTTGTGCTGCAGCGGTTCTCGGTAAGCTTTGGTCAATCGCTCTGTCAAAGATATAAACGAGATAACCTGAACAATCAAACCCGCTCGGGCTCGTACCTCCGTAACGGTATGGTGTGCCTAAATGCTTCTTACCCTCTTCAATTACTTGGTCGGCTGCGCTCTGTGCGTCTGCTGTTTCGAAGTCTGCAGAAAACACCGACAGTGCAAGAACTGCACTTGCCGCAGTCATTAGAAACTTACGCAATGGAATTCCCCTTCCCCTGTAGCTCCCCTGCTACGAGTCATAATTTAGTCGAGTGTTGTAAAAACGTGTATGTTGTAGTTCTAATAGAGTTCGTCAATCGTTGGATATGTACAATACTTTTCAACAATTCATAGTCTATCATAGGCATTTAGATGTGTGCCTTTACAGTTGTGTAACAAGTTGGAGACACAATGAAACATTTTCTAGTAAAAAGACGTCAAATAAAACAGCATCCGTATGCACAAATTGTGAACCGAAGTCACAAAAGACCGACCGTTGTCGATTTTCCATGAAAGGAGACGCGCTACAATCATTCATGAATAAGATCACGAGAATGTAACAGAACTGTAACAAGCCTATACAAAGAATCCACCATCCGCTAAAATAAGACCGTACTAGTTAATCTTCAATAAAGGAGTTCCTATGAAAAAACGAACGATTGCACTCGGAACAATGCTCATGATGGTCGTTGTGTCTGGATGTACAACAACAGAAAACCCAGAAGATATTTTCAATCGTTCAAAGACGGTTCTCGATGAATCGACGGAGAACGTTCACTTTAAACAATGGCAGAATTTAAATATTAATGGAGAAAGCATGAACGCGAATACACGAGGGGCGCTTCACTTACAACCACTCGAGGCTTATCTCATTAGTACATTGGATCTTGTCGACTTTAATGAACCGTTAGAGTTAGAATTCAGATCGATGGTGATGAAGCATACGTAGAAGAGGAAGACGGCACACGCCAATTTGCTAATGACATTCAAAGCAGTTTTATCGATATGGTCAACCCAATTGATGAAATGAATCGCTATGAACCGTTCCAAGAGTCGATGTTAATGAAAGAGATTGAAGATTTCTATGAAGTGTCCTTTCGGACAGACCAAGAACAACATATTCCATTGGTCCTTGATAAGATGGAGCAATGGGGAATGATTGAAGAAGAGATCAATGAAGATCTTTCAGATGTCGTTGAAATTGAACGTATTGACATGGTCGCGTTTATTGATAAAGAAACGTACGAATTGCATCAGTTTGACACTCGTTATCGTTTCACAGTGGAATTGCAAGGCGATTTACAACAGATCGATGACCAACAAAGCATCGTCTTTGAACATTGGAATGAAGTAGGGGAAGATCTTGAATCATTCGTTCATGAGATCATTGCTGAAGAACAACAAGAAAATGAAGAAGATGAAGACGAAGAGTCCATTCAGGACTAAAGAAACCCGTTACCTTCCTATATATAAGGTAACGGGTTTCTTATGACTTCTGTACCACCTATGATTTAACAGACTATTGCTATTATAATTACTATAAATGATCATATTTAACTATGATAAACTATCTAATTCTAAAGAGTTGTCAAAAAAAACAGAGACTAAATAACTGAAAAAGGTCACTTTATCTAAGAAAAAAACGAAAAGAACTAGCAATATTTGCCTTAATCCTGTAAAATTGAGGTAACTTGTCGAAATATCAAAAAGTTCGGGACTCCTGAAAAACTTCTTCAAAAAAAATTAAGCAAAAATAACCAGTTTTTGTTTGACATGCTGAAAAAGTACTCTATATAATGAGTGATGGTAGTCTTGCAATCTAGGAAATATTGAAAATCGGCAAGACAAAAGAATTAGGTGAGAATAAGATCGTGTAACAGAGATCATGTCATCGCTGTAACATTATTGTAATTCTCATAGATTTCCGAATGTTTTTGTTTATAAAGTCCAAAGCTGTATCATTTATCAGATCCTTCCAGCAGCTTTGTACTATACAAAAGGAGGAGTAATAAGAATGGCTTACCAACCAAAGTCTTATCGCAAGTTTATTGCAGGCACTATGACTGCAGCAATGGCAGCATCTGCTTTTGCAGTAACAACACCTCAACAGGTGGCTGACGCACAAGAACAACGATTCTCTGATGTCCCTTCACACAACTTCTTCTACGAATATGTTCAAAGAGGTTATGAGCGTGAACTAATCCAAGGTTACCCAGATGGTACATATCGTCCTTCGCGCGACGTGAACCGTGGACAAATCGCAACAATGATCACTCGTGCATTGAAGTTGGAGGTTCCTGAACCAACAGAGACGCCTTTCTTAGACCTACAACCTGGTGAACTCTATGCAGATGTAGCTACTGCAGTGAGTAATGCAGGAATCATACTGGTCGTCATAACGGAACAGTCTTTGATGGTTACACTTCACTTACTCGTGAAGAGATGGCTTCAGTACTCGTTCGCGCATTTGACCTAGAGACAATTCCAGGTAAGAGCACGAACATCACAGATTACAATGAAGCGTTCCCTGTTCATGCAGAGAACATCGAAATCCTAGCTCAACACGGTATTACTGATGTAAGTGATGGACTTTTCCGTCCTAAAGAAGAAGTAAATCGTGGTCAAATTGCAGCATTCCTTGACCGTGCTCTTGACGTTAGAAACTCACTTGATGCAGGTCTAGTAGAAGCAACTGCAATCAACAACACTACAGTAGACGTAACATTCGATTCTGAGCAAACAGCAGCAGACGCTGAACAATTCGAGATCCCAGGTCTTGAAGTTCTTGATGCAAACGTTGTTGCAGGTCCAGAAGGCGAGAACAACGTAGTACGTCTAGTAACTTCAGCTCAAACTGAAGATGAAGAATACCGTATCCACTACAATGGTGACCGTACTTCAGTTACATTCACAGGCGCAGCTGCAGACGCAACATCTCCAGTTGAAGTAATTCTGTAGAAGCACTTACAACTGAAGGCGTAGCTGTAGAATTCGACGCACCAGGCGAAGAGCTTGTCGATGCAACTGTAGTTGTAACATCTCCAAATGGAACAACTCACGAAGTAGTAGCTCAAGACATCGATGCTGATCAAACTGAAGCGACTTTCGAATTCGCTACTGTACTTCCATACGTACACGCTGGTACTTGGACAGTTAACGGTGTTGACTATGTAGTAGATTTCAACATCTCAGGTGTTGAGCCACTAGATCGTGGAAATGAAACAGTTGAAATTCAATTCAACGCTCAAGTTGAAGAACTATCAGTTAGTGACATTGTTGTTCGCAAAGCAAGCACAAACCAACGTCACGGTATTGCAAGTGTTGTTCTTGGTAGCGATGGAAGAACTGCACAAGTTACTTTCCTTCCTTCTTCTGACGAGAATCAAGGTGCTTACCTAGATCCTCTTACAGAATATGAAGTTCAATTAACGATTCCAGGATTTGCTCCAGCAACTTATAACTTTGAATTGCCAGCTTACTTGGAAAACGCTCGTATTACTGACTACAGCTCTAGTAACGGTACAGTAACAATTACAAACAGTGTTGTTCAATCTAATTCTTTCAATGTTCCTGAAGGTGCTGATTTCGAAGCCTTACTAGGTACTAGTGGTACATTTGTTATAAACAGTAACAATGATATCGTGGACAGCTTCACTGCTAATGAACAAGTAGTATTTGGTGCTGTAACTGATGTTAAATTTGATGGTAGTACTCCAGTGGAAATTGAATTAAATGGTGAGTGGTATGACCTGAATAACAACTATGTACCACGCTTCAACGGTGACACTGGTGAATCACTAGTTCAAGGTGATCGTACTGTTGCTGAAGAAAGAACAGCTGATTATGCTAAATTTGTGGTTAACAGCGCTGGAGAAGTTGTATTCTATGACGCATACGACTGGGATGATTCAATTCTTGTAGAAAGCGTAGAAGATGGAATTGTTTACGGCTATGGACAAGAAGAAGATGCTTCAGATTATACAATTGTACAAGATGGACAGACAATTTCTGTAGATGATCTAAATAGAGGCGACATTCTTTACTATAATGTCGATGCTGAATACGCTGAAGTTTATAACAACTTAGTATCAGGTGAAGTTGAAAGTGTGTTTGAGGAAAGTGTTGTCGTAGATGGCGTAGAGTATGAGTACAATGGTGCTCGCTACCTAGCAGCAGATGGCACAATCCAAAATCTAGATGCAACTCTACTCGAAGAATTCATCGATACTGATGAGCCAATCACACTTTATCTTAACCGTGAAGGACATATCAGTTATGTAATTGCAGACTTTGAAGGTATTTCTGTTACTGGTAATGGTGTATTCTTAAATTCAGAAATTAACGCATTTGCTCAAGGGACTCGTGCACTTTAGAATTGGAATTTACTAACCTTCAAGGTAACACTTCAATCGAGAGCTTAAGTGTAGAATCGTTAACACATATTAATGACTTTGTAGTTGGTCAACGTGTTTCCAGTGAAGACTCTAGAGTAGTTGATGGCTTCGTATTTAATAACGTAGGCGCTGATGGCGATGGTGCTATTACAGTAGAGTTCAGAGACGATAGTAACGGCAACCCAGTTCCAGCAGTTAATGCTTTTGGTCTTAATGAAGATGGAGAAGCTGTTACAATTAAAGAAGTACTTGATCAATACGATATTACAGAATTAAATGTTGACTCTGATGGCGATATTGTAGGGTTTGACACATTGGATCATACAACGCTTACAGGTGACAATGTTGAAGTAGGAAGTAATTATGTTCAAGGTCAAAGAACTTATAGCAATACACCTGTATATCTCTACAATGCAAATAATGATAAAGTAGAGGGTATCTACACATGGGGTGAGATTGAAGACTTTGATGAAATTTCTGCAGGAGCAACGATTTACCATAGCCAACAACAAGAAGGTGTTGCTGATTATATTGTTGTTGAAAGAAACCAAACTAATATTACTGCTGAAGAAGAAGGAACCTTCGCAGTTGTAGATCGTGTCTGGTTAAATGCAGCTGGAACTGAAGTACGACAAATTCGTGTACTAGAAAATGGTTCTCTTGAAACTTATCGTGTACGTTCAGGTGCAATTACTGAAGATAATGTGACTCGTATTTCTACGGAGATTGATAAAGGTACAATTGTTAATCTCGCAATTGACAATAACGGAGTAGTTATTGGAGAATTTGGATTTGGCGATGTTGATCAAGCTGTTGTAAGTGGCACTGTAACAGACGCTACAAATAACAACCGTACGTTTAATATCACTGGAGACCTTAGAGACTTCCAATTAGAAGGTAACGGTTATGTTATCGATGCACGTGATGAAGATAATAGCCCTTCAGTAGTCAACTTCAGCACACTTGTGAATGAGCTTGAAAATGACTTAGTAGTGGATGTTCTATTAGGTAATGAAGAAGCTCGCTTTGCAGATATCGTAGTTATCAGAGACTCTGCTGATGTTGAAGATGATGATGACGAAGAAGTCCATTCGATAACTTCTCAGACGCTCGTGCAGCACTAGCAGTGGCATTTGAAGATCGTGACAGAAGTAATTTCTCTGAAGCGCTCAGAGCTATTGCAGGTTTCGCAGAAGTTGAATATATTTCTGAAAATCAAGAAGCGTATTTTGAAGAGTACGAAGATCGTGTATTAGATATCTCAGAGGCTGATGTTCCGCGTACTCTAGAAGAATTTGCGGCATTCATTACATCAGTAAATGATGCTGAAGATACTACACCGCCAGAAGATAATCGCACAATTAACCTCGCAGCTTCTGAAGGTGCAGATGATTTAGATGTAGATCTTAGTGCTCTATTTGCAGAATTTGATTCAGTAGAAGCAACAGATGTAACTATTGAAGTTGAATACGACGGCGATAGTGTAGAGTATTTTACTGAGGATGCTGAAGATAGAGGCTTTGATGATACAACAAATCAATTCTCTACAACATTAACACTCGATAATGTTGCTGCGGAATTTGCTTCAGGAGATACTGAAGAGTTTACATTTGTTGTTGGTCTTGATGGAGTAGAAAGTAATTCAGCTTCATTTTCAATAACTATACCTGTTGGTGAATAATCGAAACGTTCTCTGCTAAGCTCTGAAACTAGAGTAAACCAGAGAGAAAGCCCCGCCTCTCGAGAGGCGGGGCTTTCTAACTGTTATGCGGAAGTTGATTGGTAAAACTGACGGCATGCCTGAACGCCAAAAGCCACATACATCCAATGTCTTGTTTGCACCAGATTCGAACTGGTGGAAGTAAAGAACAGTAATAAAACCGCTCTTTGATTATTAACTGTTTTGAAATAGGAAGTTAGGTTCTTGGAGGATTTTATGATATTTTATCATTTATTGGGAACATTATAATAACTTTTTTTGGATATGTAACTATATAAAGAGATTGCGTGTAATTTATTTAAATACTAGCTACCTTATAGGTCAAATGAATAAAAAAAGACTAGAGTATAGTATCCACTCTAGTTAATGGGTTTTATTGAAGCAATTGAAGCACTGATTGTGGTTGTTGGTTTGCTTGTGCAAGCATGGACTGAGACGCTTGAGAAAGAATGTTGTTCTTTGTGAACTCCATCATTTCACGAGCCATGTCTACGTCACGGATACGTGATTCCGCAGCTTGTAAGTTTTCAGAAGCATTGTCTAGGTTAGAGATTGTGTGCTCTAGACGGTTTTGAACTGCACCAAGCTCTGACCTTTGAGTCGAGACATTATTAATAGCTGTATTAATTGTGGTTATTGCTGCATCAAACTGTGTCTGAGTAAGTGACTCATCAGCCTCTAAATCATTAAGGTTTGTAATTAAGTCTTCTAGACCAATCCCATTTGCTGTCATGTCTCCGATAGTTACTTCTATTGATTGTCCAGCATTAGCACCTATATGAAACTCTCCATTGAATACTTCGGTACCATCTGCTCCACCAAGTAACTTCTGATTATTGAACTTCGTAGTTTCTGCAATACGATCAATTTCATCAATTAAAGCATTAAGTTGTTCTTGAATTGCCTCACGATCAATATCCTCATTTGTATCATTAGCACCTTGAACTGCAAGTTCACGCATTCTCTGCAAAATGCTATGCGTCTCATCCAACACACCCTCAGCCGTTTGGATCAAGAAATACCATCTTGTGCGTTACGGCTTGCTTGGTCAAGACCGTTGATTTGAGCTCTCATTTTCTCAGAGATTGAAAGACCAGCTGCGTCGTCTCCGGCGCGGTTGATGCGAGGACCTGAAGATAGTTTCTCCATTGAGTTTTGCATACTTCCTTGGTTCACACCCATTTGGCGGTGTGCGTTCATTGCTGACAAGTTGTTGTTGATAATCATTTTAACCATTCTTAGTTTTAGCCCGTAGTCCTCACTCCATGCTCCCTCATAATTCCCCCCTATTAATACTCAAAAAGAGCGTATTAAAGTTTAATATTCTAAATAATAGATTGGAAATGTTTGTATAAACACCACTTCCTCTTTTATCGATATTAAGAATAAGAAAGAGGGGGATGTTTATGAAACGACTGCTATCAATACCCAATAAATATGCGATCTTAGCGATGGGGACCATGCTACTATTCATTATCGGGGTAGCCTCAACAGCCTATACACAGATCACGTCCAACATGGAGGAGGCAATGGAACAAAGTCTTGAATCGTATCTCCAACTTGGGTATGAACTAATTGATGCCCATTATCCAGGAGAATGGACGATTGAAAATGATCAACTGCTTAAAGGGGAATATCTTGTAGACAATAGTATGGTCGATCCAATTGCTGATATGATCGGTGGGGACGCGACACTTTTTATGGGAGACATGAGAGTTGCGACAACTGTTGAAATAGACGGAGCTAGGGCTGTAGGGACGACTGCTTCTGATCAGGTCATTAATGCCGTACTAGGGAACGGTGAGTCTTATTTCGGTACGGCTCCAATTCAGGGCGAGCAATATCAAACGGCTTATCAACCAATAGAAAACAGTAACGGTGAAATCGTCGGCATGTGGTTCGTCGGACATTCTCAGGAGGGAATTATATCGACCGTCTACAACAATTACTTTTGGTTTGCTGTCGCTTTTATTGTTGTAGGGGTTATAGCGGCTCCATTATATTATCTGTTAAACCGAAACATTAGCCTACGTTTTAAACACACGACAGGCGTACTTTCTAGTGCGAGTGAGGGAGATTTTTCTAAAGTACTAAAAGTAAATACAAAAGATGAACTTGGTTTAGTGGCCAAGAGCTATAATCAAATGAGAAGCCAGTTTCAAACTTTATTAGAAGAGATCCAGACCACATCAGAATTGGTCGCAGCATCATCAGAGGAGCTATATGCAAGTGCTGAAGAATTAGGTGCGGTATCTGAACATAACACCACTCTTAATGAAGATGTTGCGAACAGTACAACCGCTCAACGAGAAAAAGCGAATGAAGCATCGAAACGTGCTTCAGAAGTGATGGACTTAATGCAAAAGATGTCCTACCATCTATCAGATGCTAGAACAGTCTCTGAAGAAACTTCAAGTGAAATCGTGAAAGGCGGTAAATTAGTAAGGAATTCCATGAAGAAAATGGAATTTGTTCAGTCGCACACGATGGACACATCCAACAGTTTTGACCAACTACGTCAAGACTCTGAAACTGTCGGAAACATTGTAACAACAATCACAGAATTTGCAGATCAGACCAACCTCCTTGCACTTAACGCCTCCATTGAAGCAGCGAGAGCCGGAGAAAGCGGCAAAGGTTTTGCGGTGGTAGCGAGCGAAGTAAAACGTTTAGCGCAAGATTCCGCACATGCAGCAGAAGAAATCGGTCGATATGTAGAAAACATTCAACGACAAATTAAAGGCTCTTCATCCAAGATGAAGAACAGTCTCCATGCTGTGGAAGAAGGACTTGATGAAGTTGCCAATGTCGAGCACGCTTTCCAACGAATCGATGAATCGATGAAAAAGCTTTCTACTAAAGTCGAGCAAGTGAGTGAAGATGGTGGTAAAGTAACAACGGAAACGGTATTTGCGGACAATGCGATTCAGAGCGTAACACAAGACACAGAAGCGATCGCAGACATCACACAGCAGGTCGCAGCATCTTCTCAACAGCAACACGCATCAAGCGACGAAGTTGCCACAGCTGCCGAATCCCTAGCTGAATTATCGCAGCGGTTAAAAGATCAAGCTTCAGTTTTTCGTTTTTAGTTAATGGTCTTGATGATATATTCTTACAGGTATACTTCCTCTAACAAGGCTGATATAGATAAAGAATGATCTGTATAGTTGGTATAGGTTAAGAGAGTCTAGAAACAGGGTTCTCCTGTTTCTTTTTTTTCAGTTTCCGGACTCTTACTCTTCTTTATCCATTAGTCTTCTGATTTGTGGAGTTTGCCTCTCTACATAAGGGATTAGTACTTCTCTTATGAAATCAGCGGTCAGAGTCCCTTCATTAAATACAATCATATAATCAAGATCATAAAGTAAACGCATAATTTTATTCAAAATCGGCCTTAATTTTCCCGCCTTTTTATTGTCAATATGTACTATGTGTTTGTCTCGAATCTGAATATAGATGCCTAGACAAGATTGAACATGGCTTCTCTTTGTATGTCCTTCTTCTTCAATTTCATTTAACATTTCCTTAAGGTTTACCATTACATCATCCAACAAGTATAATCGACCTCCCTCTCCTCGTTACCCCAAACTCGATGAATGAATCAAAACCAAGATGACATCAGGTTGAGAAATTATGATTGTAAAGCTCAAACTGACTGACAAGAAAGCGTTTTATGGAAGCCTCATTTAGAAATTGTTCTTTTCGCTTGCTATATTTCTTAGATTATGTCGTGGATCTTCTAAATGAAGGACAGATTGGAAAGTTCCTGTTTTACATCAAAGATTTATCGAAAGTGAGTGTGTTGTAATAGACTGTTGAAATATTGAGATAAGTGTCGATGGTAATATAAAGATTATAAATTGGAAGGATGGCAAAGATGTGTCTTTATTCTATAAACATTTTTAACTATATTGTGCACGATTGGAGAATAGAATTCAGTTTGTCTATAGTTTTTTTAATTATTTCAGTCACTATACTATATAAAATCAATAGAATTAAAACGCCATTAATTAAAGAGTTTTTTTTAGGGCACCTTTAATGCTGCTAGTTAGTTATGGTAGTACTCCTATTGTAATCCTAATATGTATTTTATTCCTATTTATCAGTGAGTCATTAATTGGAACAATAATAGATTTTGCAATTTTCACCTTGGCATTCATTACTTTAGTAAATTTAATAGAAATAAGATACTTGAAAACAAGCGTGATGGAAAGAAAGGAGCTGTTTGTTATTCTGGTAAAAGCGTTTGCGATTGAAATATTTCACTATTATGGAGATGAACAAAAGCCCTTAGAAAAGAAAAAAAATAATTAACATTATTACAGAAAAAAAAGCCTACGGATGAAATTGAACTTATACTCAAAAAAAATTGAATAAAATAGAATTACAAGTGAATGAATATCCGAATGAGAATAAAGAAAATAGTAAGTGAATACCTAAAAACCGTAGCAAATATTAATTTGATATTGGGAATAAAGTAATTCACTTTCCGGCTAAAAAAATTTTCTTCATGTATTACCATGAAAGCAATCGATTGTTGATGAAGCATCGCTTAAGTCTTGATAACACAATACCGGTCCGGATATGTACAATGATGTCTTCCTTTACCAATCGAATAAGTACATAGAAGTTCTATACTAAGATCAAAAGAGCAACTGCAAGGGGGAAAGTTCATTCTTGTAGTTGCTCTTTTTTATTTGTAGTTCTGAACTATCCCAATAAATTCAGAGAACTCCTCGGCAGTGATGCCGTCATGGATGTCGTATCGTGTTAATTCGAATAACGGATCGCCAGGAAGGACTCTTCCTGTTTTTGTTGTGAAAGCAAGCTCATAGCCGATTTCTTCAATGATTTCAATCGTTTCTTCAGTATATCGGCCATATGGATACGCAAAGGATCTTGGTTCACCTAGCAGTTCGAAGTCCTTATTTAGGTCATACTCTACTTCTTCTCTAGGTTTTGTCACTAGGTGTGATTGGCGGTCATCATCACGATAATGAAGGTTGTGCGTATGGCCACCGATTTCAATGCGGTGTTCCATGTCATACATTTCGTCCCAACTCATCGTTTCCATTGGATCCCCACTGTAAGGTTTACGCTCGTCTTCAATGCGACCAGAAATCATATAAGAGATCCCTTGCACATCATACTCTTCCATTACAGGGTAAGCATATTCCGCGATCGTTTTAGAGCCATCGTCAAACGTTATTACAACGCTCTTATCAGAGATCTCTTTCGATCCTTCCAAATACAATGCGAGCTCTGTTAAGGTCAGCGTTTCATACCCATTATAATGCAACAATTCTAACTGCTCAGTAAAATTAGCAATATCCAAATTGCTATGCATATCATGATGCTCTTTCCCTACTTCATCATAGAAACGGTGATACATCAATACAGCAATTCCAGAGCAAGGATTGAATTTTTTTTCAATTAAGTCATGTTGAGATAGTCGGTCTAGAGCAAGGGAAAATTCGTGATGAACGATGGATTCGTGCAAATTAATCACGTGATCTTCTGGCTCGATAATCTCAAGAGAAGCTAGCAAGTTTATAATTGAAGTCGTCCGAGTAGAGAAATCGTCACTGAATTCAGTCGTAATAGGACCATCATCTGTAAGAACATCATTCAAATCAAATAAGTGATCAATAACTTCTGTGAATTCCCCGTATGACAAATGAACGGCATACTCTTGTTCCTCAAAAGGAAACTCCTCAGCAATGAGTGTATCTAATGAAGCTTGTTTATTGTTCGTGAAGTGCTTTTCATGACTCTCTGTATCAATCTGATAACGACTCGTTAGAATTTTCGCGGCTTCCCCTCTGGCTCATGCCATCTTCCAACACAACTTCAGCAGTCGATACACCTTGCGACTGAGTACCGCAAGCTGCAAGAAGCACAGCATAGACCCCCAATAAAGGCACACGTAATAACGAACGTCTAGTCATTAACGCTCCCCCTCAACCCATTATTCGAATAGTATAATAATCTATGGTAACCATAGCGCAATACAAATCTAAGTAAAATATCCTAATACCTTCCTTAGTAAATCTATCATACATAATCATAGATTTAAAGAATCGAATGGAAATAAATAGGAGATTTGTATAATGTATCATTATAAATACATCATTAAATAGGTTATTATAACTACCTATCGCCAGGCGACTGTCCCCTTGTTATAAAATATGACATAATATTTAGAATTTTATATTGACATGCATTTTGTATAGAAGGTATTATTTTTTTTATAGAGCTGAGCGATGGGGTTAGCTAGTTTTTGTTTATCAACTAAGGGTGTGAGAATATGGTGCAGTCTTTGTATCGTGTAATGGAAATAGTTGAGTTATTCACGAATAAAGAAGAACAAGTTCGGCTTAATTTATCAGAAATTTCCGAATTGAGAAGATTGCCACTGAGTACAACACATCGAATGGTAGGTATTCTTATGGAATACGATTACTTGAAACTCAACGAGGAGACGAAGAAATATTCTTTAGGTGATAAGTGGATGGTTGAAGGCCTGCGTCAACTAGGGAATCATTCATTACGTTCAGTCGCACACCCAATTATGAAAGAGATGTCTCTCGAATTGAAAGAGAGTATCTATTTAAGTATTCCAGGCAAATACTCTTCCACGCTCATTGAGCGGTTAGATAGTCCAGCAAGGGTACGTGTTGTTGATAACCTTGGTGACCGTTTTGCAATGCACCTTGGAGCACCAAATAAAGTGATGTTAGCTTTTTCAACGTTTGAATTCGTTCAAGATGTACTTAATTATTATGGAGAAACGGATCAAGAGGAGCATTATACTAGAGAGCTAGCACAGATTAAGAAACTTGGTTATGCAATTAGTTACGGAGAGATTACGGAGGGTACCATTGCCATTGCAGCACCAATTCTCGGAATGGATGATAACGTTCAGGGAGCACTTTGTCTTAATCTAATTCAACATCAAGTATCAGATGAGTATGTGGAATCATTGATCTCTCCGATTATGAAGGGAGCAGGTAAAGTATCAAGAAGAGTTGGAGGTAAGTAATATTTTTTTGTTCCCATTATGAAATTCACTTTCATAATGTGGAAACGAGAAAGGGGTCTACGGTGTTCTCATATATAGGTAAACGTACCTTTACTGGTGTTCTAATCGTACTAGCAGCCATTACGATGAACTTTGCACTCATTCAATTGGCACCTGGGAATCCGATTAGCATTCTATCAGGACAGGACAATCCGTCTCCTGAAATGGAGAGAGCGTTAATTGAGCGATATGGACTGGATGACCCTGTACATATACAATTTTTCAATTATTTAATTAATTTATTTCAAGGTGACATCGGAACTTCTATTATTAGTAATCAGCCTGTTTTGTCACTAATTATGGAAAGGTTAGGACCTACACTCATTCTAGCTCTAACTGCTTCAATACTTGCTTTAATTTTGGGAACTGCGTTAGGTATTTACTGCGCTCGAAAGCGAGGCTCAAAGTAGATACGATTATTTCAGGAGGGTCATACGTATTCGATTCCATGCCGAATTTCTGGTTGGGAATGATGCTCATACTTATCTTTTCATCTTGGTTAGGGTGGTTTCCGACTTCTGGAATGATGAGTTTAAGGGTGAATTATACAGGTATCGATTACTACATTGATTTGCTTCGACATTGGATCTTGCCTGCATCGACGATCGTACTCGTCACTGCACCGTATTTCTTTAGAATTTCACGTTCCTCCGTGATTCAAGTGATGAATGATGACTTCGTACAAACATTACGTGCAACAGGTATGGGAGAAGCAAAAATCTTTAATAAGTATGTCTTTAAAAATGCAATCTTACCAACGATTACAGTCTTTGGAATTACACTAGCATACATCGTTACGGGTGTTGCCATTATTGAAATTGTGTTTTCTTGGCCAGGAATGGGAAGCTTTATGCTCGAGGCTATTAGTCGACGTGATTACCCATTATTAATGGGAATTTATTTAATATTATCGATATCTGTTGCAGTAACAATGCTTGTTATTGATGTGATTTATGGTTTTATTGATCCGCGCATTCGTTACAAATGAGGGAGGGACCATGATGAAAACAGCAGATCCAGCCATTCGACCAGTGCACACAAAACCCAAGCTTATTCCAAGTTATCTAGGTGCTTCCCTACGAGGGAATCGTCCCTTGCAGGTCGGTATACTCATTTTAACTATACTTATCTTTGTCGCAGTCTTTGCTCCAATACTGGCAACGCATAGTCCTTATGTTTTAAGTAATCAATTAGTCGCACCACCTAGTGGTGAGCACTTTCTAGGAACAGACGGCCTTGGTCGAGATGTGTATAGCATGATTTTGTATGGTGCTAGGACATCGCTGATGATTGGAGTCATTGCTGCGCTGATCTCAGGTATTATAGGTACTCTAATCGGTGGAATTGCAGGTTATTATGGTGGCAATGTTGACCGTTCCCTAACAGAGGTTAACAACATCTTCCTCATGATGCCGACGTTTTTCTTGATTTTAATGATCGTAGCTTTTTTTGGAAGTAGTTTGACGAATGTGATGATTATTATTGGACTTACTACATGGGCAGGGAATGCAAGGTTGATGCGTGCACAAGCCATGTCCTTACGTGAGAGGACATTTGTAAGAAGTGCAGTTGCAATGGGAGAATCGAGGATGTCTGTTATGTTTCGCCACATAATTCCCAATGGGATCTTTCCAATTATCGCGAATACAACAATGAATATATCTGCTGCGATTCTGACAGAGTCTGGCCTAAGCTTTTTGGGGCTAGGTGATCCAAATGTTGTAAGTTGGGGCCAAATTGTGTTTGATGGACGATCATATCTTACATCTGGTTGGTGGATTTCAACATTTTCAGGACTAATGATCGTCATAACCGTGCTTGCATTTTATCTGATTGGTGATGGGTTAAATAAGATTCTTAGTCCAAAACTTAGAAACTCTTAAAAGAAAAGAGGGGTTCGGGGTGTCATTGCTACACGTAGATCATTTTAATGTTACCTATCAATCATCGCAAAAACGAATTCAAGCCGTTCGAGATGTATCACTGTCATTAAACGATCAAGAATCACTAGGAATTGTCGGTGAATCTGGATCTGGGAAGTCAACACTTGCCATGGGCATGTTGCAAATGTTGCCTTCTAAAACGACAGAAATTAGGGGGGAAGTTTTACTTCAAGATCAAGAAATAACCCAGCTGAAAGAAAAGGAACTAAGGAAACTTCGTTGGTCGTTATTTGCAGTCGTTTTTCAAAAATCAATGAATGCACTTAGTCCAGTTCACAAAATAGGTACCCAGTTAAATGATATTTATCGTTTGAAAAAGAAGTGTTCAAAGAAAATTGCTAAAGAGGAGGTTATGAAGCGGCTAGATCTCGTTAACCTTCCATCTTCAGTGTACCATTCATACCCCCATGAGTTGTCAGGGGGAATGATGCAACGGACATCTATTGCACTTGCTTTACTTCATCGCCCAAAATTACTCGTTTTAGATGAAGCAACGACAGCTTTAGACGTGGTTACACAAGGTCAAATTTTAAAGGAACTAAAGCAACTTGAAGCTGAATTGGGTCTATCCAGAATTATGATTACACATGACTTATCAGTAGTGTCGGAATCTTGTGACAGAGTTGCGGTTATGTATGCAGGAGAAGTTGTTGAACAAGGGTTCGTTCGAGATGTTTTGAAAACACCATTACATCCATACACCTTGATGCTCACAAAAGCAATTCCAAAAGGACACCACAAAGAAGCACGAATAGAAGGTCAAACTGGTAAATTCCCTGATCTGAGCGAACCCATTCAAGGTTGTATATTTGTAAATCGTTGTGAGTTTGCGAGTCAGCGTTGTCATGATGAAAAACCTCGTGAGAAAATGATGCCCGACCAACGCATCGTTGCTTGTCACTTTGTAGAAGGAGGGGAGCGTCTATATGAGTCACGTCATCAAAGTGAAAGGCGTCAAAAAGCACTTTAAACCAAGAAAAAAGCAAGGTGAAAAGTATGATAGAAAATCATTTGTAAAATCAGTTGATGGCGTTAATTTTACAGTTAATGAAGGAGAGGTTCTAGGCATCATTGGCGAAAGTGGGTGTGGTAAGTCGACATTAGCGAAGTTGCTCGTAAACCTAGAAACACCAACCAGTGGTGATATTACAATTCAAGGCAAGCCGATCCAGCAACTGTATAAAGAAGACCAAAAAGCATTCCGTAGGCGAGCTCAAATGATTTTCCAAAACCCATTCGATACCTTTGATCCTAGATATACAATTGCCAAAGTGTTAGAACGTGCCATGAAAATTCATAATATTGGTAGTGGAAAAGACGAGCGGAGAAAAATGAGCGTTCAATTATTAGACCAAGCGGGATTAAACCCTCCAGAAGTTTTTCTTAATCGTTATCCTCATGAATTATCAGGTGGACAATTGCAACGGGTGTCAATTATACGATCTATGTTACTTAATCCGGATTTCATAGTAGCAGATGAGCCAGTATCCATGCTGGATGTGTCAGTCAGGGCAGAAATCATGAATATTCTTGTCGACATTTGCCAGCAAAGTAACAAAGCTATGGTTTTTATTAGTCATGACATCCAAGCAACACATTATATCGCTGACCGTATTGCGGTTATGTATTTAGGGAGATTTATTGAAGAAGGCCCTGCAAATGAAATTTTACACAATCCCAAACATCCATACACACGAGCGCTCATCTCGAATAGTCCTGCAATTGAGATTAGTAATATGAATGAGGCTATTACGCTAAGCGGAGATCCACCCTCGCCAATTAATACCGGACCAGGGTGTTATTTTTACAATCGTTGTTATATGAGAAGAGATTCTTGTCAACATGAGTACCCTGAGAAAAGAGTAGTGTCTGAGCATCACGTGGTTTATTGTCCATATACGGTTGAACAAAAAAAAGGAGGAGTTAGCTTGAAAAAGGTGGCGTTGGGTACTGCACTAGGTATGTTGCTTGCAGGTGGTGTTCTGGCTGGGTGTAATCCAGCGAGTAGTGAGGGAGTAGAGGCTGTAATTGTAGGAGCAGACGGAGATCCACAAACGTATAATCCAAATTCTAGGTCTGATGATTTTATGTATCCTGTCGCTCAAAATGTATTTAATCGTCTAGTGAAATTGAACAATAATCAAGAAATTATCCCTGACTTAGCCAGGAATGGGAAATATCTGAAGATGGACTATTGTATACCTTTCACCTACATGATGATGTCACCTGGCATGACGGTGAACCTTTTTCAGCAGAAGATGTAAAATTCACTTTTGATATGATTGTAGAACATGATGGTCCAGCAGGCTTTAACTTGAGTGATATGAAGGAAGTGAGAGTTGAGGATGATACGACAGTAGTCATTGAACTTGAAAATCCTAACGCTGCCTTTCTCGGGTATTTAGCTTGGTATGGAACGTTTATTGTTGCTGAGCACGTGTACGATGACAGTAATTGGGATTCAGGTACGACGATTGAGCCGATTGGAACAGGACCATTTGTATTTGACGAACATACAAGTGGGGTGAGTATTAATTTACTCGCAAATGAAGAGTATTTCGGTCACGTACCTGAAGTTCCATCACTAGTGTTCTCAATCACTGCAGATCAAGATACAAAAATGCAAGCATTTTATAACGGTGAAATTGATATTCTAGGAACCGCTCCGCCAAGTTCTGAAATTGCATCTCTTGAAGAGAATGAAGATTACGTGATAGAACGACGAGTATGGCCCTCAAGAGAGTATATCTTTTTTTAATACGGACGTAGAGCCATTTGACGATCCACTCGTCAGGGAAGCTTTTGCTTATGCCATCGATAATGAGGATATTGTTGGTAAAGCATTGGCTGGTCAAGGTCAAGCGGCTACTCATTTTATATCACCAGTATTTGAATGGGCACAAAATGACGATGCAATGATCCCGGAAGCAGATCAAGATCGAGCAATTGAATTGCTAGAACAAGCCGGTTATTCAACAGACGGAAGCGGTGAAAGCTTAGAGGTAACTATTGATGTATTTGATTCTGGAGCATTCTTGGACATGGCAACGGTTATCCAAGATCAATTGTCACAGATTGGTGTATCGCTTTCTATCAACTCAATGGAGTATGCCGCATGGCAAGAAAAATTGATACAAATCGTGACTATCAATTTAGTATGATGGGTGGTTATCAAGGACCTGATGTTGCAGCGCTTGGGGCAAGAATTAGCTCTGATGGATCAAATAATCATACAGGCTATAGCAATGACTTAGTTGACGAGAACCTAATCATAGCAAATCAACTTGTTGAAGAAGTGGATCGCGCACCTTATTATTATGAAATTCAAGAAGAATTGTTAAACGAGGTACCAATTTTACCTATTTCTGAGTGGATGGGAAGCAATCCAATTCATTCTTATGTATCTGGAGATCCTTTTTCTGAACCAGCCATTCAAGAAACTGGATTTAGTGAATACAATCATGTTCAACTAAATTGGGACTAGAGGTGAGAACAGTGAATATCGAAGAGATCATTAATAAAGTGCCAAACTACGAATCGTTTTTAACTGTTGAGGAAATGGATGCATCGACAAGAAGTCTTCAAGAGAACTATCCAGACATCGTATCTGTAAAATTGGTGGGTCATTCTAGAAAGGGGCATCCAATAGAGTGCATTACGATAGGTACTGGAGAGTTGCAGGCACTTTGTTTTGCACTTCCACATCCTAATGAACCTATTGGTGCAATGACAATGGAGTTCTTAACGAAGGAGCTCGCAGAAAATGAGTCACTAAGAGATTCATTGAACTTCACATGGCACATTATTAAATGTATAGACCCAGACGGTACGCGTTTAAATGAAGGTTGGTTCAAAGGACCTTTTGATATTTTTACGTATAGTCGCAACTTTTATCGGCCAGGTGGGCATGAACAAGTTGAATGGACATTCCCGATTTCATACAAAACGTTGGACTTCAACTCACCAATTCCAGAGACAAAAGCACTCATGAATTTAATTGAAGAGATTCAGCCAGACTTTATGTATTCGTTACACAACGCTGGTTTCGGAGGGGCGTATTGGTATATCACCCACGACTTGCCTGAACTCTACGAAGACCTTCGTAATAGTGCATTAAAACAAGAGGTTCCACTTAATCTTGGAGAGCCTGAGGCGCCGTTTATTAAAGAGTTTTCACCTGCTGTTTTTAAGATGATGTCGGCCATTGATGAGTATGAACACACACTAAAATATACAGGCAAAGCCCTAAACGGGATGCTGGAACATCGAGTGCAGATTATGCGAAACAGTTTAATGAAGACTGCGTAACGTTCCTCACTGAACTTCCGTATTTCTACGATGAGCGAATTGATGATGAATCAGAGACGAGTCGTACTCGTCGCGAAGTGATCTATGAAAATGTAGAAAATACGAGAGCTCATTATTCTTATGTTTCAGAGCTTATTAAACCTGTCTGGCACCATATATCAAGTGACAATCCGTTTTTGACGTTAGTCGATCAAATCATTACCCACCTAGATTCGTCTACTGAAGCTAAAATAAATTGGGCGAACGAGAACCCTGAGTTTTCGCTGAAAGCAACGACTTCTCAGGTTGTTGATAACCTGTTAACAGCAAAATTTTATCAAGGCTTGTTTTTAGGAATGACGGTTCGTGCATTTGAGTATGAGCACTCTCGACTACTAGCAGAGACTGGAACTGATGTTGAGGAGTTGAAACAGTCAATTGAACTAGGGCTAAAACGTTTGGATGAACTATGCGGAGAGCTTGAAGAATCTTTGAATTATAAAGTCATCCCAATTCAAAAGTTAGTTAAGATTCAAGTAGAGGGTGGTTTACGAATCGTTAATCATCTTCGGGAGAAAGCAACATGCTAGATGTTTCGATTGAGCGTTTACTCAAGCAGAACAAAGATTTTGTAATTGATCGTTCCAAACCTGCGCTTGCTAGAATACAGTATGAAAATTTGCGAAAGCAGTTTTCGGAAATTGATCGACCGTTGTCGAACATAGAAGAACTTCATCTAGAAACAGACACGCATAAAATTCCTATGCGTGCTTATATACCTGAGAATGTGAATGAAAAGTCATCTACACTCGTTTTTTATCATGGCGGTGGCTGGGTGCTAGGAAACATAGAGACCGTGGATTACCTATGTCGTTACCTTGCTTATGAATCAGTCTTAGGACGGTCTCCGTAGATTATCGATTAGCACCTGAACACCCTTATCCAGCAGCCTTTGAAGATGCTTATCTTGCAGCAAGTTGGATTCAAGAGAAATACAACTCTCCCATTATCGTAGCGGGAGACAGTGCTGGTGGAAACTTGGCTGCAGCTGTATGTCTAAAAGCTAGAGAGTCGGAGTCCATACAGATTGTTCAACAGTTATTATTTTATCCGTGCCTTTCATTACAGATGGACACACCTTCATATAAACGACACGGAGAAGGGTATAATTTAACGAGCGAGGAGATGAGATGGTTTATTGACTCTTATACTCCTGAAGTAACGATGCGAAAAGAACCGTTTGCTTCCCCGTTATTAGCGGTATCACATAGTCGTTTGCCTCCGGCAGTAATCATTACAGCGGAATATGATCCTCTTCATGATGATGGTCTACTTTACGCAAAACAATTAAAAGATGCTGGAGTAGAGGTGTATTACAAAAGCTACTCAGGCATGGTGCATAGTTTTTTTCAAATGAACGGAGAAGTAGAAGCTGCACGAATTGCCTTAGATGAAACAATTAAGCAAATCAAGCGAGGTGAGTACCATCTTTATACCCAAACACTATGAAATGAAAGATCATGAAACAATGTTTGCCTTTATTGAGCAATACAGCTTTGCGAACATCATCTCTAGGGGCTCAGAGCAACTGCATGGTACTCATTTGCCGTTGCTTTACGAGCGCCGGGTAGAAGGTGACTACCTTATCGGGCATATGGCAAAGGCAAACCCACAATGGAAGTCAATAACTGGCGACGTATTGGTTATCTTCAACGGTCCTCATACGTATGTGTCCCCTGCTTTTTATGAAAAGGAAGGGTTTGTTCCAACGTGGGACTATCAAGCTGTTCATGTTTATGGAACTTATTATGATAAATCAGAGCCTGAAGATCTAAAGCGGATTATGAACAATACAATACATTTCTATGAATCAACCCAAACGAGCCCTTGGCATGGTAATGTTCCAGACGAAATCTATAACCGATTAATTAAAGGAGTCGTCGGGTTCGAAATTGCAATTGAACGGATGGAAGGTCAGTGGAAGCTACATCAAGATCATCCGATAGAAAGACGCCAACTTGTAAAAAAAATGCCTTAGCAAAGAGCAAAGACCAAGGAGCAAGAGAAATCGCAAAAGCCATAACCTAAGGGGACAGTCCCCCAGCGCTTTAACGCGCCGGGGGACTGTCCCCCTTATTTAAACCTCTAATCTTCTTCTTTTAAAATGAACTCAAGCTCTTCTCGTAATGCAGGTCCGAGTGTCCTCGCATAGAGCGTGGAGATATGATTATTATCTCTTAGCGTAATGACGTTACCGATAATCGGTAGGCACTCTCCGCCTACACAGAAGTGGTCTGTCAGGTCTACGAGGTGTACGTTCGATGGGATATTCTCTTCACCAATCCAATCCCACGGTTGCTCCTCGGTTAATAATTCATCACGAGGCGTCGCGCACTCAGACGGGTCTGACGCTTGCTCTAAGCATTGCGGAACGTCGAAATCCATCCGTTGATTGTCACGTAACGCTAGAATATCAATCTTACCTTCGAAGTTTTCCCACATCTCGACGAATCCTTCTGATGTTAGTTCGATATTCGCATTAGCAGTCGTCACGATTAAGTCGGGTTCGTGATCAATGAGTGGCTGAATAATATGCTCATTCCAGTTCACACAAAGATCGGTAAGTGCTCCACCATGATTGTCTGTCGTAAAGCGACAACCGTCTTTAATGTACGTGTCGATTTGCATATTCAAGTCCCCTGCAATCTCTTCAAGTGCTGGGAACCAGTGACCAGAATGGGAACCGCCGACTAATGCCACGCGATAATCAGGATCTTCTGTTTCCCCAAATGAGCAGCGATGAATGCGATCACTATCAAGTCCTGTGTAGCATTCCGAGTCGTCATACATTGACGGTAACTCTTCACTCGCTTGTAGAATCCGGTCCATCGGATCAATATCCGGGTTCGGTGTCACCCCGTGCGAAACGGCTTGGGCTCCAGGGAAATCGTTAATAGACGCTCCTTCTGAAGATACAAGGCTTTGCTGGACTTGGGTATGCTGCCACTGCCATCCTCCGTTTGCGATGAACACCGGGATCATGAAAACTGCAAGCATAGCAATGACTTTTCCCTTGTCCTTGCGTGTTTTTACACTTTGGCTTCGAGTGGGCGATTCGATTATTTTTCCTGAGATTACGGATAGAATAAATGATAGTCCGAGTAATAACAGCCCGTCTACGAACGAAACGGTCGCATTATTCGTGATTGCGAAATACATAATGAGAATCGGCCAATGCCAGAGATAAAAGGCATACGAAATACTTCCAAAGTAAACGAAGGGTTTCGATCCGAGAACCTTTTGCACACCGAAGGTTGTACCATTTTCAGCGGCAATTAAGATAAAAATAACCCCAGAAATCGGAAGAAGTGCGGCATAACCAGGGAATAGGTCAGAGACCGGGAGTACCATTCCGGTAAAGGCAATGATCAATAGGCCTAGCCAACCTAAAATGAAACTAACGATACGATGTAGCGAGAAATAAGAGAGCGTAAGTGCTAAAATCCCGCCAATACTAAATTCCCACACTCGGGCGAACGTATCGAAGTACGCCCACGGCTGGTTGACCGTTGTAATGTATACAGAATAAGCAAATGATCCAAGAAAAATCGTAATAAGAACCGATAGTAGCGTTTTTCGCACCGGTTGTTTGAATAGTTTTTTTGCTAGAAAATAAGCCAGTAAAATAATCAGTGGCCACGTTATGTAGAATTGGCCTTGAATGGACAACGCCCAAAAATGTTGGAGTGGACTTGCTTCGTTATTCTGAGCAAGATAGTCAACAGAGTTTGTTGCGAGCTCCCAGTTCTGAAAATAAAGCGCAGAAGCAAACACTTCTGAGATCGTTTGTGACCATTGTGATTGTGGCAAATAGAAATACGAGAAGATGATTGTAACGAACATCACGAAAAAGGCCAATGGAAATAACCGTCGCATTAAGCCGAGTAAGTAAGTACCAAACTGAATCGTTCCAGTCCGCTCAAGGCGGGATAAAAGGGACGTTGTAATTAGAAATCCAGAAACGATAAAAAAAAGACATCGACGCCACCAGACACCGTGCCAAACCAAATATGATAGACCGCAACGAGCAGGGCAGCAACCGCGCGCACACCTTCTAGCTCGGGTCTAAATCGCTTATCAGGAACACGTAAATCATTCAATGACTACACCTCTTTTGCAAAAGCTACCACGCAACAGCGTATCACAAATAGATGACAATTAGATTAAATCTAATTATAGAATTTATTAAGAAAAAGGGGACAGTCCCCCAGCGCTTTAACGCACTGGGGGACTGTCCCCTCTGTTAATGAAGGTCTTCATGCTTATTCTCTAGCTTGAACTTCCCGAATGCGAGTAGCGCAATTACGAATAGAATAAAGACATTCGGTAGCATGTACCTGAAATCTTGTGCTGGAATAGCCGCGAGCATCGTTCCCCAATTTAGGATTACAGGAGTAGAGATGAGCAAGAAACGTACGCCATTCTTAATTACTCCAGCGCTCGTTGCTAATAGAATTAACAAGATAAATAAAGCAGGACGCCAGATGAGTTCTAGCAGTTGTTCATCAGTAAATGTTAAATAGTCCATTAACCCGTGGTGCACACGTTCGCTTAGCGGTGACATCTCGAGTCCGTGTGGGTTATCCATTACTTGACTTGCAAAAGCGGCAGTATACGCGCGATTCGGCTCATGAATTTGCCAAACGATTGACGTTTGGTACAAGTAGCCTTCAACAGCGAGGCCGAAGTTATTGCCTACAATACCCGCCCATGTACCAATGTATCCAGGAATATCATCGGCGAGTCGATCACGGTCAAGCTCAGGATGGAACTTAATATGGTCAGACAAAAATGGGTGATACGCTTCTTTCCACGCGTCGACTGGCATGTAGTAATCAAGTTCTGCAGCTTGTTGATCTGTTAAGGTCCCGTTCTCATCATTTAGGATGTATCCAATTTGCTGGTGCGGAATGCTTAAAGACTCGATGGATTGCGCAGGATTTACATCAAGTGCCGAGAAAACCGGTCCGGTTATGACGATATAAGTAACTAAAGTTACCACAATCGGTGCAACAATGGCACGCCAGTATTTCAGATGCATCAAACCGAGTGCAATGAGCGAAACGAGCACAATCGGCAAGCCATTATTCCGGAAAAAAAGCAAGCGCGAGCATCGTTACCGTAAGTAGAATCACATTTCGCCAGATGGCGAGCCACGTTCCCTTTGAAATAACGATGTTCATAAAGTACACAGTGAATAACAATAAGAGCACACTATACAGAACGTCTTTCCAGAACGTCACCGCATAAATGCCTGTAATTGGAATGATCGTGATGATAACGGTCGCAACGATTAAGGCAATGTAAGGCAGTCCGATGCGTCGCAATGAAAACATCGTATAACCCCAAACCGCTCCAATAAACAGCACTTGGAACAACGTGACGATGGCAGGATTATCCCAAATCGATGTGAGTACGATCGTCAAAACTGTATAAATCATCGGATGCCAGTTGCTGAAATCATAATCAAGTGATTGTCGCCAATGATGGAAAGAATCAGGCGTCATCGGCCCTGGGAAGAATCCGATCCAGTAAATAAAACCAATCAGAACGATCGGTAAGCCAAAGTAAACAATCGTCCACGGGGAAGGCTGATGTTTTTTCCAATAAAAGTGCCAATCCGTTGCGATCATACGATACATGACGGCCCAAATGAGTAGCACGTATGTGAGCACGGCGATGATAATGATTGGCACCGGACCAATACTACCTTCTTCTTCTAAATGAACCATTTCGCCAACCGTACTAAAGTAAAATAAATAAGTAAGGATTGCTATAACGACTAGGTGAATCGGCCTTTTTAAAAAGCTAAGAAAGGACCGTCTTTCATAAACCATCTGATAAAAAAACAAAGCGAAACTTGCAATAAAGACAAGTGAGAAGATAACCACTCGCCACGGAGCGATCTCCCATGTTTCATAAACGGGCTCAAATAGAGTAAGTACGGCTCGTGCTGAGACGAGCCCCGCCATGATTGAACTAACAATCACAGTTATAATCCGTAATACATTCATTGTTCTTCTCGTCTCTTTTCTAGAGCGAGTCGATTCAACTCAACCTCAAATTGTTTCTTTTGCGATGATGCGACTGTGTCTAAAATCAAACCACAAACGAAAGACAATGTACTCAATACAACAAGTCCTACCGCGAGAATGGCCGATGGAATCTTCGTTATAAAGCCATTTGGAAGTACTCTACAATGACCGGTATACCCGCAATCAGACCGAACAACATGAATAACACGCTCCAGGCAGTAAAGAAGGACAAAGGCTTGTACTCTTTAAACAGAACGAAGATTTTACGGAGGACTTTTAGTCCATCGCTATACGTATTCAGTTTGGATTCACTGCCGTCTGGTCGATCTTTGTAATCGATGGCCACCTCTTTAATAGGAAGTCTTTTGTCTAAAGCGTGAATCGACATTTCTGTTTCAATTTCAAAGCCTGGACTCATGACAGGCATTGTTTTGACGAACAGACGATCAAACGCACGGTATCCTGTGAAGATATCTTTAATGTCACTTTTGAACAGAAAATTAATTAAATTTTTAACCATATTGTTACCTAAGTCATGAAACGCTCGTTTATTCTCATCAGAATAGGAACCGTTCGTTAGACGATCACCTATGACCATGTTCGCAGTCTGGTCTTTAATCGGTTGAATGAGTTCATGGACGAATGACGCAGGGTAGGTTAAGTCGCCATCAACCATAATGTAGCAATCGGCATCGATGTCACGGAACATGGACCTTACGACGTTGCCTTTTCCTTGCTGGTTTTCTTGACGAACGATCGCACCATGAGCGCGCGCAATCTCTGATGTTTTATCACTCGAGTTGTTATCGTAAACATAAATAGCTGCGTCCGGGAGTTCGGATCTGAACTCGTCGATCACAGCACCAATGGTTTGTTCTTCATTATAACAAGGAATTAGTAATGCGATTTGCACAAAATTTCCTCCAAACGTACTAGTCTATAATTTCCATAAATAGTATATCAAATCTGGACTTAATATACATATGTAAATTTAAATTTACATAATTAAGAGCGCAGCACCAATAATAATTAATGTAGCACCGATAAGTTTACGTAGTGTAATTGATTCTCGTAAGAGAATAGCAGCTAGGGCAAAGGTCCATAAGTAAGTAATTGAGGTGAGTGGAAACACAACGGTATAAGGAAGAAACTGCAACACATAAATGTTTAGTAGTGCTCCAGTACCGTAGGCGGCTCCACCAATCATCAAGTTTTGAATAAATGTTCGATGAAGACCAATGCCTTCACTGGTCGCTCGTTTGAAATAGTATGCACCAACGGACCCAAGTAATGTAAACAACAAAATGAGTAGAATAAGCTGACTAATGATCGCCACCCCCGATTAACGTTGCCCCGACCATGATGAGGAGTGTCCCAACAATATTTATTGACGTAATTTCTTCTTGTAAGATGAAGACCCCGAGCAACACTGCAATGACGTATCCAATGCTAAGCAATGGATGTAACACAGAGAGAGAACCGAAACGAAAGGCCACGATCATAAGTACCGCCCCAGCTCCATAGAAAAGAAATCCAATGACTAAATAACCATTTAAGTCAGCGTTGGAAAGCTTCCAAAGCAATTGCCCAATCGCGGTACAGAGTGATGCGAAGAGCATGAGGATAATTCCCCAACGATTTTTAGATAAGGAATGCAGAAATGAGCTCATAAGTATACGTAACGTACTCCTTTTCAATATTCTCCCAACAGTATACATCATTCTCCCCCTCTTGGGGGACAGTCCCCCATCGCGGTGAAGTGGGAAAGGCCACTACATTAATTATACAGAATATTAATAATAATAATTACTTTGAGATTATATTCATGATACAATTCTTTTGAACATACGAATAAACAGCTTAGAGGTTTGGGGCTATGGAATGATGGTCTTGCTTTTTCTACTTAAGTTTGTGAGAGGAGGGCTTATTGGTAGGAACTTCATAGATGAAAGGGGAGGTTTTTTTTGAAGAAGTTGGCGTTAACAAGTGGCTTGTCTCTTTTGGTCTTGTTAGCTGCATGCGATTCTGAAGAGGTGACTGAAGAGGTTGATGCTACAGAACCAGAGGCTACGGAAGAAGACGACGATGACGTAGACGTTGAAGTCACTGAGGAAGAAGCACCGGAGGAAGAGGTCGAAGAAGAACCTGAAACAGAAGCGAGTTCGGATCAATTAGTAACCTTAGGTGAAGGCGTGAATGTACAAGACGAGGATTATTTTGATGAGATCTATGCAGAATATTATGCAGTAGTCCGTAACGATAATGAAGAAGAGGTTTCCATTGGCGCGAACGTCACCCTTTATGATGAATCAGAGTCGATGGTTGGTTCTTTTAGCCACATTCAAGTTACACCTCAAGTGATTGGCCCTGGGGAGAACGCTTACCTTACAGGATTTCAAGAAATTGATGAAGACTATGCAGACTACGATGTTACGTTATCAATTGGTCGAACTCTTACATCCAATGAAGTCGACTTGGAGGTCGTAGAAGTTTCACTTACTTCTTCAAGTGCCATCGGAAAAGTAGAGAACAATAGTGAGCACTCTATAAATTACCCTACGTTAATCTTAGCTTTTTATAATTCAGACGACGAGCTTCTAGGGGTTGAAATGACGGGTATAGACAATACCTTAGAACCTGGACAAACGAATAGCTTTGAATATAATTTGGATTTTGTAATTTTTGACTCAGCAGAAATAGAAAGGGTCGAAGCGGTCTCATCCGGATATTATGATATGTAAGATTCACATTTTCACAAAGAAGTCGCTCACAATGAGCGACTTTTTCTTTCATATAAACTTATGATAGGATCAAAGAAGTTGTAACATGTTACATCGTCATGACGTCTGTAATACATGAAGGGAGCAGAGCGAATGCTAAAATGGTTTATGTTTGTTGTCTTATCAACCGTAGCGGTTTCTTTGGCTGCCTGTACATCGGATGAAAATGAGGAGACTCTTACATTAGAAGACATAGAAGCAAGCGTTGAAAAAGAAAAAAATTCAGATTTAAATGAAGAAGAGGTGATTGAAGTTAATGATGATGTTGTCATCGCCTCTGAAATGGACGAGAAGGTTGATGTAGTGACTGAAGACCTCGTTTCTCAGGAAGGGTATCATGAGCGGTTCAGAAATGATCAATTAGAACAATTTGCTGAATTTGATGAGTATGAGCGTTTTCTTGCCGATGAGGTAGGGCAAATCGAAGTCATGGATGAAGACGGAGTCGAGCACATCTATCACAGTTATCAAATGGATATTGTGCGCGAAGGTAAAGTATTTATCCACTTAATGACTCATGAGTATGTCGAAAGAGAAGACAACTTTGAGTTGATCGATACTACAACGACTATAGAGGTTCATAGCATCGAGAGTGGAGAACAACTAGAACTCATTGATGCAGATACAGGTGAAGTTATAGATGAAGCGAATTTCACAAACGATCAGGTGAACAAAGAATACAAGGGAATACATAGCGGCGAGCTCTACTAACTTTCGGGGACAGTCCCCCGTCGCTTTAAAGCACTGGGGGACTGTCCCCACACGAAGTCGTGATAGTGCTCAATACCCTGAAAATAAGATAGTGTTTTCTCTGTTGATACTAGTGTCTGCTTGTATGGCTTAAAGTACAATTTATAGCTACTCCAACGGTAATCTTGCGGTTGTTGGACAAGCTTAGCTTCAATAGGGTTCTGATGGATGTAGCGACTGGCAGATTTAAAGTAGGGTAGCGTACCAATGAGGTGAGCTTTATAGCGACCTTGGAATACGTGACCACAGAGATCGTATCGCTTATTAAAGTAAATGGCGTAGTTTGCATGGACGGATTTCATAATGGGGGTTGTGGAATGGTCGATCGTCTCAAGTAAAAGATGGATGTGGTTTGGCATTAAGCAATATGCATGGAGTTCAAAAGGGTAGGACTCTTTCGCAGCTTGTAATAAACGGTAGTAGCGTAGATAATCATAGTCATCATGAAAAATGATCCTTTTTTTGGTTGCCGCGGGCATTAATATGGTATGTTGCACCAGGAAACCATATTCGGGGTTGTCTTGCCAATAAACTGTCACCTGCTTTCTTAAGATTTTGTTTCAGACAATACATAATTCGATACGATTCGTGCAATTCCTTTATTTGTGGGGACAGTCCCCCGCCGCTTTAAAGCGCTGGGGGACTGTCCCCACAAAAGAGTATAACGAAGGGGGAAATAGCTCATGAAGAAAATTCACGGTGTTTCCGTAGCTCTCACATTGCCACTGTTCTTGATGGCATGTAATGGAGAGGATTTAGAAGCAGAAGAGGTTAACGAAGGGGACAGAGAGGTTGTAGATGAAGAGGAAGATGAAACATCATTTACGCCTAGGACTGAAATAGAGCAGCTCGCATACGAATCTGATATAGATACGCTCTATTTATATATGAGAGATGAGGATCTTGAGGAGCTCTATGAACGGGATGTTGATTCTGACGATCGTCTCACTGCATATTCGTTTAAATTCGCCTGAAGCTGAAATAAAACATTTAGATGGAGGTCTCCGTTTTCGAGGGAATTCAACAAGGCAGATGGACAAAAAATCGTTCAATGTTCGCTTTGAAGACCCGCAAGCTATCACATTTGGTAGCAATCGGATGAATTTGAATGCGAACTTTAGTGATTCTTCGATGATGCGAGATCAACTAGCGTTTGGGATGTTTCGTGATGCCGACGTAATGGCACCTAGAACGGAATACTTTAATCTTTTTATGAATGATTCATATGAAGGTTTATACGCTCATGTTGAGCGAATTGATTCTGATTTGTTACAAGCTAATGGTCGTAATGGCGATGGAACTCTTGTCCGTGACCGAATTCGTAACCAAGAGATGGATATAAACTCTACTTTTTCCTACGATCTAAGTGAAGTTGATGATCATGAGCAGTTCTTTGAAGAAGTGTTTGATTATCGTGGCGACCCAGAGTGGGAAGCGATTGCTGAGTTAGTAACTTGGGTCTACGAGACACCGCCTGGAGAGGAGTTCGCTCAGAAATTTTATGAAGAGATGGACGCAGAGCGTGTTGTTAATTTCTTAGCGATGCATTTCATCGTCAATGATATTGATGCATTTGGTGACGATTATTGGTGGTACCTCGATCATGAAGATCCCGAAGCAAAATGGGAATTCATCCCGTGGGATAAAGACTTAACATTCGGCTCTCACAGTCGTACGGATTATGGAACAATGAATGATTACATGCGCTATGATGATCCTATTGGTTCAGGGTGGGACAATCTGCTTTTTGAAAAAATGATCGAAACACCTGAAATTAAAGAGCATATCGATCGTAACCTCGTAAAGCTGATGGATAAGTTTGATGAAGAGGAAGTAAACGCTCGAGTTGATGCCTATTATGATCGAATTAAAGATTTTGTACCAATTGACCCTAGCACAGAAGGTGCGTTTGAAACTCATCCACAAAATCACTTTTCAGAGTTAGCCGATTTTGACGAGCAAGTAGATGTGGTGCGCGAATATGTACCTCTGCGTTACGAAACGATTAACACACGAATTGGAAATTATGAGCGACAAGAACGTTACCACATTACACATTCAATTGATGAAACTCAAGTAGGTGAACAAGTATACTTTACAGACTCCCGCGGGATGTATTCGCCGTCTTTGAGCCAACCTCAGTGCAGCAACCTGGTGATGTAACCCTTATGATTAATGAACTTGAAGAAGGGGATCACATTGACGGTGTTCAACGAACCTACAACTTTGAAGCCGAAGATGCTGATGTTGAAGGGGATTTGACTTTGTATTATATCAATACGAACGACGTGACCAACTGGTACAAAGACAAAGAACCAATCGGTGACCAATGGGGATTGTCAATTGCTGAGCGTGTTAACGGAGAAACGGACGTTTTGGAGACGGATGTGAATCCATATACAAATCGCGCAACGTCTGAAGACGTGCAACTCAATGGCACTCATGAATTTGTCATCACGCAATAATATAAGGGGCAGTCCCCCGGCGCGTTAACGCGCCGGGGGACTGGCCCCTTAAGCTTTTACATCGTGTGATCCACGTTGTACATGTTGCCGTTCTCGAATTCAATAGAGAGTTCGACTTTGTATACGTCGTCTTCACTTAGGTCAAGCGCTTGTAGCACCTCGGTTACCATCTCTTCTTCATCGGCATCACCGTGAAGTTCGATGTCTTGAAGCAGTTGTTCAATCTCTGTGATCGCTTCATCATTTTGAATGGTTTCGTTGTCACGTTCAATTGAAGCTGTAACTTCACCGTCTTCATCTTCGTAATCGTATTCCCAGTCATCGCCTTCTATGAACTCAATATCAAGCTCAAAGTCAACAACCCCACGATCATACGCCGATCCGTCCTCGTCCATGGCATTGCCATCATCGCTGTCTTCAGGCGTGTCAGTATCATCCTCCATGTCATCACCAAGATCTAAGTCATCATGAGCATCTTCCTCGACGTCGTTAGCATGATTATCTTCCATGTCCATGTTCTCATTCGGTTCATCATTCCCGTTTCCGCAACCTGTCAGTACGAGCGTAGCAATAAGACCAGATAATAAAAATTTCTTCAAGTACATAAACCTCCTATTTCGGTTAAGATACGTATAGCCTGTCACAACCGAAAGAAAGTATGCGAAAAAAAATAACCGACCGAAAGGACGGTTAATGAAATGTAGATTTAATTGTTGATACCGATGGAAAACTGCTTGAGTCGTAGTTCGTTTGCCATTCGCATATACGATAGCGCAAGTTCAAATTGCTGATCCATCTCTAGTACTGCTGCAACCTCTTCATAAGCTTCTGTTGCTTCGAAATACAATTCCTGATTCACTAATTCGT
The DNA here is from genome assembly GCF_000698185.1 of Geomicrobium sp. JCM 19055. NCBI lineage: Bacteria > Bacillati > Bacillota > Bacilli > Caryophanales > Geomicrobium > Geomicrobium sp. JCM 19055. The sequence continues at coordinate 204,696 of NZ_BAXL01000001.1, forward strand.
CAAGCCCCTGATCAACGAGTAAAAGATCAATCGAAGAAACGTAAAGCCCTCGTGTGATCCGGTTTCTTGCAGTAAACTCAACAAGGTTAAAGGTTTTCATATCTTCTTCGGCCTCTTCTAGTAGTGCAACGCCTGAGCAATCACCTAGGCGTAATAAAACGTTCGCCAAGTTTGTTTTCGTTTTAGAACCAATAAGTGTGTCGTACTGATCCCCTGTATGAAGCGCCTCATCGTAATAATCTCTCGCATCCTGAAGCATCCCGTTTCGCTCTTTATGCAAACCGTACGCCCGTAAGTGTATCGAACGATTGAACGGCTTAAGGTTCGGTTGTTCTAAACAATCAAGAAAAAACTCTTCTGCTTGATGATATAAGCGAAGCTCCGAGTAGATTGAAGCTTGTAAGCTCGTACAAGCAATGACCCGTTCATCATGTCGTGAACTAAGCTCGAAGATCTCTTTTGCTAAGTCGAGATATAGTGAAGCGTGCATATATTGATTAATTCTGTAGAAACCTTCACCGAGTAAAAAGAAAAATTCAGCTCTTTCTAGTTCACTCACTGAATGAATTGATCGCTCTGCTTTTTGATAATGACCCAATGATTGTAAATAGTTCTCACGCTGAAACGCCATTCGACCTTCCATCAAGTGATATAAGTAATTAAGCACTTGATCAGTCTCCACAATGGATTCATCAACGTGTGCTTGATTCTCAGGAAGCGGATCTCTAAGAATCTCATTTGTAAAAATTTTATGACGAAATTCGACGAGCTGATGATACGTCTGAATCTTTTTGTCTGTTACAGCTGATCGTAAGAGCTGTTCTGTTAGCGCCTTCTGCATTTGGGCTTTCTTCGCATCATAAGAAACGATGGCATTATACCAATTCCCAATAGCACCGATGAGTAAATCTGGAGACGCAGATGATTTGCCCATGAGCCCCCTCCTTCTAGCGATCTCACCCCGATTATGGCAAGCATAACAGTTGCAATTCTTTATTGCTATGCGAAAAAAAAGATAGAAAGATAAAAGGCAATATCTTGACAAGATATGCTAATCTTTGTTGAAGGAAATTGAATGAATTTGACAATATTTTACCAAAAGTATGGTTGAACATCTTACATATCGATTGAATCAAAAATGAACAGCGAAAATTTAAAAATGAATTAAAAAGTCACTGCACCTAATAAAGTAAGCGCTTACAATTGGTATGTATTTTGCAGTAACACTCTTTAATCTGATTGGCGACATAAAGGAGTGGTATGAATGGATGAACAGCATTATCTAGATGATTTGCGTAAACGTAGGGAAGTAAATTGGCCAGAACATTTGCCAAAGGAAGCGTACTATCCGTTTGGTAAAAAAACTCTTAACCGACTATCTTGAAGAACACGCACACAGAACACCGAATAAAGTATCGACGATTTTTTTACGGTCGAGAACTGACATTTGCAGAGCTAAACGAAAAGAGTAGTCGATTCGCCACATATTTATCAGGAATTGGGACGAAGAAAGGAGATCGGATTGCAGTATATATGCCGAATTGTCCACAATTCATCATCGCCTTTTATGCGATTTTAAAAATCGGTGCGATTCACGTTCCGGTAAATCCAATGTTTAAAGAAAAAGAACTGCACTACGAACTGACCGACTGTGACGCTCAAGTCATCGTGACGTTAGATCAATTCCTTCCACTCATTAATCAAGTGAAAGATCGTACGACCTTACACACCATCATTGCGACATCGTTGTCCGACTACCTCCCTGAAAACCCGACGTTACCAATACCCGACGGAATAACTCAAAAATTGCAACATACTGAAATTGATTTCGAACAAGCCATCACTTCAAGTTCTTCCACTTATCCACATGTGGATCGATCGTTAGATGACATCGCTGCACTGAATTATACAGGGGGAACGACAGGTTTGCCGAAAGGATGCATGCATACACAAGGAGATATGGTGTATACAGCCGCCACGTCAACGACCTTTGGCTTAAGTCATAAAGGAGATCAAGTGACGCTGAACTACTTGCCAATCTTCTGGATTGCTGGGGAAGATGCGGGTGTGATCAATCCGATATTCACAGGTCATACACAGGTGTTGATGACTCGCTGGGATACGGAGACGTTTATCCAAGCTGTGGAAAAATACAAGGTCACTTCGACATCAGCAATCACGGACAATCTCGTTGCAGTCATGAATGAAGCAAAAGGTCGAGACTTATCCTCATTCAAGACCACACTTGGTGTTTCTTTCGTAAAGAAAATCAATGTTGATTACCGCAAACGTTGGTATGAACTGACAGGTACAATTTTAAAAGAAGCTTCGTACGGCATGACAGAAACACATACGATGGATTCGTTTACAGATGGTCAACAAGAGCAAGATGCTGATTTGGATCGCCCAGGATTCGTCGGATTTCCAATGCCTGGTACTGAAATTAAAATTCTCGACTTCGATACTGGAGCATTGCTTCCGATTGGTACAGAAGGAGAAATCGCGATTCGAACACCATCGCTTATGAAAGGATACTGGAACAACGAAGAGAAAACTGAGCAAGATCTTGTCGATGGCTGGTTAAAGACGGGTGACATCGGCTTAATTAATGAGAAAGGTCAGTTTTATTTTCTAGGTCGGAAAAAAGAGATGTTAAAAGTAAACGGGATGAGCGTGTTCCCGGCTGAAATTGAAGTGATCGTCACCAATCATCCAGCCGTTGCAGTCTGTGGTGTCATTGGGGTTGAAGATGAGCAAAAGGGAGAGCTACCAGTAGCCGCAGTGGTGTTAGAAAAGGAAACGACCGTTCAAGAACTGGAAGCATATTGCAAAGAGAACATGGCATCTTACAAACGACCGAGAATTGTCATTATGAAAAGCGTCCCAATGACAGCCACGGGCAAAGTAAAAAAAACCTGAGCTGAAAGAGGAGATCGAGCATGGAACTTACTTGCATGAGTTGCAAGAGCGAAAAGAGCGTGCACGTCGAATGGGTGGAGAGAAAAAGGTCTCAGCTCATAAAGAAAAGGGATTTTATACGGCAAGAGAACGGATTGCCAAACTCGTCGATGCGGGTTCATTCCTTGAACTTGGTCTACTTAATACATCGGATCAACAAGGTGCAGCTACGAAAAGCCCAACGGACGGACTGATCGGTGCGTTGCCAAGATTGATGGGAGACCCGTCGTTATTAAAGCGTTTGATAAGACGGTCTTTGCGGCGACAGAAGGAGCCGTCTTTATGCGCAAGTCGAAGAATCTCCATGAATACGCCGTCAAACGTGGATTTCCTTTGATTACTCTCGCTGAAGGTGGCGGACTGCGAATGCCAGATGGATGGCTCTGACAACATTAGTCGCTTTATGATGCCATATCAATTGTTGCATCATGACCGCAAAGTACCGTTAATAACAGGGATTTTTGGTGACAGTTACGGTGGTCCGACGTGGTTTGCTGTGAGCTCGGATTTCGTGAGCCAAGTAAAAGGAACGTGCATGGCTGTGGCAGGTCCAAGAATGCTTGAAATTGCTACGGGTGAACAAATTACACCAGAACAACTCGGTGGTTGGGAGATGCATGCAACTGAAACAGGACAAATTGATCATGCTGCAGAAGACGAAGATGACTGCATCCGAGCAATCAAGGAGTATTTGTCCTACGTTCCAAGTCATGCAGGTGAACAATCAACGGTAGTACCATCAAATGACGATGCAGACCGATTGCTGCATGAAGCAACAGAACTTGTTCCTACGCGTATGAAACGGGCATATGATATGAAGAAACTTATTGCATTAATTGTTGATGATCATCATTTCTTTGAGCTCAAAGAAGGGTTTGGTAAAGCGCTTATTACTGGTTTTGCGAGAATGAACGGTCGAACAGTAGGGATAATCGCGAACCAACCGATGTTTTTTGCGGGGGCAGCGGGAGCGCAAGAATGTGAAAAAGCGACAGACTTTATCGTGCAATGCGATTCATTTCATATTCCGTTAATTTTCCTACATGATATCCCTGGCTTTCGCGTATCAAGCGGGGCAGAACGCTCGAGAATTCCTTCAAAGATTATTCTCTGGAATCAAGCACTCGTACATTCAACAGTACCAAACTGAGTGTTGTGATCCGCAAAAGCATCGGAGCTGCATATAGCAACATGTGTGGACCGGATATGGGTGGGGACTTTGTTGTCGCCTGGCCAACTGCAGATATTAACTTTACAGGTCCAGAAGTCGGTATAAATGTTGTGTATGGTCGAGAGCTTGAAGACGCCGAAGATCCAAAAGTAGCACGGCAAGAGTTACTTGATACGTGGGCATTTGAGAGTTCGCCCTATAAAGCTGCATCAAAGCATTTGATTGATGATATTATCGACCCTCGCGATACACGAGCGTTTCTCTGTCAGACTCTTGAATATGCTTGTCTTAATAACGGTTCAATCAGTGAGCGAAAGCTAGCGAATTGGCCAACAGGTTATTAGTAATTAACGATTAAAGGTGGCTCGTCCACCTTTAATCAATCCCATTGTTCAACGTTTGAATGTTCGTTCTCAGTGATTTTACGGTATTAACGAGTTGCTGAATCGATTGGGTGCTCTCTAAGTTTTGTTGGTGCTGAGCGGTAGCAGCGGTAATCATAGCTTCGATTCGTTTTAGAAGTTCTTCGTATGTATGGACGTGATTTGAAAGCATCTTCGTCACATCAACGTATTTGACTTGCATCCCTTTCATCGACTGTTCTCCATCGGTAATCCGTTCTTCTAACCGTTTCGTTTCTTCGAACATGGTTGCGAGGTGTGTTTCTGTGTTGACGAGAGCGTTTGTTTTTACTTGTAACGTTTGTTCTTGTTCTTTTAACAATGTCGACGTACGAGTGGCTACATGTTCAATGGACTGAGCAGATTTAGCAATCACAGATCCTGTATGTTGTGATGCGACAGCGAGCTTTCGAATTTCTTCTGCAATCACAGCGAAATGCTTCCCTGCACGAGTGTGAGCCGCCTCGATTCCCGTATTAATCGCTAGAATATGTGATTGACGCGCGGTCTTTTCCACATCTTCCACGTCTTTGGCAATTTGTTGGCTGATCGTCTGGAGTTGTTCGATTCTGTTCACGATCTCTTCAGGCTGTGAATCAATCCCTTCCATTCTGTTCGTAGCGTTTGAAATATCTTGTATCGTTTTTTTCAGTCGTTACTCTAGAATGACTCGTACGAGAATGTAGCCCAACAAATGCTTCGATATTAACCTCCTTTCTTATTTAGTACTCAAAAATATTCTTACTAACTTCTAAAAAAACTACAACAGCAGTTTCAGTTAGCTCTACATCTGAAAGCGAGCTAAGCTCGTTTGCATTGCTTGTGCCGATTGTGTTAATACATCACTTGATGATGACACTTCATCCGTTGCTGCGTGTTGTTCTTCTGCAACAGCGGCAACTTGTGTGGCATAGTCAGCGATGGATTGTGCGGCAGTTAGAGACTTCTGTGCAACTTGTTCAAGTGCAGTCACATGAGCGACATTCTCTTGTTGTTCGTTTTCGATCTTTGTTACATCAGTGGCAAGAGATTGGATATGAACGAGCAACGTATGAAATTGTTCTTTTGCTAGTTCGACTTGCTGTTGACTATCTGAAATCGCAACAGTTCCGGCCTGTACTGCTTGTTTTGATAAGTTCATTTCCGATTGGATTTTGTAGATGGTCTCTCGAATCTCAGTTGTTGCTTTCCCAGAATTTGTGGCCAACTTGTTGACTTCTTCAGCAACAACGGCAAAGCTTCTTCCTTGATGGCCAGCGCGAGCTGCTTCAATCGTTGCATTTAACGCAAGAAGGTGGGTTTGATCGGCAATTTCTGAAATGACCGATACAATCTGTTCGATCGTTTCAGAATAACTGTTGAGATTATCGATCATCGTAGCCGTCGTTTCGTTACGGTCATGAAGGATGTGCATTTGTTTTGTTGCTTTGATCATCGTTGTTGAACCCTCTTCCGCGGCTGTATGAACGTTTTGTGTTAGTGACTCGATCGATTGCAGGCGACGTAACGTTTCTTTAATCGTTTGATTCATCTGAGAAGCGTTGATGAGCGTGTGATTTGCGTGCTGCTTCTGTTCATCACTGTATTCTGCCATCGAAGAAATCGATTCGGCGGTATGAGACGCACTTGTACTAAGTTCTTCTGAACTAGCATGCAACTCTTCGGCGGATGCTGCCACGGACTCAGATGATTCTTGAATATGAGAAAATAACTCCGCTAACTTTTTCTTCATAGTATTGTAATGTCTGGAAAGCTGTCCAAGCTCGTCTGCTGCAGAGTCATCAAGAACATTGGTGAAGTCCCCTTCACCAGCAGCTTCTAATGCATATGTGACGGTTAGGAATCGGCGCTGAATTACTCGATTAATAAATAAGAATATTATGAAAACAATTATGGTGAAAAAGACGAACGAGACAACGAATAGCAATACGTTTTGGATCGTGGCAAGTTGAATATGTTCTGTGGATTGGCCAACTGCCCACATTCCGATCATTTCAGAATTGGCATCATAAAGAGGGGAGTAGAGCAATTGGTACGCCTCACCATTCATGTCGTGGTCAGTTAGGTAAGTTTCTTCTGTTTGCACAAGCGTGTCGAACGCGCGATGGTCAGCTGTAAAAGACGCTGGGGTGGAGGAAGCAATCGTTTGATCTTGCGTAAATAGAAACGCTTCACCTTCGGTAAGAGACGTTACGTGTTCAACGAACTCGTCTCCAACAGCGCGGTTTCCTTTAACTAGTTGCTCACCATCAAGTGACCAAGGTCCTCGGAATTGATAATCGATGACTTCAAAGCCAAGTTCAAGTTCAGATGACAATTTGTCGTGTACGCTGGATTGTAAATGATTTACGGTTTGCCAGCCAGTTGCGACGGTGACGGCAATAACAAAGAAAAGCATGATTGCTGTGAATACCTTCATATAAGTACTCGTAATGCTCTTAGACCTCCAACGCATCGTAAGCAACCCCTGTCTACATGTAGTTATCTTTACTATCGGAGGGATTCGTCATGCCCTACAGTAAAAAAAACATCGTTCGACAAAAATGGCTACAATTCGTAGGTGTAAAGTTCTATTTGGATTCTTTTAGCAATCTATTAGCATTCACTAGAAACTACTCGTAATTGCTCATAGCATTTCACTGGTAACTTCTGTATGATATGGTATAGGGAAACCTTAGTAAGAATGGAAAAGAAATCTATAAGGTTTCTTTTAGATGAATAGACAAGGAGCGATTACTGTGCTAATAGCAGCGGATCTTGGAAACTCAGAAACGAAAATGTACATTAATGATCAATTTCTTAAGCAACCTTCGGTCATTAAACGCTTGTTTTCTAAGCCTGAGAATTTAGAACTAGACGTTGAGAAGTCAATTTTGAACTTGGATCATGAGCTCCTCGTAAACGTATCAAGCCAAGCGATTCGTCGCGATGGATTGTTTATGATCGGTGAAAGAGCGAGCCGTTCAGCAGACGTTGAGAACATGAATATTAAACTAGGAAACAAATACAAGCACGACCTACCTGTCATTATGCTACTCGGTATGGTCGCAAGCCATGAAGTGCGTAACCAGTACATGGAGCAAGGCGCCCTTCCTAACTTCTTGGAAGTGAAAGCGAAACTATCAACTGCTATTCCAGCTAGTGAGCATACGAATGAGAAGGCAGAAGCATTACGTCGCCGTATTCTCGATCACTCACACCATGTAACCCTTCATGTTGGCGAGCAACAAGTGAACGTTCAAGTCTCATTTGATGATGTGAACGTTACACAAGAAGGTATTCCAGCACTCTACACATTACGTGCTGCAAACCATGGAATTCTAAAAGACTATGTTTCTCTTTATGATTACAACATTTCAGAAGAGAAATTGGACAAGTTGCCAAAGAAAATCGCTGAGAAGAATATCGTTCACGTGGATATCGGTGACGGCACGACAGAATTTAACTACACAGAGAAGCTGAACCCGGTACTTGATTTGAGTGACGGTCAACGTTTCGGTGTTGGTCATGCGACACAAGAAGCGATCAACTTGCTCAAGTCTGAAGTAGGCGGCTACCTTGATCTGAACCGTCAGCAATTCATGGACATTCACCGTGATCGTAACAACCCACTTCATAAAGACGCTGTGAACAAGCTCATGGAAGCGAAGTATACACAGTCTCGTTTACTTCTAGAAGCGGTACAAGAGAAAGTCGTACAAACGGCTGGTCGAGTGAACTTCATCATGGTTTACGGTGGAGGAAGTATTCAATTTAAGACGGAACTCTATGAAGATCTCATTGAATTCGCAGCAGATGCGAAGCTTGAAGTGATTTGGGTTCCAGAAGAGTATGCAATTAATATGAACGTTGATGGTCTTCGAATCTTAAACGAAAAAGTTCTTTACGCATAGGTGATGAACGATGAGAAACAGCTACACGTGGAAATTAAATAAAGAAGAAAATGCCGAGAAGATTAATGAGTGGCTTGACTCCCAAAAGAACATTCGTGATTCATTGTCTTTTGCGGTTCAGTTAATGCAACAGCATTTAGGGAATGTTGACATCCGTAGTTTTGACAATGCGAATGAGTTAATGCGTTTGTTCCAAGAAGCGCAAGCAACGAAACCTGAAGAAGTTGAAGCGCCAACACCAAAGGCAACGAATCGACCTGAACAACGTCATATTCCATCTCCATTTGCGGACGATGAAGACGATGATTGGGCAGGGTTTGTTGACAAAGGTGCATTGTTTGGCAGGAAGTAAGTGAGTGAGCAGTGTTTACTGCTCACTCTTTTTCGTTTTTGTACCGAAAGGGGTAAAGGCTGCGAAGGTCGTCACGACCATGGCGAATAAGATGATGACCATCCAGTTCTGTCCGGTTGGAAGAGTTGTGTAAGCAAAGAAGGAAAACGCGAGTAGTGCGAAGAAGAGTAAAGTTAGGTTGAGATAGTGGATGGATCTGTTTTCCTTTTTAATAAACGGCACACTCCTTTTCGGTCATTAGAGGTAAGTCATTATCCGTATTGCGTTTGGTGTTCGTGCTTTTTCTTTAAATAGTCTTCATCTTCACGAACCAATTTCCATTTCTCTTCGAAAATTGATGCTGCTTTTGCCTTTTGTTCATCAATGGAACGTTCATTACGTTCGCCATCCGCGTTGTATTTCTTGCCACCAGGATAGTTAGCATACCGCCTTGCTCTTGTATAGCCCATTTGTAAGTATTTTCGTGCCATGTCCATGCCGACGAAGTCCTCTTGTTCTTTATACGATAAGTATTGGTTGTAAATCTCATCTGCGGATGCTTGGGCGATCTCAGGGGTCTTGAATCGCCAGTTCGGAAGAATTTCACTTTTGTATGGTTCGACCATCAGCACACCTTGTTCACCACGACCCACTCGGTATTTGTCAGGCTGCTTTCGGAAGTCTGTATTGTCGAAATCCACCTCATCGTAGATGTTTCCCATAGCAAAACCTCCTTTTAGTCAATTTGTAATACCCGTTTTAGATTTTGGTGAAACCTAGAATTCGAAATTGAGTTAGAGAATTCATAAATGAATCTATTGCCGGATGAAATATACTGATTTGTCAGTCTTGTTGTTGGCATTAATTTTGCAATTATAAAGGGTGCGGAGGTGTCAACGTGGAGCGATGTCGTTTATGGTTATCCAAAGAAGAAATTGATCCAGAACTATTGCAAGGGAAAACCGCGGTCATCATTGATGCATTACTTGCAACGACGACACTCATTACGATGATGGAACGTGGAGCAAAGTATGTCTATCCGGTTGATTCAATTGAAGCTTCTACTACCTTACGTGAAGAACTGTTGCTCGAAGGCTCAGTCATTCGTGGTGGAGAACAAGGTGGGCGTCCTGTCGATGAATTTGACCTCGGTCATTTGCCGACGGATTACACAGAAGATGTTGTTTCAAATCAACGCATCGTCTTTTTGTCAACAAATGGCACGAAGGCCATTCAATGGACAGCTGCTGCTTCCAAGCGCTTATTATGTAGCTTTCGCAATGTTCACTACGTCGCGGATTACATTCAGCGCAGTGATCCTGAAGAGCTTGTCATCGTTTGCTCTGGAGCAGGCAGTCATTTCTCAATGGAAGACTACTTGTGTGCGAGTCGTTTACTTGATGAGCTGAACCTTGATGGTGTAAAGCTCGATGACGGCGCAATTCTAGCAAGTGAAGGGAAGTATTCGGATGAGCAGATCGTTTCGCTCGTTACGAAAAGCCGTGTAGGAAGATCGATGGTCAATGGGAATATGCAAGATCTTCTCGATTTCGTACTCGGATTCAGAACGCAAGATGTTCTCGTTGAAGCAACGGATGAGGGAATTCTTGCGGTATTGGAGAAAGGAGAGGTCGTTCATGAGTGAACAACGTGAAACGATCGCCGTTCGCTCTGGGGAAGAGTTGAATGAAGATGCAATCGTATCATTTTTGAGGAAGTCTTTACCGGAGTTCCCTCAAAATGAAACACTAACCATTCGCCAGTTTCCGGCTGGAGCGTCGAACTTAACGTATTTGCTTGAAAGTGATTCATTTGAAGCGGTGTTGAGGCGTCCTCCGTTTGGTCCACTTCCAGCAAAAGGACATGACATGTTGCGAGAGCACAACTTGCTAAAAGCATTATCACCGAAGTTTCCTTACGCACCGAGGCCACTCGTTCTTGGCGAAGGCACGGATGTGATGGACGTAACCTTTTATGTCATGGAGAGAAAGCATGGAATCGTTTTAGACAGTAAAGATAGTGAGATTGTTCCCTCCAGAGAAGAGGCGAAACGTGTCTCAGAACGCTTTATCGATTTGCTTGCGGAGTTACACCAAGTAGATCCTACAACAGGTGGCCTTGAGAAGTTTGGGCATCCAGAAGGATTTACGAAAAGACAAGTCGAAGGTTGGCTTGAGCGTTATGAGAAAGCGAAAACCGAAGACGTACCAGGCTTTGAAGAGTTACGGGCGTGGATGATCCGTGAAATACCGCCTGACGGTGAAGCGACGGTCATTCATAACGATTTCAAGTTGAATAACATGCTGTTCTCACAAGGATATGAGCAAGTCAATGCAGTTGTAGACTGGGAGATGGCGACCATTGGCGACCCGCTCTTTGATTTAGGTGTTGCCCTCGGTTACTGGGCTGAACCGAATGACCCACCTGGCATTCGAGCTGGATTCCAATCGGTAACGACTCATGACGGTTTTTACAACCGGCGCGACCTTATTGAACGCTACGCGAAGAAAACAGGTCGTAACCTTGATTATATTCATTTTTACCAGGTATTTGCCCATTTCAAGCTCGCCGTGATTGTTCAACAAATTTACTATCGTTGGAAAAAAAGGTCAGACTCAAGATGCTCGTTTCAAAGTTTATGGTGATATGGCAACGGAACTCATTAAGCATGCAAACTCAATTAGGGGGAGTTATTCATGAACTTCGAATACAGTGATAAAGTCAAACGTCTACAACGAGATGTAAGCGCATTCATAGATCAACACGTTGTACCGAATCAAAAAGTCTTCTATGAGCAATTAAACGCAGCTCCAACGCGTTGGTCAGCGCCGCCAATTATGGAAGAAATGAAAGAGAAAGCAAAGTCAGAAGGCTTGTGGAACTTATTCCTTCCTGAATCTGAACTCGGTGCGGGCCTTACAAACGTTGAATACGCACCGCTTTGTGAAATCATGGGTCGCACACCACTTGCTCCAGAAGTGTTTAACTGTGCAGCGCCTGACACAGGCAATATGGAGACGATCGTTCGGTATGGAACGGATGAACATAAAGAGCGTTGGCTTAAGCCATTGTTAAATGGTGAGATTCGTTCTGCGTTTGCGATGACTGAACCTGCAGTTGCGTCGTCAGATGCGACAAACATTGAAACACACATCGCTCGTGAAGGCGATGAGTACGTGATAAATGGTCGCAAATGGTGGACATCTGGTGTGATGGATCCACGTTGTGAAATTCTCATCGTGATGGGTAAAACCGACCCGAATGGACCGACGCATACCTCTCAATCAATGGTACTCGTTCCACGTGATACTCCTGGTATTACTGTACACCGTCACCTACCGGTGTTTGGTTACGACGATGCACCACACGGCCATGGGGAAGTTGAATTTAATAACGTTCGTGTACCAGTAAGCAACGTTCTATGGGAAGAAGGCAAAGGGTTTGCGATTGCTCAAGGTCGTCTTGGTCCTGGCCGGATTCACCATTGCATGCGTTTAATCGGACTTGCAGAGCGGTCGCTTGAATACATGTGTGAACGTACGTATGAGCGTGCCCCATTCGGGAAGACCTTGGCAGAACAAGGAGTTGTTGGTGAATGGATCGCAGACTCCCGTATTGAAATTGAGCAAGCGCGTCTTCTAACGCTTAAAGCAGCTCACATGATGGATACAGTCGGTAACAAAGAAGGGAAGAAAGAAATTGCGATGATTAAGGTCGTTGCGCCGAACATGGCACTAAAAGTCATTGATCGTGCGATTCAGACGTACGGTGGTGCAGGTGTGAGTGATGACTTCCCATTAGCTAAGGCTTGGGCAAATGCTCGTACACTTCGTCTTGCTGACGGACCAGATGAAGTTCATCGCCGTGCCATCGCAAGACAAGAACTTCGCCCATATCGTCCAAAAGAAGTTGAGGTGACAAAAGCATGAGTGTCCTTTCACTATTCGATCTAACTGGTAAAACGGCAATTATAACCGGTGGCGGACGTGGCCTTGGCGAAGCAATGGCAGAAGCACTCTCAGAAGTTGGTGCAAACGTAGTTGTCTGCTCACGTAAAGTAGAGGCTTGTGTTGCTGTTAAAGAGAAAATTGAATCGAAAGGTGGTACGGCAATGGCGCTTGCTCTTGATGTCACAAATGAAGAGCAAGTCGAAAGCGTTGTCGAAGAAGTTCACCAGCGGTTCGGTTCAATAGATATTCTTATTAACAATAGTGGCACGTCATGGGTGGGTATGCGCCAGAAGACATGCCGATTGATAAGTTTAAGAAAGTTGTAGACGTTAACTTGAACGGAACGTTTATCATGACACAAGCGGTCGGAAAGCGGATGATCGCAGATGGAACAAAAGGGCGAATTATTAACATCGCTTCGATTGCTGGTTTCCGTGGATCAAATCCAGATGTCATGCAAGCCATTGGTTACAACAGTTCTAAAGGCGGCATGATTACAATGACGAAAGACTTCGCTGTGAATTGGGGTCGTTATGGGATTACTGTAAACGGTATTGCGCCAGGGTTTATCCCGACGAAGATGTCCCAAGATGTGATTGCTCCAATCAAAGATCAAATGATTGCGAAAGTACCACTCAAACGATTAGGAGAAATGCAAGACATGCAAGGCGCTGCGTTGTACTTAGCATCGGATGCAGCGGCATTTATGACAGGACAAACACTCGTCCTTGATGGTGGTGTGCTCTCTAGCTAAAGTGGATGCAACAAGCTCCCTTCAAAGTCTACACGTTACGTGTAGGAACTTTGGAGGGAGCTTTTTTGATTTAGAGTATGCAGTCGATGTTGTCCGATAACCGTGCAGTTAATATATACGAAAAGTGTACATTTGAATCAATTACGTATGACTGAATCGACGAAAAGGCGCAAAGAAAGCGTTTTCTCTTCCTTTCCAAATTATGAAATGATATAATAGATAGAAAATTGCTATTAATTCTAACGTTTTGAGGGGGTGCATGTGATGTTGACGAAATCACTAGGGCATTTTCCATTTCCGGCTGCCGTTACGAACGAAGAAGGTGACATCGTAGAGGCGAATAAAGCGTTTTATTCTGTCATGGATCACGCTGAAACATATATTCAAAGAGACATGCGACGGTTTTTACGTTCCAAGCAACAAGAACATAGTCCGGTTGTTATTCCCGGTACGTCTTATCGAATGATCGCTAGACCTTATGAGGATGAACAGGACATGCATGCACTCATCTTGTTTCGTGACGAACAATTTCATCAAATCAATCAGATTATTGAGCACTCGTATGACGGCTTATCGGTCACGGATGCGACTGGCGTGACGGTCATGATTAACGGAGCTGTTGAACGTTACACAGGGGTACCGAGGGAATACTTTCTAGGGAAAAGTGCCGAACGTCTCATTACGAGAGGGTTTTTGCAAGAGTCTGTGACGGCTCAAGTCATTAAAGCACGTAAACCTGTAACGGTCTTCCAAGGTGGAACGAACGACCAACAAATTATGATGACTGGAACCCCTATTTTTAGTGGAGATGAAGTGAGACAAGTCGTCATTAATTTGCGTGACATTACAGAGCTTGTCTATCAATACCAAAGCTATCTACGAACGAAAGATACCGGTGATGATAGCACGGGTCACGTTGAGCATCAAGACGTTGAAATGGTTCAAATTAGTTCAATGGTAAGTCGGATTGCAAATGTTGATGCTTCAGTTTTGTTAATGGGCGAAACGGGTGTAGGAAAAGACGTCATTGCGAATCAACTGTATGAGAAGAGTGATCGCAAAAACCATGGTGAATTCATTAAAGTAAACTGCGGTGCAATCCCGTTTGATTTGCTAGAATCTGAATTGTTCGGGTATGAAGACGGTGCATTTTCAGGTGCGAAGCGTCACGGGAAACCAGGAATGTTCGAACTCGCAGATCGGGGAGTCATCTTTCTTGATGAAGTTGGGGAACTTCCGAGTGCGTTGCAAGTGAAATTACTTCGCGTGCTTCAAGACGGTGAAATTAGGCGAATTGGTGGTACGGTTACGAAGAAAGTGGACGTGCGAATTATTAGTGCAACGAACCAGAACTTACGGCAGATGGTTCGCGAAGCGAAATTCCGAGAAGACCTTTATTACCGATTAAATGTGTTGCCGATTAAGATTCCACCTCTACGTGAGCGCCCGAATGATATTGATTATATTGCAACCCACTATTTGAAACAATACGGTGAAAAGTACCGTGTGCAAAAGAAATTCTCAGATGAATTTGTACAGTGGATGCATACGCATCAATGGCCAGGAACATTCGTGAGTTAGCAAACTTAATTCAACGTTTGGTGATTACGGTCGCTGAACCAATCATTGATGTTGAGCATCTACCTAACGATTATCAGAATAAGTTTGATGATGAGGAATTAACGAATGAGAACCTTCTAAAGAAAGCCGCTGAGGATGCAGAACGCAATCTTTTAGAAAAGGCGATGGCGAAGTACAAAACGACATATAACGTCGCAAAGGCCCTTAACTCTAGCCAAGCGACGGTCGCAAGAAAAGTGAAGAACTACGGAATAACCGTGCATTAACCCTAACCATTCGTTAGGGTTTTTTTGTTGGTTCAATCTTGAATTGTATAATTCATTTTTGAATTAAGCGTAAAGAATAAAGCCTAACAGAACAGCCTTGAAAGTTGGCATAGAAGTTGCAGATATAATGTATCAAACTAGTATTTCGTAAGCGCTTACAATCGAATGATTAAAGGGGGATTAGATTTGGTTAAACAACCATCTAGTTATGAAGGAATTAGTATACCTGAGATGTCATTGCCTGAATTGTTGCATGAAAGTGTAGCGAAGCATAGTCAGAAGGTCGCGATGACGTTCGGTGAAACGAGAACTTCATATGGTGACATGCTTGACCGCATTCAAAGCCTTGCTCAAAGCCTAAAAAACTTAGGAGTAAAGCGCGGAGATCATGTTGCGCTCATGCTGCCGAATTGTCCGCAATACCCGATTAGTTATTACGCAGTCTTATACTTAGGAGCAACAGTCGTGCAAGTCAATCCGATGTATAAGCCTCCAGAGTTGTTGCACATTCTTCGTGATGCAGAGGTGAGTGTGTTTTTCATCTTGGAAGACTTAATGCCTGTATACGATGCCATTAAAAACGATGTGTCACTAAGAGAAATCATTCCCGTCTCTTTGACATCACCTAGTCGCTACGATGAACTAGTACAACAAGATCCGATAGAAAGCGGCCCGGAGTATATTTTACCGAAAGAAGATGTCGCAATTATTCAATATACAGGTGGGACGACGGGACGCTCCAAAGGGGTTATGCTCACGCACTTTAACATCGTAGCTAATACATTCCAAGCTGCTTCAACACAAGTGGAAACGGAGGAAGAGGAATCAACGAGTCGTGTATTAACGGTCATTCCGTTGTTTCACGTCTATGGAATGACGAGTGCGATGGTGCTTACATTCCATCGGGGCGGAGACTTAATTTTATTGCCACGCTTTGATGTTGAGCAGGTCGTTCACGTGATTGAAACGATGAAGCCAACGTATTTCCCAGGTGTTCCGACGATGTACTTGGCGTTGTATCAGTATTATCAAAAACGTCCATTTGATTTATCTTCAGTTATGAACTTTACGAGTGGTTCAGCGCCATTGCCTGTTGAAATGATGAACAAGTTACTCGGATTGTCGTCTGTACCGGTTCTTGAAGGATACGGTCTTTCAGAAGCTTCACCAACTACGCATCGCAACCCTGTCGATGGTGTGCAAAAGCCAGGAAGTATCGGCATTCCGATCCCGAATACGGAGTCAAAAGTTGTCGATGTTGCAACAGGTAAAAACGAAGTACCGACGGGCGAAGTTGGCGAGCTTGTTGTTAAAGGTCCTCAAGTGATGAAAGGGTACTACAAGTTACCAGATGAAACAGCTGCGACACTTCGTGACGGATGGTTATTTACCGGAGACTTAGCAAAACAAGATGAAGATGGCTATTTCTATATTGTCGGACGCAAAAAAAGAACTCATAATTGCAAGTGGATTTAACGTTTATCCAATTGAAGTTGAAGATGTTTTATACCGAATTGATGGTGTTGAAGAAGCTGCGGTTGTTGGTGTTCCCGACCCTTATCGCGGTGAAACGGTAAAGGCATTTATCGTGAAATCTCAGGAAAAAGAACTAACGACTGAACAAATAGAACGTGAATGTAAAGAAAAGTTAGCGGCATACAAAGTACCAAAGATCATATCTTTTATTGACGAGCTACCGAAAACAGCGGTAGGAAAGATTTTGAAGCGTGAGTTGATCACGTTCGAAGAGTCTAAATAAAGGGGTGGGGGAATGGATGTTTTATTGCAGCAACTGTTTAATGGGTTAACGGTTGGAAGCGTTTACAGTTTGGTGGCACTCGGTTTAACGCTCGTATATGGAATTCTTCATATTCCGAACTTTGCTCACGGTGCCCTGTATATGGTTGGGGGTTACATTACGCTTATGTCAATGGCGCTTATGGGGGTTCCGTATTTTATCGGAATTGCGATCTCCATAGTCGTTGTTGGATCTTTGGCGATGTTGATGGAGCGTCTCGTATTTAATCCACTCCGTCATGCACCGCCGATTCATGACAAAATTGCTGCAATAGGAATTCTACTCTTTCTTGAAACGCTCGTTCAACTCGTCTGGGGTGCAGATTATCGAGCGATGCCAACACCATTTGCAGACACGGTTTCATTTCTTGGTATTACGGTTACGTGGCAACGAATTATGATTATCGTTGCAGCTGTTGTCGTAATGATTTTGCTACAACTGTTCTTAAAGAAAACAATGGTCGGTGCTGCAATCGTTGCGATGTCGCAAAACCGAGAAGGAGCTTTTCTTGTCGGGATCAACGCGAACAAAGTGGCGATGCTTACGTTCTTCGTATCCGGTGCGTTAGCTGCCATTGCGGCTTCAATTGCATCACCAATTAACCTCGTCTATCCAGGTATGGGACATCTCGTCATCTTAAAAGCATTTGTCATCATTATTATTGGGGGGATGGGAAGTGTACCAGGTGCCATCATTGGAGGCTATATTCTCGGCTTAACAGAGAGCTTAGGAGCAACCTTTATCTCAGCTGCATATAGCGACTTAATTGCATTTGTTCTGCTCGTTGTGATCTTAACGATGAAGCCACAAGGGTTGTTTGCACAGAAGGGGGCGCATTAGATGCAAGGATTGAAGAAAATGCGAATGCCGCTCATCTTTTTACTCGTTGCACTCTTGTTTCCGCTATTCACAGATAACCAGTATTACATTTACGTTGTCACACTCGCGTTCATTTATGCCATTGCAGTCTATGGGATGAACTTAGTTGGTGGGTATACGGGGCAATTATCACTCGCTCATGCAGGTTTCTTTGCAATTGGTGCGTACGCACTCGGTTTGCTCACAGTCGATGCGAACGTTCCTTACTGGCTCGCCTTTGTTTTAGCCCTTGTTATTACAACCGTAATCGGAACACTCGTTGGGCTTATTGCGCTTCGAACGAAGGAGCATTTCTTCGCCATTTATACGCTCTGTGTCGGTTACATTATTTATCTCATTATCTATGAATGGGACGCATTAACCGGTGGGGTTCGAGGCTTGATTGGTATTGAGAGTCCAGCTGCGATTGGTCCAATTACGTTTGATACAGGAATCTCAAACTATTATTTAATACTCGTGTTCTTAGTGTTAACCGTCATCTTCATGAAGTTCTTGACGGAGTCGATTGTCGGTAGAACGTACGTGGCAATTCGCAATAGTGAGGAGCTCGCGCAAACGATTGGGATTAACACGATGAAACAGAAATTGATTTCGTTTGTGATTTCTACGTTTCTAGCAGGTTTAGCAGGTGCATTATACGCATCGTTCGTTCGGTTTATCGGTCCTGATATTTCGTACACGATGATGACATTTGATTTCCTTATGTACGCCATTGTTGGTGGATTCGGAACGTTGTTCGGTCCAGTAGTTGGAACACTACTCATCGTTATATTGACGCAATCTTTACAATTTATGGAAGACTTCAGGATGATCATTTTCGGACCGTTGCTCGTCTTGCTCGTTATTTTCTATCCACGAGGCATTGTTGGTGGATATCAGATGTGGAAAATGAAGCGAGCGTACAAGAAAAAGCAACGATCGGTTGATCAAGGGTCAACGTACGAGGGGGGAGATTAAATGCTCATCGAAACGAAAGGACTTACGAAGCGGTTCGGGGGATTAGTTGCTGTAAACGATGTAGAAATCGGCATCGAAAAGGGTAAGATCACTGCAATTATCGGTCCTAACGGTGCCGGGAAATCAACATTGTTTAACCTAATCAGCGGGTATCACCCATCGAGTGAAGGTTCGATTACTTTCAAAGGTGAAGATATTACGAAGAAGCGTTCGTTTAATATCGCTAAATTAGGGATTGCGCGAACGTTTCAGACGACGAACCTGTTTGAAACCGCAACGGTGATGGACAACGTCATCGTAGGGCATCGCTTACGAACGAAATCGAATGTGTTTGATGCGGTTTTTCGTACACCGCGCCTGCGCCGCGAGGAACAAGCGTCACGAGCAAAAGCAGCGGAAGTTCTAGAGTTTGTTGGCTTAGAGCATGAGGCGCATCGGCTCGTTCAAGACATTTCACAAGAAGCTAAGAAACGTGTGGCCTTCGCGTTAGCACTTGCTACTGACCCTGAAATTGTCTTTTTAGATGAGCCGGCAGCGGGCATTAATCCTGATGAAACTGAGAACTTAGCAGCCTCATTCGTAAAATGATCGACCGTGGGTTAACCGTCTGCTTGATTGAACACAAGATGCAAATGATCATGGGGCTTGCGGATCACATTGTTGTCCTTAATTACGGCAAGAAGATTGCTGAAGGCACACCGGAAGAGATCCAAACGAATGAAGAAGTTATTGAAGCTTATTTGGGAGGGGGCGATAAACATGCTGAAGCTGAGTGACGTATCGGTTCGCTACGGGATGTATGAAGCACTGTCAGACATCTCTTTAACGGTTGAAAAGGGAGAGCTCGTCGTACTGCTCGGTGCAAATGGTGCCGGAAAGAGCACCATTTTCCGTACCATTAGTGGTCTTAACAAACCGGTAAAAGGTACGGTCGAGTTCAATGGAGAATCGATTGGCGGACGCTCGGCGAGTAAGCTTGTGAAAAAAGGAATTGGCCATTGTCCAGAAGGTCGTAAGTTGTTTCCCGCAATGAGTGTCTATGAAAATTTAAGAATGGGAACGTATGCGGTTCGTGGAGATAAGAAGGAAACCGCTCGAATGCTTGAGCATGTGTATGATTTGTTTCCAATCTTACGCGAAAAAGCAAAGGAAAACGCAGGATCATTAAGTGGGGGTCAACAGCAAATGCTTGCAATTGGGCGCGCGCTCATGTCGAGACCGAAAGTGGTCTTGTTCGATGAACCGTCCATAGGCCTAGCGCCACTCATTACAGAGCAAGTGTTTGATGTTATTCAAGAAATTAATAAAGAAGGTACGACGGTGCTTTTGGCTGAGCAAAATGCAAATGCAGCACTTCGTATTGCTGATCGTGGTTACGTTATTGAAAACGGAAGAATCGTCGTCTCAGGCACCCAAGATGAATTAATGCAAAATGATGAAGTTCGTAAAGCTTACATTGGTGCGTAAATTTTCTAAAGGGGGGTTTCTGTTTTGAAAAAGTTCTCGTTAATCGTTGGGTTGTCGGCAATCGTTGCTCTTAGTGCGTGTGATGCAGAAGAAACAATTGTTTCGGAAGAAGGGGCACCAGAAAGTGAACCTGGTACTGAGGCGGACGCTGAAGCAGGTGATGATGAAGTTGAACCAGAAGAAGTTGTCACAGCGGAAGGAACGGAAGTTGTCACAATTGGCTATAGCGGTCCACTCTCAGGTGCAGCTGCTTTTTATGGGAATAACACGGTTAGTGGTTTAACGATGGCCGTAAACGAGATCAACGAAGCAGGTGGATTTGAAGTAGACGGTCAACAGTATTCGTTTAACCTTGTTGCACTCGACGATAAATATTTACCGAACGAAACAGGAGCAAATGCGAGGCGATTGATTCAAGAACATGACGTACCAATTGTGTTTATCCCACATAGTGGAGGGATTTTTGCGACACAAGTGTTTAATGAGCAAGATGATTTCATCGTAGGGGCGTATTCAAGTGAGCCTGACATTACGGCACAAGACAATGCCCTCACTTGGCGAATTCCGAATACGTATGACATTTATGTTGAGCCGTATTCCGAATACCAAATGGAGCGCTTCGGTCCGAAGCTTGCGATGCTCCCACCTAGTACACAGTACGGGTACGACTGGGCAGATGAGTTAGCTCCTGCATGGGAGGAACTTGGTGGTGAAGTCGTTTACGATGGTTCAATTGATTTCGCAAAGGAAACGGATTTCTTCACAACGATCACCAATGCGTTAAGTGATGACCCAGACGTTCTCTTTGTTGGAGGATCGTCCGAACCGACGGCTCAAGTTATGCAGCAGGCACGAGAATTAGGGTTTGAAGGTGGATTCTTCATTATGGACCAAGCAAAGCTCGATGAAATCGAACGAGTACTTGGTGATAACGCCGCAGATGTTATTGAAGGGTCAGTTGGGGTTCCACCTCTCGTTGTGGACCAAACAGAAGGGAATCAGCAGTTTATTGAAGATTATATCGAGCACTATGACTCAATTCCTGGATCCGAGGCGGGTTATCACTATTACGTCGTCTACATTCTTGCTGAAGCGATGAAAGCTGCCGGCTCTGTCGATGATGCAGCAGCGATTCAAGCGAACTTAGGCGAAGGTGTAAATACCGTACCAGCTGATAAAGAAATCTACCCAATTACAGAAGTGACGGCTGAGGGCGGTATGAATACAGAGTTCCGTATGGCAGTCGTTGAAGATGGAGAGATCATTCTCGTAGAGCCATAGAGAGTAAAGGAGAGATTATGGATGGGTGTTGCGAAACAGAGTCCTTTTTACCAGCTATTAGGGTTTCAGGACGGGTTGGATGGAGATGAAAATGTCTACTTGCAGCTTGAAATACGCGAAGATCATTTAAATAACAACGGCTCGTTGCATGGCGGTGTCCATGCAACGATGCTTGATAACGTATTCGGAGCAATGATTTATTACAAAACCGGATGCAGAAACTTAACGATTTCCCTTCATGTTCATTACTTAGCTCCAGCGCGTGAAGGTGTACTAACGGCAAAGGGTTCATTCATGCAATTAGGATACAAATCCGCGCAACTCGATGGTTATATCTATGATGAAGATGACCAATTAATCGCGAAGGGAAGCGGAACGTTCAAATTACTTAGGGAGGCGAAATCATGACTGAAGTTGTTATCGTATCAGCAGTTCGTACTGCCATTGCAAAGAAAGGGGGAGCCCTTGCAAAGGTTGATCATACCGTCTTTGGCGGTCAGGTAATTAAAGAAGCATTAAGACGTGCAGAAGTTGAAGGAGAGTCAGTTGAAGATGTAATCCTCGGCAACTGCCTTAGTGGTGGTGGAAATGCTGCTCGTAAATCTGCCTTGAAGCAGGGTTACCGATTGAAGTGCCTGGTCTGACGATTGATCGTCAGTGTGGATCGGGCATTAATGCGGTCGCACTTGCTGCAGAGAAGATCTTGAGTGGTCAAGCGGACATTGTCGTTGCTGGCGGGACGGAGAGCATGTCTCGAAGACCACACTTATTGCGACCAGCAACGAGAGCATACGATACGTTCCCACCACAATTCGTTTCACCGAGTCTTGCACCAAAAGAAATTGGTGATCCACCGATGGGAATTACTGCTGAAAACTTAGCTGAGAAATATGAGATTAGCCGTAGTGAGCAAGATGAGTTTTCAGCACGTAGTCAAGAGCGTATGGTCAATGCGATTGAACAAGGTTACTTCAAAGAGCAAATCGTACCGATCGGTGAGTTCGATACCGATGAACACCCAAGAGCAGGAACGACGGTCGAAAAGCTCTCGAGCTTACGTCCGGTCTTTAAAGAAGTTGGAACCGTTACAGCAGGGAACAGTTCAGGCGTAAACGATGGGGCTTCGGCACTTGTCGTCATGAGCGCAAAAGAGGCGAAGCGTCGCGGGTTAACGCCACTTGCAGTCGTAAAGGACTGGTCGGTGGCAGGAGTGGACCCGAACATTATGGGGATTGGCCCAGTTCCTGCAGTTCAAAAGGTAATGAAGCGCTCCGGTGAAACACTCGATAACATGGACCTTATTGAATGCAACGAGGCGTTTGCAGCACAAACGTTAGCAGTTGACCGAGAGCTCGGATTTAACCACGGCAAATTAAATGTAAATGGCGGAGCGATCTCCCACGGTCACCCTATCGCTGCAACGGGAGGTATGCTCATAACTAAGCTTGTGTACGAATTGCAACGTCGTGAGTTGAAAAAAAGGCCTTGTGACTGCTTGTATCGGTGGCGGCCAAGGAATTGCACTAATCGTTGAAAGACCATAAAAAAAGACAAAAGGAGTTTTTACGATGCATTTACGACTAACAGAAGAACAAAGAATGGTACAGTCTACAATTAGAAAGTTTGTAGAAAAAGAACTTATGCCGTTGGAAAATGACGTTTTACGTAACGAATTAGAAGGAAAACCGAGTCTTCCTGCCGAAAAGGTAAAGGAGCTGCAACAAAAAGCAAAAGCAGCGGGATTCTGGGGGATTAACACACCAGAAGAATACGGTGGAGCAGACCTCGGTCAGATGATGCTTGCGCTCGTTCTGATGGAAGTTTCTAAGACCTTTGTTCCATTTAGTTTCGGTGGTTCAGCAGACATTATTCTTTACCGGGCAAATGAAGAGCAAAAAGAGAAATACTTACTTCCAACAATTGCGGGAGACAAGAAATCTTGTTTCGCCATTACTGAACCTGGCGCAGGGTCAGATACGCGTAACATTAAGATGACCGCCTACAAAGACGGCAATGATTGGGTACTAAACGGTGAGAAGACATTCATTACCGGTGGAAACGAAGCAGACTTTGTTATGGTTATTGCAATTACCGACAAAGAATTGCACGAGAAAACAGGTCGTGAAGGCGTGACGTGCTTTATTGCTGACCGCAGCATGGGCTGGACGTCAGAGTACATCCATACGATGGGTGAGTGGGGACCAGCGTCATTGTTCTTTGAAGACGTTCGTGTACCTGAAGAGAACATTCTTGGTGAAATTAACAAAGGATATGATCTAGGACTTGAGTGGATTGGATTTGCACGTTGGATCGTTGGTGCTCGCGCCGTTGGTTCTGCTGAGCGCTTGCTCAATATGGCGATTGACTATTCGAAAGAGCGTGAAACATTCGGACGCCCGATTGCAGATCGTCAAGCGATTCAGTGGCAAATTGCAGATTCTGCCGTAGAGCTAGAAGCTGCTCGTTGGCTCGTCTTAAATGCAGCGTTTAGCCTTGATAATGGTGAAGACAACCGCCACCTCGCATCAATGGCAAAATTATACGGTGCAACGAAAGGAAACGACATTATCGACCGCGTTCTCCAAATCCATGGTGGAATGGGGTATACGAAAGAATTACCGATTGAACGTTGGTACCGTGAAGCACGTCTTTGGAGAATTTATGATGGAACAGATGAGATCCAACGCCTAATCATTAGCCGTAACTTAATTAAAGGTCACGTGAAACTCGGTCAATTTATCTAAATGTAACGTGGGTGAGTGCAGGTATTTCCTTACCGAGCGCTCACTCATCTTTCTAAAGGAGCGAATAAGAATGGGAAATTTCACAGGTAGATCAGCCATCGTGACGGGTGGTAGTCACGGGATTGGCTTAGGGATTGCTAAGCGCTTTGCAGACGATGGAGCGAAAGTGGCAATCGTTGATATTAATGAAGAGAACTTACAGTCAGCCAAAGCGTATTTCGAAGAACAAGGACAAGAAGCCAAGACAATTCAAGCGGACGTAAGTAATTACGAGTCGATGCAAGCGGCGGCACAAGAAGTGCAGGATGACTTCGGTTCTCTAGATATTCTCGTGAACAACGCTGGCGTCATTCGTGACAACATGTTGTTTAAAATGACCGATGATGACTGGGATACCGTTATGAATGTCCACCTAAAGGGTTCATTTAATGCTGCCCGTGCTGTACAGCAGTACATGGTGAATCAAAAGTACGGTCGAATCATTAACATCTCATCCACTTCAGCACTTGGTAACCGTGGACAGGCAAACTACGCAACAGCAAAAGCGGGCTTACAAGGGTTTACGAAAACACTGGCTATTGAACTCGGGAAGTTCAACATTACAACAAATGCAATTGCACCAGGATTTATTGAGACAAATATGACAAGAGCAACGGCTGAACGCATTGGTATTTCATTCGATGACTTAATTCATGCGAGCGTTTCTAACATTCCGGTTGCTCGTAGTGGGAAGCCAGAAGACATTGCTAACACCGCGGCGTTCTTCGCAGACGAACGTTCTGGTTTTGTAAATGGTCAAGTCATTTACGTCGCAGGTGGTCCGAAAGCCTAACAAAAGGAGGAATCGTAATGTTCCAAGATGCAGTAGGTTTAAAATCAGAGAAAATAAAGAATACGGTTGAGCGCGGTGCTGTAAAGAAATTTGCAGAATCAATTGGTGACGTACATCCACTTTACGTAGACGAATCATACGGTAAAGAGTCCCGGTTCGGGAAGAATATTGCGCCACCAACGTTCCCAAGAACGTTTGATTACGGGACAATTAAGGATTTACATTTGCCAAATGTAGGACTCATTCACGGGGAGCAGCGGTATCATTACAAACGTCCATTGCTCGTCGGGGAAGACGTCTATTGCTATGCAGAAGTAAAGAGTTACGCTGAAAAAGACGGAAAAAGCGGTAGCATGGGCTTTTTAACACTAGCAAACAATGGTGTTGATGAAAACGGTGAAATCGTTTTTGAATCCACATCGACGGTCATTATTTCCGAGACGGTAAGGAGGAAGTTAAGCGTATGACGGATGTAAAGACAATCAAAGCAGGCGAATCGTTGGAAGCAATCACATTACCTCCAGTCTCTCGTATTGATTTAATCAAGTATGCCGGTGCTTCTGGTGACTTCAACCCGATTCATACGATTGATGAAGAAGCGACAGCTGCTGGCCTTCCAGGCATTATCGCGCATGGCATGTGGACGATGGGCAACTTAACGAAACTATTCACACCATATCTTGAAGACGGTCTCGTTACAGATTACCAAATTCGTTTCCGAGGGATGGTATTCCTTGATGATGTCGTGACGCTTCATGCGACGGTGAAAGATCGTGATGAGAAAACGATTACCTTTGAAATTGGAGCAAGTAAACAAAACGGAGATACAGCATTAAAAGGCGAAGCGTCTACGAACTACACGGCGCTTAAAAAGAATAATTCACAACCTGTCCAAACGTGATGAACATTCGTGATCAAAATGATCCGTTGCGAGTCATGAGTAGGGCAGGTTTTTTTCGTTAGATAAGCTGTCGAAAGTGCTGAAAAGGCTTTGTAAGAGAAGGATTATAGTACAAAAGGGGGGTGTTCCTTGTTGGGTGATTTAACGTTATTAATGGTCGTCTGTTTACTGCCAATCGTTGCATCGTTCGTACTTGGTGGATATTGGTTAAAGCATGAACGGTTTCCGTGGGAGAAATAGAGAGGAGGTTGATTTTCAAAGATGATGTACGTTGGGATGGCGATTGTATTTCTAATTATGATTGTGACGGGCGTATTGTCCTATATGCAATCCAAGGGACTCGCATCGTTCTATGTGGCCGCAAGAAGTGGTCGCTGGTATTTAATTGCCGGATCATTGTTCGCCTCGGGTGTAAGTGGTGCAACTTTTCTTGGGGTAATGGCTTGGTTTTATGAGTTAGGTGCAGGAACGATGTGGATTCCGGCTGGTATTGCTTGGAGTTATTTTGTACTTTGCTTCTTAATCGGTCCTAAGTTGAGGCGTTTCGGTCAATTGACGATTTCAGATTACCTTGCTGAGCGCTTTGACAGTCCGCTTCTACGACCGGTATTCTCCATAATCGTCAGTGTATGGATGGTAATCTTACTCGGCTCACTATATGTGCAAGGTGGGTTGTTGTTTTCGCAAATGTTCGGAATGAGTTACGCCCAGAGTACGTTTATTACCGCAGCGTTTGTCGTCATCTTTACAGTGTTTGGTGGTATGGTCATTATTTTGAAAACGGATTTTATCGGTACGTTTATTATTATCGGCTCTCTCATCATCACGATGCCGTACTTAATTCAAGCTTCTGATGGTTGGGAAGCTGTTACGACGTCCATTCAATTGGAATCTCCGAATTATTTTACGTCTACAGGCGAATTGACAGCACTAATGGCGTTTTCTTGGTTTTTTATTTGGTTGTTCGGTTATCTTGGAAATCCTGGATACTTAACTCGTTTCTATTCAGCAGTAAACGAGCGTGAAATTATTAAAGCTGGAATTGCAATTGCTGTCATCTACTTACCGGCGTTAACGCTATTCTTTATTTCGGCAATTTATGCTCGTTCTTTGTTTCCAAGTATTGAAGATCCAGAGTTGCTCTGGATTGCTTATACGATGGAATATGCACCTCCAATTGTCATTGGGATGGCGATGTCGGGGATGTTTATGGCAGTCATGACATCTGCGACATCGTGGTTACTCGCAGGTGCATCAAGTCTTGGACGAGATATTTACCAAAAGATCATCCACCGCAACGTTTCCGAAGAGCGAATGCTCATCGTTACGAAGCTACTCGTCTTAGTATTAGCAGCACTCTCGGTACCAATTGGGATTGCAAGACCGGCGTACATTATGGAAATGATGAACCTTGCGTATTTGATTGCAGGAAGTGCGGGTGGACTCGTTATTTTACTTAGCATGTTTTATCGTAATATGACAAAAGAAGCGGCATGGGCAGGCATCATTTCGGGAGCTTTTATAGCGATTGGTGCCTCAATCCTACAAAACATTGGCATATGGCCTGCGAGCATTGATCCGATGATCCCAACTGTAATCACCGCGTTCCTCATCATATTGATTGTTAGTCGTCTTACAAAGCCAAATCACAAAATGCTTTCAGTCTATGATCGAATGAATGTGCGGGAGAGTTCAGCGTCGTCTTCAAGCAGGAATTCCTCGATTTCTGTAGAATGATCGTTTAGAGGTGATTTAAAATGAAGAAATTCCATGAAATGGAATACGATGGAATTAATGTTGAAGAAATTCAGAATAAAACCTATGCAATTACGGACCAGTTCCAAAAAGCGGACTCTTTTGACGAGCAAAACCGTCTATTGCACGACATGAACGAAATAAAAAAAAGAGGTCACGACCCAAGAAACACTCGTGTCGATCCGTCATTCAGTCGATACAACGGACGAATTTTATAAGCAAGAACAAGAAAAGATGGATCAAGTTTTACCGGAACTACAAGAAGCATTTCAGTCGTTTTCAAAGGCACTCGTTTCGGCAACGTACCGGGAGCAATTAGAGGAGCGATGGGGTTCCCAATTG
Source organism: Geomicrobium sp. JCM 19055 (assembly GCF_000698185.1). Classification (NCBI taxonomy): domain Bacteria; kingdom Bacillati; phylum Bacillota; class Bacilli; order Caryophanales; genus Geomicrobium; species Geomicrobium sp. JCM 19055. Next base: position 232,957 of record NZ_BAXL01000001.1, read on the forward strand.
TTTGCATTAAAAGATCTTCAGTTAAAAACATTCGCTCCAGAGATCGTACCAGACCTTCAAAAAGAAAATAAGTTATCATCCGAGTATTCCCAGCTGATCGCTTCTGCTAAGATTGAATTCCAAGGGGAAGAATATACGCTTGCCCAACTGGCACCATTTGAACAAGATACAGATCGCTCGGTACGAGAAGCTGCAGCAGTTGCTCGTACGACGTTTATGGCAGATAACGAAGCTGAACTTGACCGCATTTACGATGAACTTATTCAAGTACGAACAGCCGCAGCTAAGAAACTTGGCTTTGAGAATTTCATTGAATTGGCGTATGCACGGATGTCGCGTACAGATTTTGATCCAAAAGACGTGGAGAAGTTCCGAGCACAAGTGAAAGAGCATATCGTTCCATTTGCATCAGAATTGAAAGAAAAGCAACGTCAACGCATCGGTGTAGACACGCTCATGTATTATGATGATCAATTTAAGCATCCTGATGGCAACGCGAAGCCAAAAGGTGACGCGCAGTTTATTCTGGAACAAGGAAAAACGATGTATGATGAGCTTTCTGAAGAGACGAAGTTCTTTTATCGACAGTTGCTGGATCGTGACTTAATGGATGTGCTCTCTCGAAAAGGTAAACAGAGCGGAGGGTACTGTACGTTCATCGCAAATGAAAAGGTTCCTTTCGTGTTTGCGAATTTCAATGGAACGAGTGGGGACATTGACGTGTTGACTCACGAAATTGGTCATGCGTTCCAAACGTATGAAAGCCGAGAATTAGGTGTAGAGGAATATCAATTCCCAACGATGGAAGCTGCAGAGATTCACTCCTTTAGCATGGAATTCTTTGCATATCCTTGGATGGAAAACTTCTTCAAGGAAGACGTAGACAAGTACTTCTACGACCACCTTGCAAGCAAGGTTTTTGCCCTTCCGTACATGGTGGCTGTAGATGAGTTTCAACATCGAGTGTATGAACAACCTGAATTAACACCAGCGGAACGAAAAGCCATTTGGCGTGATTTAGAGCGTACCTATATGCCGCACATTAATTATGGAGATAACGACTACTTAGAAGGCGGTAGTCTCTGGCAACGACAGTTACACATTTTTGTGATTCCTTTTTATTATATTGATTACGGTTTAGCTCAAATTTGTGCTTTGCAGTTTTGGAAGAAGGCAAATGAAGATCGTGAAGCTGCCTGGAATGATTACCTTGCTCTCTGTAAATTAGGCGGTTCTCAATCATTTGTGAACCTCGTTGAGTCGGCAGGTCTTAACAGTCCGTTTGAAGACGGGGTTGTAGAAGACGTCATGCAAGAAGTGAAGGCATGGTTTCAGCAGTAAGAAACGACCACTCTAAGTAATGTACGTTGCTTAGAGTGGTTTTTTTCGTGTCTAAACTGAATTTTTCTAGAAAAAGTAGGACTCGTTCGACGCCGTTTTGTAATCATTTTTTTTGTTTCATTGCTGAACGTACACAATGCTCGACAGCAATCCCTACCGGTTGTCATCGTCTCGACAGAACCATACAAATTCTCACAGGTTTCATCATGACAATCGAAGTAAGGGTGTTGGTTCATTGGTCTCTTATTGAAGGGTTGTTCACTTGAAGATTAGATGTTCCTCATCAACCATTTGTACTAAAAAAATGGTAAAAACAAAAGTGGTTTATTCTCATTTTTTTAAATATTTAATCTAGTAGTATTAGAGTGACAACAAAGACTTCCGACATAAATCTTCATACTCATAAGGAGGTGACTTTCGGTTCGACATTCTCTGTTTCATGTAGAGCGTTCACCGGAGTATAAGAAAAAAAGGAGGAAACGAATGAAAAAAGGTAAACTCGAAAGGCGTAGTCTGTCTGTCATGATGATTGGTGCACTTATTTTATCTCCTTATGCTAGTGTCCTCGCAACTCCCTCCATTGCAAGCGCAAATCAATCAGATGTGAACGATGTACAACGAGAGCTTGCAGATCGAGCAAGTGAAAAAAATTGATGAAGAGGTAGTGCGAGCATTTCGACAAGACCAGCATGTGTCTGTACTTATTGAAATGGAAGAGCAAGTCGACACCGCTGTTGCAGCACAGCAAGGGTTGCAATCGGTTGGGTCTAATGCAACGCCACATCAACAACAGCGTGCAATCAGTAACAGTGTCTACAATGCACTAAGAAGCACAGCAACGGATACGCAAGCAGCTACTGTCAGCTTACTTGAAGCCGCTGAAGAAGAAGGAAACGTTATCGAATACGAAGGGTACTACATTATGAACGTTGTCGCAGCAACACTTGATCGAGACACCCTTCGTACTCTGTCTTATCGCCCAGAAATTAGCCGCATTAAACTCGATGAATTTATTGAGTTGGATTTACCAGAAGTCTCGAGTGAAGAAATCGAAGCGACTGACGACAATGTGGAATGGAACATTGACCGCATTGGTGCACCGGATGTGTGGGATGACATAGGCGTTACCGGTGAAGGCATTACGGTCGGAATTATTGACAGTGGTACGGACTGGACGCATGAAGCGCTTCAAGAAAACTGGCGTGGATATAATCCGGATGACCCAGAAAACTCCGATCCATATGGAAACTGGTTCGATGCTGTTGAAGGTCAGGATATGCCATATGATTTGGTTTCTCAACCGCATGGTTCACACGTGATGGGGACCATTCTCGGTCAAGGTCCTGATGATGAGAACAAAATCGGTGTAGCTCCTGATGCCAATTGGATCTCTGCAAGGGCATTCTCGGCTCTTGGAGGTACACAGTCAGATCTCCTTGCATCGGGTCAATATATGCTTGCACCAGAAGATGACCCCTCTTTAGCACCAGACATTGTAAACAACTCTTGGGGTGGTCAACCTGGGGTGAATGATTGGTACCGACCAATGGTTCAAGCGTGGAAAGACTCAGGCATTATGCGACATTCTCTGCAGGAAACTCCGGTCCAGGAGATGAAACAGTTACGCCTCCTGCAAACTATCCTGAAAGCTATGCAGTAGCAGCAACGGATATCAATGATGCGATTGCAAGCTTTTCAAGTCGTGGACCTAGTCAATATGAAGGTGACCAAAAGCCGAATGTCTCCGCTCCAGGAGTGAACATCCGTTCATCAGTACCAGGTGGATATGAAGCCGGGTGGAACGGAACTTCAATGGCTGCTCCTCACATTGCAGGAACAGCGGCATTGTTGTTATCCACAGACAGTGGACTGACACCAAATGAAATTGAAGCCATCATCGATGAGACTGCAGATCCGTTAACGGACAGTCAATACACGACGGTTCCTAACGATGCATATGGCGTGGGAATGGTGAACGCATACGAAGCGGTTGCTTCGATTGCTGGTAACTTAGGAAGTATTGAAGGTTCTGTATTGCAAGAAGGAAGCGATGATTTGCCTCCTGAAATCGAACATTCTCCTGTAGAGAGTGTGTTTGCAGGGTACGATGTGCCGATCACAGCAACGATTACAGATGATGTATCTGTCACAGATGCTGAAGTTTGGATGACAAATGATGAGATTAATCACCATTACGTGTTCACGATGGAACAAGTATCGGGTGACCACGAAGAAGGTACGTACCGTGCTGTTCTTCCTGCTAACCTTCTTGGCGACGAATCATTTGAGTATTTCATTCAAGCTAGTGACTACGGTAATAACGTTGCACAAACAGAACGTTATTCTGTAGAAGTTGACTTTGGTGTTACACCTGACAACTACAGTGAAGATTTTGAATCTGAGCCAGTCGGTTGGGTGCTTGAAGGTGACTGGGAGTGGGGAAGTCCTGAAGTTGGACCCGAACCTGTAAACGGGGAAAACCTCGTTGGCACAAACTTGAGTGGCAACTACAGTGATGATGAACATGTACTTTATAGTGTTCCCATTGATTTGCGTGACTCTGAAACGGCATCACTTCGCTTAAATGAATGGCGAGAGGTCATTTCAGGTGTTGATTATGCAAATGTTCTTGTCTCGGATGACTACGGAGACAATTGGGAGCAAGCCTCAGAATTTACGGGTAACAGCGACGGGTGGCAGTCCCTTTATGTAGACCTTGATGATTATGTTGGTAGTGAAGCGCCTGTTCTTGTTGCTTTTGTTCTAGAATCGAACAGTGCAACGACTGCTACAGGTTGGTATCTTGACAATGTCCATCTCATCGGTGAAGACGTGACCGCGCCTTCAGTACCGGAGAACTTGGACGTTACGTCAAGTACGGCAGGACTTCAATTAGATTGGGATGCACCAGTCGATGAAGAGCTTGATTTACACGAGTACACGGTTTACCGTGCTACAGATGACGAATTTGACTCCATTGCGACGACATCTTCTACAACGTTCCAAGATTTAAACGTTGAAGGTGGTACAGAGTATACGTACGTCGTAACAGCGAGTGATTATGATGGCAACGAAAGCGATCCTTCAAACGAAGTTTCAGCTGTTGCTCCGAACATCACCGTTTTCTATCACAATACATTCCAAGAGGATGATGGAGGTTTTGAAAGCGGTGGAACGAATAGTTCTTGGGAATGGGGAGAGCCGACCTCAGGACCAAATGAAGCACTAACAGGTGAGCGTCTGTGGGCGACGAACTTATCTGGCAACTATAACAATGCCGAAGATAGTTATATCGGTAGCCCAATCATTGAGCTTGAAGACGTAGATCTTGCTGAACTTCATGTAACTCATTGGCAAGACATTGAGAACAACTGGGACTATGGATTTGTGCAAGTATCAAGTGATGACGGTGAAACGTGGGATGAACTTGCAGAATTCACCGGTCGTGATCAAGCTTGGGCTCAAGCAGAGATCTCTCTTAATGATTATTTAGGCGAAAGCATTCAAATCCGCTTTGCTTTTGATTCTGACAGCATCATCGCTTACCCAGGTTGGTACATTGATGAAGTGACGGTTGTTGGAACGAGTGAAGATGTTGAACATGTTGCTGAAAATGATGACGTAAAAGCAGAACGTCCATCTGATGAGCGCATTGAGCGTGAACTTGAACAGGTGACAAATATCCCTGCTCCGGATGGCTCAACGCCTTATGAAGAGTCTGATGTACGCGAAGAAACATCAACAATTGCTCCTTCCGTAAGTGGATTACCAGTATCTGCAGCAGTCACTGTGCTTGAGACGAATCGCTCAGCGACAACGAATCCAGCGACTGGAACGTATCGCATTAACCATAGTGAAGGTACGTATACGGTCGAAGCAGATGCATATGGTTTCTACCCTGAACAACAAGAAGTGACGGTTCAAGAGGGAGAAAGTTCAACGGCCAATTTCATGCTTACAGAGATTCCTACAGGTGAAATTACGGGAACTGTTGTAAATGAAAGAAATGATGAGCCGGTAGAAGATGCGACCGTTCGCGTCGTTGAAGACCCGGCAATTACAGATGCAATCACCGATGAAGATGGGAACTTCACATTGGAAGATGTGCTTGAAGGCGAGTACACGATCGCTGTCTCAGCACCGAGCTTCCACAGTACACAAATGAGTGGAATTGAAGTTGTCGGCGGTGAAGAAACCGAAGTAACGGTTGAAATGCGCCCATTTATCGGCTTTGATGATGAGATTGCATATGACAACGGCAATGCTGAAAATGCCGTCGTCTTAAACGCAGCAAACAACGGGATGGCTGTACAATTTACACCGAGTGAAGCTGCGAGTGTTAATGGCGTGAATCTTTACGTTTGGGGTGACGATTTCCCTGTACCAGGAGGTACAGAAACTCAAATCGCTGTCTATGATACAGACGGTGAAGGGAACCCAACGACTCAGCTCGTTGAGCCTTTTGAGATCGAAGTTGAACGTGGAGCTTGGAACTATGTTGACTTATCTGAATATGGTGTTGTAACAGATCGTGATTTCTTCGTAACGACCATTCAAACGCAAATTGGGGACTATCTCCTGCGGTCGGTACAGATATGTCTTCCAACAACGCTGAACGCTCTTACCTGTATGTGAGCGGAAGCTTTGAACAAGAATTAAGCTATGGTAACTTTATGATCCGTGCCGACGTCTCTTATGAGTTAGAGGCACCGGTAATTGAGACGCCAGAAGATATGACGTATACGAATGAAGAGAGCATTGTTGTAGAAGGATCGTTGCATGAACAAGCAGAAGCAGAGATGGTCATTTACAACAATGATGAAGAAGTAACGAGAACAGAGGCGGAAGCAGGTTCTTGGAGTGCGGAAGTTGATTTAACTGAAGGCGAGAACGTACTTGTCGCTCGTGCAGAAGTTGAAGACGGTCTATCTGATCCTTCAGCTCCAGTAACCGTTATTAAAGACACAGTAGACCCGGTCATCACGATTGAATCACCAGAAGATGGTGAAGTCACGAACCGTGAAGCCATTACTGTTACTGGAACTGTTGAAGAAGATAACCTTGATTCTCTTACAATTAATGAACGAGAAGTAGAGGTTTCTGAGGACGGTGCATTTAGTCAACGCCTTCTTCTAGACCTTGGCGAGAACGAAATTGTTGTAGAAGCAACGGATCTCGCGGGTAATGTTTCTACTGAACAAGTTACGGTATATGCTGGGTTTGAAGCACCAACGATTGAAAATGTTCAACCAGCAGAAGATGTTCACTTAAGCGCAGGGGAAACGGTTCAAATATCGTTTGATAGTGTAAGTGGTTTGGATGCTTCGTTTGTCATTCAAATGCCACTCGTGAACTTGCCTGACCATGTCGTTGAATTGCCGATGCGTGAAACGTCAGAAGGACATTACGTGGGGTATTGGACAGCAATCTCAAATGCTGTAGCGAACGGTGCTGTCATTGAACTCCGTGCGACAGATCAATTCGGCAATGAAGTTCGTGAAACAGCAGACGGAAAATTATTCATTAACGTACCGACGGAAGAAGAGCCAGCCCCAGCGCCAGATGCGCCAAGAGCTGAGTTTACTTTGCCAAATTCGATTGAATCAGGCAAGAACTTCTTCTTAGACGCTTCGAATTCCATTGCTGATGGGGAGATTGTAAATTACTCATGGGCATTTGGAGATGGAGAACGTGCTTCAGGTGAACAAGTGAATCATACGTATTTGCGTGAAGGTACGTACACCGTAACACTAGGAATTACAGATGAGCACGGTCAGACTGATGTCGTGACGAAACGAATTCATGCAACAGGAGAAGCATCTGTTATTCTACCAGTACCAAGACCAGGGTTTGGGCTCATGCGTTAATAATAGAAAGGGATGCAGGCTGGATTCATAGGCTTGCATCCCTTTTTTTCCTATACGAAAAGAAGACTTTAAGAAAGATTTCCAGTCGCTCCCTATGTTGGGAGATTGAGTTTTCCGCCAGAATCAGCTATCTTAGTACTATAGGGTTGGGTTGAAATTGTAACAAGGGGCGATTGGAAATTAAACGTATAGGACGAAATGAACCGTGCCCATGCGGTAGCGGGAAAAAAATATAAAAAATGTTGTGGGAAAAACGAAACAGTACAAATCTCTGAAACTGTAAACCAAAACTTACGTGATCTACAAGATCAATTATTCAAACACGTCATGAACAAAGAAATGAAAAAAAGTAAACAACCTCGTTCATGCAAAGGTAGACAGTTCTGGATTGCACACAGAAGGAAAGAACTTTGTGCAGTTCTTCGGAGCCATTTGGGTAATGGTCTGTCACTCTTTTGAAGGTAAGACGATGATGGAGCGCTTTGTAGAAGGACGTCTGCCGAAATTGCATCGCCCTTCAGTCATTGAGAGCTTTAAGCAGTGGCCATCCGTTGCGCCATCGGTCTATGAAGTTCAAGAGATCAAAGGGGACAATGTGATTGTTGTTGATGATATTTTTACACATGAACGCACTCACGTTCTACTTAATCAAGAAAACTATGAGCAAGGTCGCGAACCTGAAAAGGGCGAGTTGTTATTAACCGTTCTATTGCCAGCAGGTGAAATGAAGCAAGTCTTTGCAGCGCCATTGCAATTGTTAAAAGATCACGCGCAAGATCGAAAAGAGACGATCCTAGCTCAATATAACGATAGTGACTATCAAGATTCACGAGCATACATGAATGAAGAGTTCTTAAATGTACTACTCATTTGTTTATATGGTGAAAAAAAGCTCATCAGAAGACAACGATGTAGAACCAGCTGCACTTGAGACGAATGAGCAACAAGAAGTTGTTGAACAGTACGCAGCGTACATGGCAGGTCAAGATAAGGAAGAGTACCGCCAAGTAGGAGAGCTGTTGTGGCGTCGTTATTGCGAACGTGAAGAGCCGAACATTCGCAAGGCAGAAGTGTTCTCAGCTACATTAAGTTACCTAATTGAAACGAAGATCGCGAAAGCGACTGTAACAAAGAAAGCCATTGCAATACACTTTGGTGTATCGCCAAGTACGCTATCAAAGCGTCTTAAAGAGCTTGAATCTTCACTTGCAGGCGATGTACGTGAAGTAAACAAGGCGTTAGAGCAATTGGAAAAAACGAATACAGGAACATGATAAAAGATCCGGGAAAATATTCTCGGATCTTTTTCTATGTGTCTAAAAGACTAAGATTTAGTATTTGTGCTTTATTTACTACATTTAACGTTTTAAATGTAATATAAACCCAGTTAGTGTAATACATACTTAATATTATAGTTGTATAGTACTTTTATTAATGACTAAGTACCTTATTAGAGTTACTAATTAGAGTTTTTTTGTGATAAAAAAAATAAAGACCAAAGTAGGTTACGACTTTAGTTATATGGGTGGTAAGGTAATGTCAGGAAAGCGCTTCTAAAAATTTCCTGAAATAGTATTTTTGGTTTATGAAGTGGAGATAGATTCCTTGAATCTATGAAAACAGTACTTATTTTTACGTTCTGTTCAAAAAAATTTACGTATAAGCAATAGCTTTGCGTGTGTTTAACACATACCAATATGCTATTACTTAATAACTAATGCATAGAGCCCTGGGCTCATTACAAGGAGGAGCAACAAAATGGCTTACCAACCCAAAACTTACAGAAAATTTATTGCAGGAACGATGACAGCAGCAATGGCTGCAACAGCGTTCGCAGCAACGACACCTCAGCAGGTTGCTGATGCACAAGAATTTACATTTACAGACGTAGACGCTTCAAACGTTCACTTAGAAAACATCGAACGCGCAGTAGAACGTGGATACGTTCAAGGACACCCTGACAACACGTACCGCCCGGGTGTAGATATTAGTAGAGGTCAAATCGCAACAATGCTCGTTCGCGCACTTAACCTTGAAGTAGATGAAGACATTGAAGAAGCTGTGTTCAATGATGTTCAAGCAGATAATAACTTCGCTCCAGTCGTTAAAGCGGTATCTGAAGCGGGAATCATGAACGGGATCAACTCGGATCAGTTTGCACCAACTAGAGATCTTTCAAGAGAGCAAATGGCAACAATTATCGTTCGTGCGTTTGACTTAGAGCGTGACGAGTCTATTGACGTTGTCGTGAATGACCTTGCTCTAGCTTCTTCTTCTCACAGTGCAAACATTGAAATTCTATCTCAATATGGAATTACATCTACTACCGATAACAACTTCCGTCCTAAAGAGCCGGTAAGACGTGACCAAATGGCAACGTTCTTAGAGCGTACTTTTGATCATATCCATACAGAAGAAGCTGGCCTTGAAGACATTCAAGCTATCAACAACAACTCAGTTGAAGTGACATTTGCAGATGACGTAAATGTAGAAGAGCTTACAGCTGAACAATTCTCTTTCAACAACGACCTTGAAGTACTTGATGTTGAAGTAACAGATGAAAATGCTGTAACACTTACAACAACGGAACAAGATTCAGAAACAACGTACACACTCTCATTCGATGGTGAGCGTACGACGCTTTCATTTGCTGGTAGTGACGAAGTGGTTGAGGAAGTAGAACTTGCCATTGAAAGTCTTGTTGTCGACAATGATGGATTTACAACATCTGTTTCAGCAGAGGTTCTTGGTAGTGATGATGAGACTGAAGCACACGTTGCTATTGTAGATGCTGATGGGGAAGTTGTTACTGAAGAAGTTGTGAGTGTTGAAGAGGGTGCAATTGAGGCTGATTTCGCTGGATTATTAGCGGGTGAATATAAGGCAGTTGTAACAATTGATAATGAGGAAGAAGATGTTGTTGCTGAAGCTGATTTCGACATTTCTAACTTAGTTCTTCCTTTAGAGGTTGCTGAGGCAACAACTACTCAGGTGCGTCCAGCTGAAGATCAAGAGCTAGCATTTACTGTTGATGGTATTTCTTACGATCTTGCTGATTTAGTAGAAGCAGGATATGAAATCGAATACTTTTTCAATAAAGAAGGGCTCGAAATGTCTGAAGAGGGAACAATCAAAGTTTCTGAAGACGTTGAGGAATTCTCTTATGCAGTGCGTATCACAGATGCAGAAGATGAAGAGCGTACGGTTACTTCTAACCGTCAAGAAGTAGAAGTAGTTAGTGCAACAGTTATTGCAGAAATCACTGAAGCAGCATTAGTCTCAGGTGAAGATGTTATTGAAGGTAATGTCATCACGAGTAATACGGATGCGAAGTTCGAAGTAATTTCAGCTGTAAATGGATATGGCGAAGAGATCGATTTTGAAGAAGATGACGTAGAAAAGCCAGTAGTTGAAAAAGCAGTTTCTAGTGATGTTACAATTGCTCACTATAACACTGAAGAAGGTATTATCGTTCAAGGTGAAGGTGAAGTCGAATTTGAAGTACACTTTGAAGGAATCGAAGAAGCAGTAGAAGTTGTCGTAACTGTTGTTGCTGATGAAGAGATTACGGAAATTAGCAATGCTGGTAGTACAGTTCGAATGATTACAAACGATGGCAAAGTCGCTACTAATCTAACAAACTCTATTCTTGATCAGTATGGAAATGTTTGGGCGAAAGATCAAACTGTTACAGTGACGGTTACAGGTGATGAAGATCTTAAAGTTGAACGTACAGAAGAAACTAAGGATGGAGAAATATCTGTAGATCTGAATGAATATATTGAAGAAGAAATTGAAGCTGGTACCTACACAGTTTCTTATGCAATTGATGACCTAGTACTTGGTGAAGTAACGGTAGAAGTTATTGAACTTGATCTTGATTCTGTTGACCAATTCTTCTTAACTGTTGATGAAGAGGAAACAATGGACCTCTATGATACAGAAGAGAATAAATTGGCTACGGAAGTTCATCAGACAGTTACAATTGGAGCAGAGTTTGAAGGTATTGAATTAGACGCTACAGAATTAGCATCTGCTTTAGGAGATCTTGAGGGTTCTCTTAAGTTGACAACAAGCAATGCAGATATCGTATCTTTTGAAGGTGAAGAATCTGCAGATATCTCAAACACAACTTCTGATTTCACTGTCACTGGTGAAGCTGAAGGTACTGCAATAGTAAGTCTCGTACAAGTAGAAGGTGACTTTGTTACAACCATTGCTGCAACGGACATCACGGTTGAAAACAGCACTCCTCAAATTACTGAGATTACATTGGAAGATGAAGAGAGCCCGTTACGAATTAATGCTGAAGGACATGTAGAAACATTCAGCCCTCTTACATCCCCTGATGTAGAAGTAATTACTGATGAGATGATTGAAGATGTTGTATTTGTATCTTCACAAGATGTAGCAATTATTTATGTGTCAGAGATCTATGGCGGTGGCGTATTTACAGTAGAGGCTGTAAGAGCTAACGCTGAGAATGGCCAATAATTTCTCTTCAAAAAAAGCCGAGTAGATCTCGGCTTTTTTTGCTTACTAGAAAATCTATTTGAAAACTAAATTTAAAAAAAATTTTAAATAATAAGTGTAAATTAATTCGTGCTAGGGTATTGCAACTATAGTCCTTTTTTTAGGGATATATACATTTTAAAGGGAGAGGTTCTATGGCATACCAACCAAAGTCTTATCGGAAGTTTCTAGCAGGTACACTAACAGCAGTAATGGCGACGACAGCCTTTGCGGTCACGACTCCTCAGCAAGTTGTAAATGCAGAGGAGCCAGCATTAACGGATGTGGAACCAGGTGATTTTGCATATGCAGAAATTTATCGTGGGCTTGAGCGTGGGATTATTAATGGGTATCCGGATCATACTTATCGCCCTCATCAATCAATTAGTCGTGGACAAGTGGCGAATTTAATCGTTCGTGCTCTTGGACTTTCGTATGATGGAGAATTAACAGAAACAGGTTTTTCAGATGTTGATCCAGACAGTTCTTTTGCGGAGGCGGCAACATTACTAAGTGCTGAAGGCATCATGGTTGGAAGTAGTGAGGGAACGATGTTCCGCCCAACTGAGCCCATTTCTCGTGAACAAATGGCGTCAGTGTTAGTCCGAGCATTTGATATTGAATCTTCTGGAGAAGATGTCGACGTGGTGGATGCAGATCTTGTCCACAACTCACATCTTGAGAATGTTGAAGCACTTGTCAGCCAAGGAATTAGCGTAACTTCAGACAATGCGTTTCGACCTAGAGAAGATGTGACACGCGCGCAGTTTGCCGTCTTTCTAGATCGAGTCTTAGCCTATACGTGGACAGAATTACAGGGCATCGAAGGAATAGAGGCCATCAATAATACGACAGTTCATGTTTATTTTGAAGAGCCAATTGATGAAGCGCCAACGGCAATGTTTGCTTTTGACAATGAATTAGAAGTTCTAGATACAGCGATTGAAGATGATGGTTACACCGTAGTATTAACGACTTCTGAGCAAGTGCTAGACCAAACCTACACATTGCTTGTCAGTGAAGCTCGCACAAACCAAGTGATTACGGGTCACGATGAAGCTGCTCCTACGCCTGAACCAGAACCAGGCACAATTGAAGAAGTCGTGTATGCTCTCCAAGAAGCATACGAACAAGAGGATGAAGTGGCATTTCTTGAAGCGTTAACAAAGATCAATGAATACGATGAGGATGCCTTCGAGGATTCTCAAGTGTTCCCTGATTATATTACTTCCTATCTCGATGCTTATGATGGGCAAGAGACTGTCGAGGATCTTGCAGCATTTGTCTACCAAGTAAACGTAGAAACGGCATTGATTGCAGTTGAAGCTGCAACGGAAGAGACGATTATTGGCGCTCTCTCGACGCTTGATCTTGTTACACCTGAAGAATATCGTTTAATCGTCGTCTCAACGTCTACTGAGCGTATTTACGAGGCAATATCTGAATTAGACTTTGAAAGTGAGGATATTCTCGGCCAAATTGAGGAGGTCGTGACTCGCATCGGTCGATGAGTTGATTAATGACTTGCATGAAGCTGCTGAAGAAGATGAGGACCAAGTGGTTGGAAGCTTGGTTATTAGTCAATTGCATCAGTTACGCACAACGACAGAAGCCTTTGATGCTGAAATTATTCTTCCTTACAAAGGTGATGAGTACGCGGCGGCTCTTCGGGATGAAAATTATCCTACAGACACAGTGGATGAGATTGTTGAGATGTTAATCGATGTAAATGATGGTGAAACGTTCCCAGAGATTGAAGTTACGATTGATGACATTGGGAACTACAATTATGTTGAGGAAGAGTTAACATTATCTGGCATGATTTCACCGTATGAAATCGAATGGGAGATGTCAGTGACACCAAATGTTGTCGATGAAGATGGCGACCCTGTACCTGGCGGCGTTGCAATTGGTAGTGATTACTCAGATGATGGTTCATTTGTAAGCACAATTGATATGTCAGATGTTGAAGAGTCTGGAGACTATTACATTGAATTTAGTGACTTATGGTATGAAGAAGAATTTCTTACGATCCCATTCCAATTCTACGTTGAACCTCGAGCGATTAATGAACTAGAAAATAGTGAAGATGCAGCGATTGAACATTTCAATTGGCTCATTCAAGATGCAGAGGAACTCGGGGTTGACGCCGAGGGCTATGATACACTCAGTGATGAACAACGACAAGATGTATTTGAACAAGTGATTTGGGAACGTCCAATCGATGGTTATGAAACAGTAAACGATATTGTTGAAGCATTTAATGACGCAATTGAAGCCCAACAGTCGTAAGGATTTACTAGGAGTTTAGCGGAAGAGGCAATGGTCTCTTTCGCTATTTTTAACTAGGGAGGTCTTTTGATGAAGAAGTTACTTGGATTTGCACTTGCTGTTACGCTTTGTATAAGTATACACATTGAGGCAAAGGCTTCTTACTATCCTGACGTTCCTCTAGAACACGATTATGCGGAGGCGATCAATCTTTTATCCGAACGCGGTGTAGTAGGTGGCTATCATGATGGAACGTTTCGTCCAGATGAATCTGTCACTCGTGGACAAGCGGCTGCGTTTCTTGCTAACGCTTTAGAGCTTAATCTTTATCATTCAGAGATTAACCCTTTTGTAGACCTCCCTGATGATCATCCATTTGCGCCTCATGCAACAGCGTTATACACGAACGGAATTATGGTTGGTCATCATTCTCGAACAACATTTCGACCTCAAGATCAGTTGACAAGTGCTCAGCTCGCTTCAGTGCTCGTTCGCTCTTTTCGTTTAGACGAGGAAGAGAATGCATTAGAAAATGTCCGAAATGCAACCCACCTTGATAATATAAGAACGTTGAGCGAGCGTTCATTTGAAATTTCGATTCCTTCTAACCAAGTGACAAGAGCCGAACTTGCTGGGGCAATTGTCTATTTTATGGAAGATGAGCGAGAGTGGACGTTTTGTGCTAAACTAGCATGCAGAACAATGAATGATGGAGGAAGAGAAAAGTGAGTCGAGCAACAGAGAATACACAATTCACATGTGAGCATTGTGGAATGGTAGTCGAACCTTTGGAAAACGGAAGTTACCGTAATCATTGTCCGAGTTGTTTATACTCCAAGCATGTGGACGTCATTCCGGGGGATCGCGCATCAACCTGTCACAGTCTAATGGAGCCTATAGACCTAAAATCTCATTCAAAAAAAAGGCTTTCAATTGCTACATCGATGTCTTGCATGTGGTCATGAACAATACAACAAAATTGCCGAGAATACAGCACAAAGCGACGATATCATCGCTTTTATGCGAACACGAAGTCGTGACTAAAGACCCTTTTTCAATTTATGAAAAGGGTTATTTTTTTTGTGGGCGAATTTCTCGTATACGTCGAGACTGTTTTGCGCAAATCAGTTTATTCAAAATGTAGGGGAGTGCAGAATTTTGAAGAGACTGATCGGTATTAGCATGGTAAGTGTTTTATTATTTGGTGTTCATTATTCTTCCTTGTTTGCAACAGATACATTTATAAGATCCGATGATGAAGTATCAACTTTGGACGTGAAGCAGATTGAACATCAACAGCATTCTACTCGAACAATTCAGCACCCGGGACAGCTGGAATTAGAGAAGAATCTTGAAGCCGATCAGTCGTTTGATTGGCGTACAGATCACGAAGTCATTGCTGGACAATTGTTAACCGTCCATTTTGTTTTTGAGTCAAATGATCAAGCAAGTGGTACATTAACGTATAACGCTGATCAATTGGAATTGCAAGATGTGGATTTAAGTCGTCATGGAGATGTTGAGCAAAAAAAAGGATTGGTTTCTATAGAGGTATCGGATGAAGGAATTCATAGCGGGGTTGCTACTTTTCATGTAAAAGAAGATGTGATTGGTACGATGGACATTTCGATGGAAGAACTTGTGATTGATCACAAGGCCCATGAAAGTGACGTGCTCGAAGTAAACGTCGTTCCAGGATTACATCTTGAGGTTGAAGGACGTTCTGTAGGGCATGAAACGGAGATTATTGTTACAGATGAGAACGGGAAAGGCGTAAAAGGTGCTTCGTTACACGTAGAGACTGAAATCCCACGCGTACAGACGAAGGAGCAACGTCGCTTTACCATGACCTTCATGAACAACAAGAGAGCCATTGGTTCCCTGTTGGACCAAACACACAGTATTATGCCTATGAAGAAACGGTGACGGGTGATGATGAATTTATTGAGATATCAGGGAACGAACAAGCGAAGACCTATCTTAAAAAATCTGATGCAGAACCTGTTGATTGGAGTGAGATTCCAGTCACAGATGATGAAGGGTATCTAGTTACTAGCATGTTAACAGCACTTGAAGGTGACGTGAGAATCCATGCTGTTGCCCCTGATGGGCGTAAAAGCGAGATGTGGGAGGGTGAGATTGTCAAAGCAATAGGTGATGATCAACCTGAAAATATAACATTTGATTGGTACAATGAACACCCAAACAGTCAGACGATTCATTTTGAAGCGCACCCTAGAACAGAGACAGGCTTTATAGAAGTTGTTGAAAAGCGTGATCCAGAGAAATTCTATAGCGCTGCGACGAAGCGCTACGATGCGTCAACAAAATTAGTCTATGATGAACATGGTGAGAAGCGGTTGTACACGTCTTTGGCAACAGAACTTGAGCCTGGGACGACCTATGCTTATCGTGTAAACGTTGATGGAATTTGGAGTGAAGAATCAACATTTGTAGCGACCAATCGTTCTCGTGACACGAAAGAAGAGCAATTGAGTACGGCGAAAAAGCCAAATTCGTTTCTTCCATATCACTTTAAAGAAAGTTAATTGATTGTATGGAGATCACTCACATCTCTGTGACGTGCGCATAGGCTGTAGTACGGATTTAAAGAAAGGGAGTGAGAGATCCGTGCAACACGAAACGTTATATCCTTATGCGGACGTAACCGTTGATCCTAACCAGCAATTACGTAATCACGGGGGACACGGACACGGGCATGGACACGGACACGGGCATGGACACGGACACGGGCATGGACACGGGCATGGACATGGACATGGACACGGGCATGGACATGGACACGGACATGGACCACCAAGCCGCCGTGGCCTGGATTTGGTGGAGGCTTTATTCCAGGTTTAGTAATTGGAGGCTTAGCAGGTGGCGGATTTGGTCCAGGATATTATCCATATCCACCGCCTCCACCACCCCCACCTCCTTACCCGTACCCGCCTTATTATTAATGGTGAGCGTAAACGCGTGCGAAAATTGCACGCGTTTTGTTTGTCACAAATTCGACAAAAACGTTCAAAATCCTTGCCAATTGTCGAATCAAAATCCCTTTCCTTAGATGTTATTTTTTTTGTATTTAACAAAAAAAAGTTTGAAAATAAGTAGCGTTGAATGCTATGATGAAGGCAATAGTTAAGAAGTAGAGGTATATACAAAAAAACAACCTTATGACTCATCTTAACTAGAGCATCGACCTATATAAAGAGAAAAATAACATGTAAAAAGAAGGGTGAATACAGTGCAAATGAAGGAGATGGATTCTAGGTTTTTACGACCGATCATTGAGCAGGAGATCTTGTTTGCAAGTGAAGCGGCCGCTTATTTAGGGATTACACCGCAACGCTTAAATCAGCTTGTACATACTGGCAAGGTGAAGCCAGTTCGGACAAGCCCAAGTGGAAATTTATATTTGAGAAGTGATATGGAAGAACGTAGAAAACGTATGCACGGAAACCAAATTGCTTATATATCAGCACTTTTCGAAAAGAATGAAGCAACAACAGTCTATGAGGCGATGAATTACTTTACAATTCAATCGATTTTTAATGGTTCAGATAAGAAGGCAACGGCTGAGTTTGAACGATTAGCTGAGAAGTTTCAGTTAACTGAAGAATTGACAAATAACTTACGCTTAATCGCTGATGATTTAGGTGTCGAGCTGGAAGTGATGGAGAAAGCGTACACTGCAGTCGTTGGTGGATTCCAACAACTCGGAGCAGATGATTACATCGTAAAAAAAGGTCAGAATCATTATCCGAACAAACTATCTGAAATTTCCGATGCTCCTTTATTCCTATTTATGCGTGGCAACCCTGAATTGTTAACGAAACGACTGGTAACGGTTGTAGGAGGAAGAAAAACGACAGAAAACGGGGAAGCTATGGCTTACGAATTGTCGAAAGAGCTCGGACAAGAAGGCTATGTGATCGTTTCTGGATTATCGAAAGGCATTGACTCAGTCGTTCAGCAAGCGACCGTTAATCATCAATTGCCAACGGTTGCTGTTTTAGGAACACCGATCACTCATTTCCACCCTCGTGAGCATCAAGTGCTCCAAGGGCAATTGGAAGATCATGGCCTTGTCATTTCTCAGTTTCCACCTTCTGTAAAGGTACAGCGTTGGCATTTTCCAATGCGCTATGCACTGATGAGTGGAATTTCTGAAGCAACGGTTATGATTGAGTCGACCGATAAGAGTGAAGTGCTTGAGCAAGCAGATTATGCTTGTAAATATAGACGCCCACTATTGTTACCCCAAGTGGCATTAGATGATCGCAAGTTACAATGGCCAAACCGGTATATCGATTATGGAAAAATGTACGCATACCGTAAACCTACCGACGTCTTGAAGCGTATGGAAATGTTAACAACTGAAGATGGTACGAGTGCGCGTTACGCTCAACAAACAATCGGATAGAAGGGATCATTATGACGAGGAAACCGATAATAGGCATCACTTCACATATGGATGAAAACGGAACGCATCATATGAGTCAGGATAATTTACGAAGAATTGCAAATGAAAATGGAATTCCAATCATTCTTCCGAATGTTCCTGATGAAGCGTCGATCCCACGGATTATTTCATCGATTGATGGCCTTGTTGTTACAGGCGGGGGAGACATCGACCCAACTTTGTTTGGGGAAGAACCTCATCTTAAATTAGGAAGCATTCACCCTGATCGTGATGCTTTTGAAATGATGCTCATTCAAGCCGCTTTAGAAGCTAATCTTCCAATTCTTGCGATTTGTCGAGGGTGTCAAATCTTAAATATTGCTGCCGGCGGGGATATGTATCAAGACATTTACAGTCAATACGATGTAGACTTGTTACAACATCAACAACGAGCATCAAGGCAACATGTGTCCCATTTTATTGACGTTGATGAAGGTACGTTGCTACAGCGAATCTCTAAGTCTAGTCGCTATAAAGTAAATAGTTTTCATCATCAAGCGGTACGCCGACTCGCTTCAGGATTTCGGCGATCGGCAGTTTCATCTGATAACATCATTGAAGCTTTTGAAAGTGAACGCCACTCTTTTGTTATTGGAGTGCAGTGGCATCCGGAGAATTTAGTTGACGATGAGTATGCCAACCGTCTATATGAAGCGTTTATTGCGAGCACATAACAATCGGAGCAAACCGTCTTGCCAATTTAATTGGAGGCGGTTTGTTTCTCTTTTTATAGAATCGGGAATAAATAAAAAGATAATCAATGAATTGTACAGAGGGTAGATGGATAAAGAAGACGTTAACGAAAGAGAAAGGAAAAGAGCAATGAAGATCATCATTGATGCTGATGCTTGTCCCGTGCAAGATGTGGTTATTGAAGAATCAGCGAAGCGAGGGAAAGACGTAATCCTCGTGAAAAGCTACGCCCACTACTCAAATGTTGAGCAAGAGGCAGAAGTCATTTATGTTGATCCAGGTAATGATTCGGCTGATTATAAGATTGTACAGTTAGCAGTGCCTGGTGACATTATTATTACGCAAGATTATGGTCTTGCAGCTTTAGCGCTTGAGAAGAATTGTAAAGTGTTACACCATACGGGTTTTTATATTCTAAAGATCGAATTGATGCGATGTTATTTGAACGCCATCAATCAGCGAAACGAAGAAGGAGCAAGCAAAGAGTTCGTGGACCTAAGCCATTTACAAATGAACAGAAAGAACATTTCAAAGAGCAATTTATAAAGGAGCTGGAAGCGTGATCAATGACTCGATTGCCATACAAGCATTGAAAGAAGTTTTAGAAATGGATACTTCAAATCCACCTGGTAATGAAGAACTTGTAGCAAACAAGCTTCAGTTCATTTTTACAGAGTATGGCATTGAAACGACAGCAATTGCTCATAGTGCAGGGCGTACGAACCTCATTGCAACGCTGCCTGGAGATGGATCAACCGATGAAGTGATTGGATTATCAGGACATATGGATGTGGTACCACCTGGAGA
This sequence comes from Geomicrobium sp. JCM 19055, assembly GCF_000698185.1. NCBI lineage: Bacteria > Bacillati > Bacillota > Bacilli > Caryophanales > Geomicrobium > Geomicrobium sp. JCM 19055. The sequence continues at coordinate 252,919 of NZ_BAXL01000001.1, forward strand.
TGTACCGTGGGATTCTCTTCCTTTTGACCCAGTAGAAGTTGATGGGAGGATTTATGCTCGAGGTGCATGTGATATGAAAAGTGGCTTAATGGCAGCTGTAGCCGTTCTTTGTCGAATTAAGCATGAAGGACTAAAGCTTCCATTTGATCTTAAGCTCTTTGCTTCAATTGGTGAAGAACGGGGTGCGGTAGGTGCTAAGCAATTAACCGAAGAAGGTTACACGGATTGCTTGAGTGCAATGATAATTACAGAACCTACAAACGGCAGGGTCATTACGTCTCACAAAGGTGCATTATGGCTAAGAATTACGACACATGGAAAGACTGCACACGGATCAAAGCCTGAGCGTGGAGTCAATGCGTTGATGCATTTAATTTCCATTGTGAATGAGCTACAACGTGCCCTTCGTTTTGATGAGAATGATGAAAAGTTAGGGCAACCATCATTTAGCTTTAATGTGATGAACGGTGGTAAGACTACGAACATGGTTCCTGACCAAAGTAGCGTCGAGATCGACATTCGTACATTGCCAGGTCAAAGTCACGCATCAATCGTTCAAGACATTAAGGATCATATTCAACATGTAAGAGCCCAGCACCCTGAATTGCAAGCGAGTGTAGAAGTCATTAATGACCTGCCCCCATTAGAAACAGACGATCATCACCAGTTCGTAGAATTCGCTTGTGAACATCTTAATAGTCGAACGTTCGGGATGTCAGGCTATACGGACGGTTCAAGGTATCAAATGGGAACGAGTGATTTCCCGATTATCGTGTGGAGTGGAATTGAAGGAGTTACGGCTCATCAACCAAATGAAGTCGTGTATATTGATCACTACACAAAAACAATTGAACAATTGCAATCGCTTCTAATGGCGTATAAACCTCAGAAGATTCATCAACTGTAAGAAAGAAAGCGTAATTCGGGATCGAGGCGAATTGCGTTTTTTTATTTTGTTAAAACGATCGGACAGAGTTTGAAAAGTAGAAGGAATCCCGTCTAAATTGATCGAATTATTAAAATAGAAAGCGCATTCATAAATGGGATGGAGGTTACGATATGAAATTAGAGCATAAGGTTGCCGTCGTTACGGGTGCAGGATCAGGCATTGGACGTGCAACGGCGATTCGTTTTGCAGCAGAAGGGGCATCTGTCATTGTTGCAGAGCTTAATGAACGTAGCGGTAAAGAGACGGAAGAATTAATTACTGAATCAGGTGGAAAGGCAACGTTCGTTCAAACAGATGTCACGAGTTATGATGCCGTTCAAAATGCGGTTGATGTTGCAGTAGAGCAGTATGGGAAATTGGACATTATGTTCAACAACGCTGGCACTGGGACAAAACCAACGAGTGTGTTGGATATGTCCATTGAAGACTATGATAAAACGATTGCAGTTAATCAATACGGTGTTTTCTTCGGAATTAAGGCAGCTGGAAATGCAATGAAAGAAGATGGAGGAGTCATTATTAATACGGCTTCAATCTATGCATTTATCGCTGATCGCAATCGCATCTCGTATCATGCGAGTAAAGGAGCGGTTGTTTCAATGACAAAGTCAGCAGCGTTTGACTTGGCGAAATACAACATTCGAGTGAGCGCAATTGCTCCTGGGTTGATTGAAACAGGGATCGTTACGGATTGGAGAAATCAACCAGAGGTCTGGGAGCAAATTGAAAGGGCGCAAATGCGTCGAAAAGCCGGTCAACCTGATGATGTTGCCAAACTTGTTACTTTTTTAGCGAGTGATGACGCATCGTTCCTAAATGCACATGTTCACTACGTAGATGACGGCGCAGCCGCATTTAAACGATAAGGGAGGATTTTTAAAATGAAAAAAATGGATCGTAGAAACGTTAGCAGACCCTATTGAAGCGCTCGTCTTAAAAGAAGATGAGAAACCGCTTCGCGCAAAAGGACAGCTTCTTATTGATACGAAGGCAGCCGCTTTGAACTTTTTTTGATATTCTACTCTGCCAAGGGAAATATCAGGAAAAGCCGCCCCTTCCTTTTACACCAGGGGCAGAGATCTCAGGAACAATTGTCGAAGCAGACGAAGGCAGTAAGTGAACGTAGGGCAAAAGGTGTTGGCGCGCCCGAAATTGCCTAACGGTGGTTTAGCAGAGTTTGTCGTAGTCGGGGAAGATGAAGTATTTGCAGTCCCGGAATCGATGTCCTTTGAAGAAGCATCGGCATTGTTTATTACGTATCAAACGTCGTATTATGCACTACACCACCGTGCGAAGCTACAACCAGGAGAAGTGCTTCTTGTCCATGCGGGAGCTGGTGGCGTAGGTTCAGCAGCGATTCAACTAGGTAAAAGCCAAGGCGCCACTGTAATTGCAACCGCAGGTGGTGAAGAGAAAGTAAACCAATGTTTAGAGCAAGGCGCTGATTACGCCATCGATTACAAAGATGAAGACTTCGTTCAACGAGTGAAAGATTTAACGAATGGAAAAGGTGCAGACGTCATTTATGACCCTGTCGGTGGTCATGTGTTTGATCGTTCAAGGAAATGCATTGCCTTTGATGGTCGAATTCTTATCGTTGGGTTTGCGGGTGGGACGATTCCAGAAGCACCGATGAATCATGCTCTCGTCAAAAATTATTCCCTCGTAGGCGTACATTGGGGTTATTATGCACGACTGTATCCAGAGGGTGTTCATGATATTCATGAAGAATTGTGCAGGCTTTATGAAAAGGGTGACATTAAGCCACTCCTTTACAACGTGTTCCCTTTTGATGAAGTTCCTAGCGCATTAACGGCATTAGGGAATCGTACGACTTATGGAAAGTTGGTTATTGGAGGCACATTTTCGTGAGGAATGTTGGAAACGAAGTTCAGTTTGCAATCTATCAATCACAACAAACCGATCCCTTTCCAATTCAATTTGAGGATTGGGTAAAAGGCGCTAGTGACAAGCTAACGAGTGAAGCATTTGATTATATTGCAGGCGGGGCAGGTAGTGACTACACTGTTCAAGCAAACGTTGATCGCTTTAAAGCGTACAACATCGTTCCAAGAATGTTTCGTAACGTTGAAGAGCGTAATCTTTCAGTAGAATTATTTGGACATACGTACCCGTTTCCAGTTTTGCATGCACCGATTGGTGTCCAATCTATTATCCATGAAGACAAAGAGCTTGGTTCTGCCCGAGCTTGTGCTAAGCTTGGTGTCCCTTACATTGCGAGTTCAGCAGCTTCGACTACGTTAGAGGACATTGCTGAAGCAATGGGGGATCAGCCGCGCTGGTTTCAACTTTATTGGAGCCGCGATGCAGAGATTGCAGCAAGCTTTTTGCAACGTGCTGAGCGTGCTGGTTACTCGGCAATTGTGATTACGTTAGACACTCCAATGATGGCTTGGCGTGAGAAAGACTTGACGAATGCCTATTTGCCGTTTCTAAAAGGTGAAGGTGTTGCGAATTACCTGTCTGATCCTGCTTTTCGTGCAAAATTAGAAAAGCCACCTGAAGAGGACCCTCAAGCTGCCATTGAACAATGGCTAAAGTGTTTGGGAATGCAACGCTTACGTGGGAAGACTTGTCGTTTATAAGGCGACATACAACACTTCCGATCATTCTAAAAGGAATTGTACATCCTGAAGATGCGAAGCTTGCAGTTGAGGCAAATGTCGACGGAATCATCGTCTCAAACCATGGTGGTAGACAAGTTGATGGTTCAATTACGGCAATCGATGCATTGCCAGAAATTGCAGACGTTGTCCGAGGGAGAGTTCCGATTTTGATGGACAGTGGAATTCGAAGAGGTTCAGACGTATTGAAAGCTCTTGCTCTTGGAGCCACTGCCGTCCTTGTCGGGAGGCCGTCTATGTATGCATTGGCTGTAGGAGGGGAAGAGGGTGTTGAAACGTTGTTCAAACAATTAGTTGCGGATGTTGATTTAACGTTAGCACTTGCAGGTGGCACGAACGTTCGCCACCTGGACAAGGAGTTTCTACAGTCGAGTTATGTTTCTAGTGAGCGCTCATTCAAGTAAACAATTCCTCGATTTCGTTCGGATTCAATGATCGAAGTAATCGCTTGAATTGCCTTAGACTCATCGCGTGATTGCATCGCAAAAAGAAGCTGTTCTTGCTCAGCGATACGCTCAGTAAATGATTCTCTGATTGTAGGCGCAACATAAATAAGTAGTAACGAGTGAACCGATTGTACGAGCTGAGCAAGGCGTCTGTTCGTACAGGCGTCGATGAGGATCGAGTAAACGTTCACAAAAAAAACTCGATGCATTCATCCGGTTGCTCATTGGATAACCGTTTTGCGTAATCAATTTGCTGCTCAATGCGTAAAAGATTCGCGTCGCTAATTGAGGTCGTAATATTTGCGATGAACTCTTTTTCAGTAATTTTCCGACAATCATATAAAGCGTCTAAGTCGTCAAACTCAAGATCAATGACGCGCAACACACCATTGCGGTCTACGGTAACGAGCTGTTCCTTTAGTAGTTGCCGAAACGCTTCTCGAAGTGGTGTTCGACTTATGTTTAAGTCGTCTGCTAATTTGGCAACGATGACCTTTTCGCCCGGGGCGATTTTTCCGTAGAGGATCAGTCTTTTCACGAGATCATAAGCTTGTTCATATAAAGGTTTAACGTGATTGAAAGTCGTATTCATGGAGACCCCCTCATACATTATGAAATAAAATGAAAAAATCTATAATTAATTATTAATCTTAAGTATATTCGCAAGAACTGTCAAACATTAGGAAGTTGTTCTGTTAATCGGAATCTTCCCTCATTTGATGGTTGGCATTCAATAGAAAGAGCTCAGGCATAAGGTTGCCTGAGCTCTATTTGTTGATTTGTACATTATTGTTCTAGGTGATGAGTCTTTTGAAAACGTGGACCTGAAAGAATCCAACTTAAGACGATGATTAGTCCCATCACTCCCCAGAAGATCAGCTTCCAAACGGTGCTTTCAGGGAAATGTTCAGGCAAAACGGCGAGACTTGGGTGCGCTAACGTAAACACAGCGAGCTTTACACCGACCCATCCAACGATTAAATATGCGCCGTTTTCAAGTCCTGGTCTTGAATGGAGGACTTTGATAAAGAATCCAGCAGCAAAACGCATAATAATGACACCGGTTAATCCACCAATAAAGACGACGATAAATTGTGCACCGTCTAATGGTCCAACAGAGAACCAACCTGTCGGTGTTAATGTCATAGCAAGGGCAACTGCTGCGAGGATGCTATCAACCGCAAAAGCAATATCTGCGAGTTCTACTTTGAGAACAGTCATCCAAAAGCCTGACTTTTTCGGTTCTTTTTTTCGGTTTTTCTTCTGACGTTTTCTTACGTACAAATCGTTTGAAGAAGTGGTTCACTGTTAAGAAAATGAGATATAGTGCCCCGATTGCTTGAACTTGCCACACATTAATTAACACGGCCACGAAGGCAAGGGCTGCAAGTCGGAAGACAAAAGCGCCTGCAAGTCCATAGAACAGTGCTCTTTTTCGTTGTTTTTCTGGTAAGTGTTTGACCATCATTGCAAGAACAACTGCGTTATCTGCCGCCAAGATGCCTTCTAGCGCAATTAAGACGATTAATACCCAACCGTATTCAACTAGTAATGCTACGTCCATGTGAGTTTTGCTCCTTTTTTTGTATACGAAGTCTATGAGTCCATGAAAAAAGACCTTCGCCGTAATCGGCGAAGGTCAGTAATTGGTCATTTCATAGACCTCGCCCATAGTGGCAAAGGTCTTGCGACAGTCAAATAATGACTGCACTAAAGCCGGGGCGATTATGTACCCGTCATGACGACTTTAGTGAGGAGCTACTCCCCTTTGATACTGTAATCGTAATGGACGGTTATGGAAAAGTCAATAAATGTTTCACGAGAAACAAAGTTTAAAAGGATATTCGACAACTTTAGCGAAATAGTAGGTAATCACGGTTATTTAACAAAGGATGTGTCTAATGGTTACAATTCGAGCTGGTGTTGACATTGGTGGAACGTTTACAGACTTTGTGTTCTTAACGAGCGATGGGAAGAGGTTCTTTGGGAAGACGCTAACCACCTACCCTGACCCTTCCGAAGGATTTATTAACGGGTTACAAGAGAATATGGAAAAGCACGGTTGGCGTTACGACCAACTTGAAAGTATTATTCATGGAACAACGCTCGTCGTCAATGCACTGATTGAACGTAAAGGTGCAAAAACAGGGTTAATTACGACGAAAGGGTTTCGAGATCAATTGGAAATTGCAACTGAGAGTCGCTATGATTTGTATGATTTAATGGTCGATAACCCGAAACCACTCGTACCACGTGCGTTAAGGAAGACGGTTACTGAGCGGTTAACGAGTGATGGGAGCGTCTTGACGAAGCTGGATGAGCAAGAAGTAGAAGAGATGTTGCAACAGTTCGTTAACGAAGGTGTTGAAGCGGTTGCTGTCTGTTTCTTACATAGTTATCGCAACGATCTTCACGAAAAGAAAGTGAAAGAAATCGCAGAACGAATTGCGCCACAACTACACGTTTCCATTTCGTCAGAAGTGTCCCCAGAAATTCGTGAGTACCAACGTCTTCGACGACCGTTGCCAACGTATTTGTGAAACCACTAGTTGAGCGTTACTTAGGGAGCTTAGAGCGTGCTTTAGTGGAGAAAGGTTTTAAAGGTACATTCCTCATGATGCTCTCCGGTGGAGGCACGTGTACGCTTGAAACAGCAGCGAAGTTTCCTATTCGCATTTTGGAATCAGGCCCAGTAGGTGGAACCATTTCAGGTGCGCATTATAGTAAGCAGGCAAAAGAGAACTCTCTCATTGTGTTTGATATGGGGGGTACGACTGCGAAAGCAAGTCTCGTTGATGAAGGGGTACCGCTTACGACGACTGAATTTGAAGTAGGACGAGCCGATCGCTTTATGAAAGGCAGTGGTATGCCTGTAAAAGTACCTGTTGTTGAAATGATTGAAATTGGTGCGGGTGGCGGAAGCATTGCCCACGTGAACCGACTCGGATTACTAAAGGTAGGCCCAGAAAGTGCTAGCAGTAAGCCAGGTCCAGCTAGTTACAATCTTGGTGGCTTAGAACCTACAGTTACTGATGCGGATCTCGTTCTTGGTTATTTGAACCCCGATTATTTTCTTGGTGGAGAAATGAATCTTAGCGTGGACAAAGCAAAGGAAGCGATCCGGAAAAAAAGTCGCAGAGCCACTCGGAATGTCCACGATTGAAGCTGCTTGGGGAATTCATCAACTCGTCAATGAGAATATGGCAAGTGCGGCTCGAATCCATGCAGTAGAGAAAGGCAAAGACGTTCGTAAGTACGGGTTGTTTGCTTCAGGAGGAGCAGGTCCTGTTCATGTCGGTAATGTCGCTGAAATTCTCGGTGTCGATACGATCGTTCATCCTGTTGGTGCAGGCGTTAACTCTGCATTTGGCTTTTTGACGTCCCCACTTGCGTTTGACTTTGTGCGAAGTTTTTACAGTCGTTTAGATGATTTGGATTGGACACATGTAATGCGTCTTTTAAATGAAATGGAAGCAGAGGGGTACGAGCTTCTTAAGCGTGCAGGCGTGACAGAGCAGATCTCCATTGTCCGAAAAGCGGAAATGAAATACAAAGGACAAACCCATGAAATTACTGTATCCATTCCGAACGGTACGTTAACTGAAGCTTCCAAAGAAGACATTGTAAACAATTTTAAGCAAGCTTATCGCGAGCTTTACGCTGAAGCAAATGAAGATATGGTCATTGAGACGTTGAATTGGCGTGTAGTTGTGGAAGGGCCAGATCCTGAACTCACACTCGAACAAGCCGCAGGAGGCGACGTTTTCGTTGAACCGAAGTCCACAAGACATGTTTATTTTGATGGTTGGTTTGAAACGAATGTGTACGAACGTAATGATTTAAATCCAGGCGTGGATATTGATGGACCGGCCATCATTGAGGAACGTGAATCGACGCTCGTCGTTCCGCCGAGTTTCCGAGTATCGGTTGATCAATTCTACAATGTGAAGCTACATCGAAAAACTGCCAAAGGAGGCGTTTTTGTTGGCGAACACGAAAAAGCAAGAAGTGTTTGATCCGATTCAATTGGAAGTGATTTGGAATCGGCTTGTCACTTTGTTAGAAGAACAAGCAAAAACGCTCATTCGGACGTCTTTTACAAGCATTCTATCAGATGCAAATGACTTGTCTGCAGGGTTGTTTAATCAAGCAGGTGATATGATCGCACAAGCGAATACTGGAACACCGGGTCATATTAACTCAATGGCAACAGGTGTCCGTCATTTCTTGAAGAATGTTGATACAACAAAGCTTAAAGACGGCGACGTATTAATCGGTAACAATCCGTATGAAATATCCGGTCATTTGCTCGATGTAACGATCGTTACACCGGTGTTTTACAAGGAATCACTGATTGGATATTTCGCATCAACGTGTCATGTTTCTGATGTAGGTGGACGTGGATTCAGCCCAGAGGGCGAGAGCATTTACGAAGAGGGCTTACATTTGCCGTACATGAAAATGTACGAGCGGGGTGTCGTAAATGAAACGTTACTTACGCTGATTCGTGCCAATGTCCGTGCCCCTTATCAAGTGATCGGTGATTTGCGTGCCCAAGTAGTTGCTCAAGAAGTGGCAATTAGTCGTTTGCGGGAAACGTTAGAAGAGTTTGGCTTACGTGATGTAGAGGCAATTGGAGAAGAGATTATTGCAATTTCTGAAAAAGCGATGCGTAAAGCGATTGAGGAACTTCCAGACGGAATATATGAAAATGAGTTATATAGCGATGGGGCTGAAAAGCCAATTCTTTTGAAGTGCAAACTCATCGTTAAAGGAGATACGGTTCACGTAGATTTCGACGGAACTTCTGAAGGAAGTAAAAAAAGCAATCAATGTTTGTCTTAACTACACACTTGCTTATGTGAACTACGTGTTAAAAGCGACCATTGCACCGGACGTTCCAAGTAATGAAGGTAGCTTTCGTCCAGTGAGTGTATCGGCTCCAGAAGGAAGCGTATTGAACGCTGTTCACCCAATGCCAACGGCCTCAAGACATATTATCGGTCATTTAGCACCTGTATGTGTATTAGGAGCGCTCCAACCCGTATTACCAAACAAAATCCCTGCTGAAGGTGCTGCCGCGATTTTCGCAATGCAAGTTCACGGTGTTGATCGGGCTGGGGAGTCTTTCTCGAACGTCGTATTTAATGCCGGAGGTGCCGGTGCTCGCCCAGGGAAAGATGGTCTAAATGCGACAACGTTCCCGTCAGGAGTTAAAGGAACACCAATTGAGATTATCGAAAACACATCACCAATTCTCGTCTATGAGAAAGAACTTCGAGAAAACTCTGGAGGAGATGGTGAGTTCCGTGGAGGATTAGGTCAAACGATCACATTTGGCGTGCGGACAGATCAACCGTTCCATGTGCCATTAATGTTTGAACGAACTCGCTATGCGCCCCTTGGTTATGAAGGTGGTTTAGAAGGTGAAAAGGCTAGGTATTTATAAATGATCAAGAAGTTGAAGAAACGAAAAAATTGTATACGCTTAATCCGGATGATACCGTAACCCTTCAATTGCCAGGTGGTGGAGGTTTCGGAGATCCTGCGAAGCGAAATGCAGAGGCAAGAGCGAGCGATGTAGAAAACGGTTATGTGATACGATCATAGATGGAGACAGATGGGAGAGATCATAATGAGGTTAGAAAACAAAGTAGCGATTGTTACAGGTGGTAGCCAAGGGATTGGCGCTGGCATTGCAAAGCGTTTTGGCCAAGAAGGAGCCAAGGTCGTTGTTGCAGATGTGAATGAAGAAGCTGGAGAGAATGTAATTGCTGAATTGAAACAACAAGAAGTAGAAGCGATTTTTGTACACACGGACGTCAGTAACGAAGAAAGTGTACAGAACCTCGTGAAGGAAGCGACTTCAGCATTTGGTAAAGTCGATATTCTCGTCAATAACGCTGCAATTAACTTTCGCAAAAGCGTGACAGATACGAGCTTTGAAGAGTGGCAAACGTTATTAGGCATTAATCTAAACGGTCCATTCCTATGTTCGAAGTACAGCATTCCAGAAATGCAAAAGGTAGGCGGAGGTTCAATTATTAACATCGCTTCTTGGCACGCTGAAAAAAACCATTACACGTCTAGCGGCTTATGCATCGGCGAAAGGCGCAATGACAGCGCTAACGCGACAAATGGCGCTCGACTATGGTAAAGACCAAATTCGTGTTAATGCGGTAGGTCCAAGTACGGTAGACACGCCATTATTACAAAAAAAACATTTGAGTCTTTAGATGATCCAGAACAAGCATTCAAAGATACGTTAAAGTTCCAACCAATGGGGAGAATTGGAACGGTTGAAGACATTGCGAATACATGTCTTTTCCTCGCGTCAGACGAAGCCACTTACGTAAGTGGACAAACGATTATGGTCGATGGCGGTGCAATAAACAAAATCGCTAGACCAATTGAATTTGATTGATGATTTTGGGGGACTCAGTGCGAGAATAAGCGCTGAGTCTTTTCGATTTATCATATGATGGCTCTGTATTTATACTAAACTTCACGAGAGATCTTACAGAAAGAAGGATAACGATGGGGTCACTGTTGTCTGTGTTTGCGCTCATCCTATTTGGGCTTGGAATTGGCAGAGGCATACGCATTTACACGATAAAAGGGTATATGCCAGCGTGGGTTCCAGTTGCGAAAGTGTTACGTGTGTTAACTTTCACCGTTCTACTTGGTCTTATGCCTATTGTGTTAATCGGTGCATTTTGGAACGTTGACTTTAGTCAAACAGAATTTTTAATACTTCCTGTGATCGGTGTCTTTACGATTTTTCTAGGTGGCGGTTTGGCACTGGTCGCTTCGAAGATTCACGGTCTTACGAGGGAGCAAACAGGGTCCATGTTTCTTGCCGGCGCCTTTATTAATCTTGGGAGCTTTGGTGCGTTGTTTTCCGTATTTTTTTATCGGGATTGAAGCATTGCCGTTTGTGATTTTGTTTCGTTTGTTCGAAGAAATTGTATATTATGCCATTTGTTATCCGATTGCGAAATCATTTGGTCCATTGCGACACGTTTCATCCTCTTCAGGTATTAAGAAAATTATAAAGGACCCCTTCATTATGGTGACCTTTTCTGCGCTTTGTATTGGGGCGCTACTTAACTTTTCGCCGCTTGAGTATGGAACATTTTACGATACGATTAACAGCATTCTCGTCCCGCTTTCAGCAATTCTTTTATTAGTGCCTGTTGGATTTTCAATGAAGCTCGGTGCCGTTCGAACGTATATGAAACCGAGTGGATCGATTGCGCTTATTAAGCACATCATCGTTCCAATTACGGTGACGAGCATTGCTTACTTCATTGGTCTTGGAAACTATGGAAATGGAATCATTCTCTACGTCGTGCTCATTCTTTCATCCATGCCACCAGCGGTTTCGTCTCTCGTTCCGCCTCAATTGTTCAAATTGGATGTTGATCTTGCGAATGCTGCATGGGTAGTAAGCATGTGTTCATTAGCGTTCACTCTCCCGATTTTGTATGTCGTGACGAATGTATTGTGATAGGACAACGGCAATGATTCATACAGTATCATTGAGGTGAGTCGTATGAGCAACGATGCATCGGTATTTTCTTTTATTTGTTGCGTGAATGATGAAGACATGTATCATGTGTGTGAAAAGCACATTGATGCACTTTATGTTCCTGAAGGATTTACAGTTGAAAAGATCGTGATGAAAGAAGCGAAGAGTATGGTGTCGGGATATAACGAGGCGATGCGTAAGGCCAAGGGAAAGTACAAAATCTATCATCACCAAGATGCATGGATGATTGAAAAGCAGCTCCTCTATCATATGAAATCGCTCTTTGAAGCATCTGAGGTAGGGATGATTGGTGTATGCGGAACGAATAATCTCCCTCCTCATGGCGTCTGGTGGGATGCAAATCAGAGAGATTTATATGGTGTTGTCATTGAAGAAAGGAATACGATTGGTGTTCTTTCATTCCAAAATCCCCGTCAACGTTATGAACGAGTAGAAGCAATCGACGGTCTCGTGATGGCAACACAGTATGATTTACCGTGGGATGAGCAATTTGATGGTTGGCATTTTTATGATGTTAGTCAATCTTCTTTGTTTCAAAAAGCTGGATTAGACGTGATTGTGCCTCATCAAGATTCACCTTGGTTTATCATAAATGCGGGGTAGAGTTCGATCAACGGGCTTATGAACAGTATCGTAGACAATTTATTACGTGGAAGTTAGCAGTCCGAAATTGAAAAGAAGCAGCTTGGTTAACGAAAATGATATGTTAACCAAACTGCTTCTTTTTTTGAATTCATAGGTTTATGACCTGAATGCTTGCGATAATTGTTGCTTTCGAAATTCAAATATTTCTTCGAGTCGTTTCTCAACTAACATACGGTGAGCAAGTGTGCCGAGGGGTCCGAAGGGGAGTACGTAGTGAATGATGTCTTCAATTTCAACACCTAAGGGGTGATCATTAAAGTGGTGTTGGTGATGCCAAAAACGAAAGGGACCGAATCGTTGTTCATCAACAAATAACTGCTCCTCTATGACGTGAGTAATTTCGGTTACCCATTGAACAGGAAATGCAGGGAGCGGTTTAAGGTCATAGTGAATAATCATTCCTGGGTGCATTGCTCGTGACATGGGAGATCTCATATCAAACTTCATATCACCAGGTGTTATGGATGATAGTTTGCTAGGATCAGAGAAAAATTCCCAAGCCTCTTGCTTAGATAGTGGTAACACTTGTTTTTTTGTGCAATGTGTATAAGCGCATGCGGAACGCCTCCTCTTCTCTTTTCTACCCGTTTGTACGCATCTAAACACAGCTTCTTTGTAAGATTGTGAAAATCTAGTTCTCCTACTTTGTTTTCACTACTTTTGTCCGATATAATTTGGATAGTTTGATAAGGAGAGTGGACAACATGTTAAAACCGTTAAAATGGACAATGACCGTAGGGTTGTTATCTATCGCACTCGTTGCTTGTGGAAATGACGAAGTGGATGAGACAGAAGATGTGGACACTGAAACGGAAGAGACCGAAGAAACAGACGCTGATGACAGTACGACAGAAGAATCGGATGACGTTAGCGTAGGTGGCAACGAAACGGATGCTGATACAGCCGAAACGCTAGAACAATTAGATGAAGTTGAAGAAGCATTAGTCGTATATGAAGGCGAAGAGTTTGTAAATGTTGACCTTACATTATCTGTATCAGAAGATGAGGCGAACGATGATCTATTCGAACGACTTGAGTCAGATGTAACAGAAGCAATCGACGAGCGTCCAATTGATTTAATTGTAATTGTCGATGGCACAGCTGTTCACCAGTCAATGATTGAAGACTAAGGATTTGATTGGAGAGAGTCAGTACGCTATGATTCTGTACAAGGAGTGATACATTCATGTACCGAACTGTAGAAGATTTTATCCAAGATTGGACACAAGAATCTCGTGGGACAGCAGCAGTCATTGCAGCGATTACGGATGAGAAGCTTGACGTGTCAATCGTTGAAGGGCATAGTTCACTAGGTTGGTTAGCTTGGCATTTGGCAACATCACCGGCGTTCTTTTTAAGTCTCTTTGGTGTGAAGGTGAATTCTGTTGGAGATGGCAATGACGTGCCTTCACAAGTTGCGTCTATTCGTGACGGCTACCAACAGACTGTCGACAATACGGTTGAGGCAGTGAAGCGTGAGCTTACTGATGATTTGATGTTGGAAACGGTTGAAGCGATGGGACAAGATGTTCCACGTGGAGCATTGTTACGTACGCTCGTAAATCATCAGACGCACCACCGTGGCCAAATGACTGTATTGCTACGTCAAGCTGGCTTACAAGTGCCAGGCGTTATGGGCCCTACAAAAGAGGGCCAAATGTAAATGTGACAGGTTAGACCGTTTGGTCTAGCCTGTTTTTTATGACCTGGTATTAGAAGGTACTACGTTGGAGACGTCCGTTTATTATGCTAATATAGTGATAATTTCTTTCTGGAGACGTGAAGGAGGTCCTTGATGGCAGTATATAAAGAGGCTGAGTTTTACGAATTAAGTGAACGAGCAGTAACGGTTAAATTTGGTGATGGTATTGATCCAAAACTGCATGCACGTGTTAGTCAGTTTATGCAAGTAATCGATGAGCAACCGTTTCAGGGGTATGTTGAAGCGGTACCAAGTTATACTGGCATTACGTTTTTCTATAATCCTTTGAAAGTTATAAAAACGAATAATGAAACTACAATTCAACAACAGGTCATTGTAGAGTTAAAGGAGCGAATTGATCAGCTAGAGTACGCAAAGAAAAATAGCTTAGAAGCAAATAAAATCGAAATTCCTGTTTTATACGGTGGAGAATATGGCCCTGACTTGCAAGAAGTTGCACACGCCAACGGTTTATTAACAGATGAAGTGATTCAACTTCACTCAGAGCGCACGTATCTCGTCTATATGATTGGTTTTGCGCCTGGATTCCCCTTTATCGGTGGGATGAATGAACGCATTGCCACACCGAGAAAATCGAAGCCTCGAGAAAAGGTTCCTGCTGGATCCGTTGGAATTGCAGGGCACCAGACGGGTGTGTATCCCATGGCAACACCTGGGGGATGGCAATTGATAGGTCAAACACCGTTGAAGTTGTTTGATGTAAATAGGGATGTGCCAAGCTTATTGCAATCGGGTGATCAAGTTACGTTTAAACCTATTTCTAAAGACGCGTTTGTCGAACTTAAGGAAAGGAGTGAAAAGAGCCATGACAGTTGAAGTCGTAAAGCCTGGGGTGCAGACGACAGTACAAGACATCGGTCGATTTGGTTATTTGCGTCAAGGTGTGTTGCAAAGTGGTGCGATGGACACGATTTCGTTGCGCACTGCCAATCAACTCGTCGGGAACGATGAATTTGCCGCTGCTCTTGAACTAACGATTGCGGGTCCCTCGTTAAAGTTTGAAACCGATGCTCTACTTGCAGTTACAGGTGCGGGCATGCAACCAGTCATTGATGGAAAAGAATACAGCTTAGGTGTCCCTCTTTTCATTCCTAAAGGTCAAATGCTTTCATTTAAGCCCATTAAACACGGAATTCGTGCGTACGTTGCTGTAGCTGGTGGCTTTAATGTTCCTCAAGTAATGGATAGTCATAGTACATATTTGCGCGCAGGCTTTGGTGGCTTTGAAGGACGAGCGTTGCAAAAGGGCGACGTATTGGCAATTCAAGAAACAAATCATAAGTACTTTAATTGGATGAAAGAACAAGCTGGTGGGTTCGTGAAGGCACTTAAATGGGGAGCCAATTCATTACGATTGGATGAAGAATCGAACCAAAGCATTCGTATATTTAAAGGAACTCACTGGGACCGTTTTACAGAAGATAGTCAGAAGAAGCTCATTCATACAGAGTATTTCTTAACGACACAATCAGATCGAATGGGCTATCGTTTTGAAGCGGAGGAAACGCTCGAATTAAAGGATGCCTTTAACGTACTTTCAGAAGCGGTTGATTTCGGTACTGTGCAAGTTCCAAGTGAAGGGAAGCCGATGATTTTAATGGCGGATCGTCAAACGACCGGCGGTTACCCACGCATGGCACAAGTAATTGCTGCGGACCTTTCGCGTTTGGCACAATTGAGGCCAACAGAAACGATGCGTTTTGAACTTGTCTCATTTAAAGAAGCAGAAGATTTGTATGTACAACAAGAACGATCAATGACTGAGCGAAAAGCCGGAATTCGTTTGCGTTGGAACGAATGTTTAAAAGGAGCGGGTGTGTAATGAAAAAGCGAGAAGCTGTTATGGAAGAGATCAGAAGTGCTTCATTCACAACACCAACATCGGGCATTGCTGACGGTTACGCACAAGCAAACCTTGTCGTTCTCGATAAAGCGTATGCGTTTGATTTTCTCGTCTATTGTGAACGTAACAAAAAAGCATGTCCAATTCTTGACGTTACGGATGTCGGCTCACCGAAACCAGTATTGACCGGGCATCAAAACGATCTACGTACGGATCTTCCGAAGTATCAAGTGTATGAAGCGGGGAAACTCGTGAAGTCTGTCAACGACGTGACGGAGTATTGGACCGAAGATTCGGTCGCTTTCTTGCTCGGGTGTAGTTTTACGTTTGAAGAAGCGCTAAGACAAAATGGCATTCCAATTCGCCACAATGAAGAGAAGTGCAATGTTCCGATGTTTGAAACGAATATTGACACCATTCCTGCAGGGCCTTTCAGTGGTCCAATGGTCGTTAGTATGCGTCCGATGTCACAGCAAGACGCGGTACGTGCTGTCCAAGTGACTTCACGTTTTCCAGATGTTCACGGTGCGCCGATTCATATTGGCGATCCTAAAGCTATTGGTATTGATGACATCCAAACGCCTGATTATGGGGACGCTGTAACGATTAAAGAAGGCGAAGTTCCGGTGTTTTGGGCTTGTGGCGTTACTCCTCAGGCTGCAGCAAAGGCAAATGGTTTAAGTATGATCACTCATGCTCCAGGGCATATGTATATTACGAATGTAAAAAATGAAACGCTAGGTGTGCTGTAGCGCTAGGAGGAAACAAGCTCATGGGGGCAAATTTACAACGACAATTGACAGATAAGGAACGAAATCGCTTTTTGCGAGGTGCCATCTTTTTAATGGCTACTTCTGCAATTGGTCCAGCATTTCTTACGCAAACGGCGACATTTACAGAGCAGTTTATGGCGAGCTTTGCATTTGCGATTGTCGTTTCATTAATTATTGATATCGGTGTGCAGCTAAACATCTGGCGTGTCATTTCGGTTTCGGGGATGCGGGGGCAAGAAATTGCGAACAACGTGTTACCTGGTTTAGGATTTGTCATTGCCGGATTGATTATTTTTGGAGGCTTTGCTTTTAATATCGCAAACCTTGGTGGTGCAGGCCTTGCACTCAACGTGCTTTTTGATTTTCCGCCTGCATTAGGTGCAGGGATTACAGCAGTCATTACTATTATTATTTTCTCAATAAAGAATTACGGTAAAGTCATGGACAAGCTGATGCAGATCTTTGGTCTTATCATGATTGTCATGACAGGGTATGTAATGTTTTCAACAGATCCCCCATATCAAGAGGCATTAATTCGTACGTTTGTTCCTGAAGACTGGATGATTCTGCTTTTACCTATTGTTACCATCGTTGGGGGAACCGTAGGTGGATACATCTCATTTGCGGGTGGTCATCGACTTGTCGATGCGGGTGTAACGGGGAAAGAGAATGTTGGTTTTGTAAGCCGTGCAGCGTCATATGGAATCTTAACGACAGGGGTTATGCGAATCTTTTTATTCCTCGCTTTCCTTGGCGTCGTTAGTGCAGGTTTCACGTTAGATGAGAACAACCCGGCGTCTACTGCTTTTCTTGTAGGCCTTGGTGATATTGGCTATTACATGTTTGGTGTTGTATTGTTCGTTGCAGCCATTAGTTCAGTAATCGGTGTAGGGTATACGAGCATGTCCTTCTTGCGTTCGTTCCATCCTGTTTTCGAAAAGTATAACAGCTGGTTTATTGCGGGTTTTATAACGATTTCAGCTACAATCTTCATACTCATTGGTCAACCAGTCCAGCTACTCATTATTGCAGGGGCTTTAAACGGTATGATCTTGCCAATTATCTTAGTGACAATCCTCGTTGCCTCACGTAAAAAGAAAATTGTTGGAGATTACAAACATCCGACGTGGCTTATTATTTTTGGGGCGATTACGGCGGTTGTAACTGTAGGTGCAAGTATCATTGCATTTAGAGGAATATTGGACTTATTCTAATTTGAACAGGAGGAGAAACAATGGTTAACGTTGATTTGAACTGTGATATGGGAGAAAGCTTTGGGACGTATGTCAAAGGAACTGATGAGGAAATCTTGCCTTACGTTACCTCTGCAAACATTGCTTGTGGTTTTCATGCAGGAGATGCAAGTACGATGCGAAAAACGGTAAAGCTCGCTTTAGAGCACAACGTTCGTTTAGGCGCACATCCTGGCTTGCAAGACTTGATTGGCTTTGGGCGTCGCTCAATGGATCTTTCGTTTGATGAAGCGTATGACTTGGTACAATATCAAGTCGGTGCATTAATGGGCATTGCCAAAGCTGAAGGTGGTCACCTTCAACACGTAAAAGCTCATGGTGCACTTTACAATATGGCAGCAGGAAACGAAGAAATTGCAAACGGCATTGCCAAAGCAGTGTATGACATCGATGACCAGCTCATCTTGTTCGGACTTGCTGGAAGTAAGCTGATCGAAGCAGGAGAAGCTGTAGGACTTCAAACGGCAAGTGAAGTATTTGCCGACCGGACGTATCAGAACAACGGTATGCTGACGTCACGTCGCGAAACGAATGCTTTAATTGAAGATGTGAATGTCGCGAGTGAACAAGTCATTCGTATGGTTACTGAGCATACAGTAAAAACGGTACAATCAAAAGACATTGCCATTCAAGCTGACACCGTTTGTATTCATGGAGATGGTGCACATGCCTTAGCCTTTGCAAAGCAAGTGCGTGAGCAAGTTGAAGCAGCGGGAATTACAGTACAAGCGTTCAAGTAATCATGTGAAACGGCCATTCGTTAGTAGAATGGCCGTTTGCTTTTAATGTTAGAGACTACATCTTTTTGGGTGCTTCAATGACGAGAAAGTGTAAGCATTCTTTGATCGCTACGTTAATTGCGTCGACAAGGCTTAAGCGGTTTTGTAAATGGTCATCGTCTTTTAGAATGTGCGTTTGACTGTAGTAACGGTTAAAGGCTTGTGAAAGTGACAAAACGTATCTAGCGACAAGCGAAGGGTCGTGGGTATCAAGCGCTCGTGCGATTGTTTCCTCTAGTTTAGAGAGGACAATTAGGCATTCCCAAGCTTCATCTTCAACAGTTTGACCGTCTTGCCACGTATAGGACTTTTCACGTAGTAATGAATACGTACGAACGTGAGTGTATTGTACGTAAGGACCTGTTTCACCTTCAAAACGAAGTGTGTCTTCTAACGAAAAATCAATATCGTTTTTACGGTCATTTTTCAAGTCGTTAAAAATAATCGCGCCTACACCGACTTGACGGGCGACTTCTTGGCGGTTTGGGAGATAGGATTCTTTTCTTGCATGTACTGCTCAGCGAGAGTAGTCGCTTCGGATAAGACGTCCTCAAGATAGACAACACTGCCTTTTCGAGTGCTCATCTTTTTCCCTTCAAGACGCATCATCCCAAAGTTGATATGCTCCATTTGCTCAGACCATTCATAACCGAGCTTACGTAAGACAGCTTTTAGCTGTTTAAAATGAAGAGTTTGTTCATTACCGACGACATAGAGTGAACGTGTAACTGATACGTTTGTTTACGATAGATCGCTGCTGCAAGATCACGTGTAGCATAAAGCGTTGCTCCGTCTGATTTCTTGATAAGACATGGGGGCAAATGCTCTTGATTAAGTGAGACGACTTGAGCGCCTTCGGATTGTTCGAGTAAGTGGTGACTTTCAAGCTGTTCAATGACATCTTGCATTTTATCATTATAAAACGATTCACCGTTGTAGGAATCAAAGGCTACACCGAGTTTTGTATAGATGCCTTGAAAAGACGATAGAGACACAGTTTTAAACCATTTCCAAAGGCTAAGCGCTTCTTCGTTTCCTCGTTCAAGTTCGTAGAACCATCGTCTGCCATCAGCTTCGTCACCTTCTTTGTGGAAACGTACATACAGTTTTAACAATTCTTGAATTGGAGCTTTTTCGACCTCTTCTTGTACGCCCCATTCTTTGTACGCGGCGATTAACTTTCCAAATTGAGTACCCCAGTCACCGATATGATTAATGCGAACGACCGTGTACCCTTGGTTTTCGTACAAACGAGCGATGGATTCACCGATGACGGTCGATCGTAGGTGTCCCATCGAGAATGGTTGGCAATGTTTGGTGACGACATATCAATCGTAACGGTTCCTTGATGTGTGATCTTCTCTTTTTTTCTTAGAAAATAACAAATCAGCAAATGTTGTACGGTTGAAATGCACGTTAGCATAACCTCCGATGACGTCGACTTTGTCGATACTCGTAACGGCAGAAAGTATCGTTTGAATACGTAATGCAATAGTATGTGGCGACATTTTTAGTTCTTGTGCGAGTGTGAAGCAAGGAATAGAGAGATCACCATGGATCGGTTGTTTTGGGTATTCAAACAGTTGTGATGAGATGGGAACGGACAGTCCTAACGATAAGACGTTTGCTAGTTCTTCTTTTAGCAAATTCATAAAACGCTCCTTTTTACGACGAAAAGACCCCCACCTCAAAAAAAGAGGCGGGGGTCCCGCGGTACCACTCTCGTTAACGTATGAAACGTTCACTTTCACATAACGGTGTGATTGCCGGCTGTTCGTACTCAAATGTTCAGAACAGCATCTTAGAAGTCCGCTTCACGATTCTGTTCCTGCCGGCTTGCACCAAACCCGGCTCGCTGTGAGTGAACATCATCGCTACTCTCTTCATCGTCGATTGTATAGTGAGATTTATTCTATCGGAATTTTCTTGTTTGTCAAGCACTCATCTTCATGAACGAAGAAAACTGGACCTCTCATTCTTCATAACATTAGCTTTTTGTCGTTTCATATGCAGGGCCTGCTTTCATGACCATGCCAGGAAGTGTTTTGCCCATCACGCGTTCTAGCCAGTTCGCGGTTTTGAGTAGTTTTTCTAAATCAACGTCTGTTGCAATGCCCATTTCATGCAACATATGGATGAGATCTTCACTAGCGACATTGCCAACGGCATTTGGTGCAAATGGACAGCCACCGAGCCCCCCTAAAGCAGCATCGAATGTCGTAACGCCTTCTTCGTAACCAGCAACGACATTGGCTAATCCAAGTCCACGTGTATTATGAAAATGCAATCCAAGGGGTGTATCAGCGCCAAAGTTTTCTTTAAATAATCGCACCATCTGCTTTACTTTAGTTGGGTTCGCCATTCCGGTCGTATCGGCAAGAACAATTTCAGTCGCGCCAGCGTTTAAGAAACGCTCTACGACGTGTAACACTTTTGTTTCATCAACATGACCTTCATAAGGGCATCCAAAGCTTGTAGCTAACACAGCTGCAGACGGTCGTCCGGCATTTTTCGCATCCCGGATGACGGCACTGTTCTCCTCAACGCCTTTTTCAACGGTTCTCCTCGCATTTTTCTGATTAAACGTGTCACTCGTTGCGACGACGACGTGTAGTAAATCGACATCTGTCTCAATCGCACGCTCAAGCCCTGAACGGCTCAACACGAGTCCGGCATACGTGACACCGTTACGCTTGTTGATCGCTTTCATTACATCTTCCGCATCAGCCATTTGTGGAACGACTTTAGGGTTCACAAACGATACAGCTTCAACTTTTTTTTACGCCAGCATCTACGACTTGCTCAATAAATTGAACCTTGTCCTCTGTAGGCACATGCTTCGGTTCATTCTGTAATCCGTCTCTTGGTCCAACCTCACAAAGTGTAATCATCACAAATCACTCCTTTTTAGTTGTTCAAGGACACGATCTCTTCCTTGATAAATATGTTCATGCATTGCACTCCTTGCGCGAGCGCTATCTTGGTCTTCAATCGCACGTATAATGACTTCATGTAGTTCAAACGACTGTTCTAGTCCCCGTTGTTCAAACCAATAAAATGAATGGAACACTAGAGGTAAAACAACGACCTTACGGATGAGATCTTCAGTATGTGGGTCTTTGCTAGCTCGAATCACAGTGTCGTGGAACTTGTGGTTTTTCTTTAATACATCTTGAATATGTTCTGTTTTATTTGTCCCTCGACTCATGATAATCGTTTTAAAATCTTCGTTTGCCTTGTGCATGTCGGACAGGTCTTGCTCTGTTCGATGAATGGCACTCAAACTAGCAGCGTAGCCTTCGAGTAAAGACCGCACATCATAGATTTGACGGATATCATTTTGTGAAAAGGAACGCACGATGTACCCTCGCTTTAGCGGGGTGATGAGCCCGTCAAACTCTAATTGCTTCAATGCGCTACGAATCGGTGTACGACTCACCTTCCATTCTTCGGTTAACGCTTCTTCGGTTAAGCGATCTCCTGGTTTGTACTTTCCCGTAATTAACGCTTGTTTCATACGTTCATAAACATTCAAAGCCAACACCTCTTCGTTTATTGTAGCTGAATGTTGAGAAAACAACAAAATGTAAATCTTCTTCTGTATACAATAAAGCGTTTACACGATGTTATTTTAAATTATTATTGACCTTTTGTATACAATGGTGCTATTGTTTTCTTAATATTCAATCAGGAGTGATGGGAATGAATGAGACGTCTATGCCCCTTAAAGGCATTCGTGTACTAGAGCTTGGGACGTTGTTAGCCGGCCCATTTGCTGGACGTTTGCTTGCGGATTTTGGTGCAGAAGTAATTAAGATTGAACCACCAGATAAGCCTGATCCGATGAGACAGTGGGGAAAAGAAAGAGATGGAGTTGGATTGTGGTGGCCGGTGCAATCACGCAATAAGAAATCGATTACGTTGAACTTACGGACAGAAGAAGGTCAAACTGTGTTCAAAGAATTGGCAGAGAATTCAGATGTTGTCATTGAAAATTTCAGAACAGGCACGATGGAAAAATGGGGGCTCAGTTACGAAGATCTTAGGAAAATTAATCCTCGTCTCATTATGATGAGAACAACGGGTTACGGTCAGACAGGTCCTTACAAAGATCGTGCAGGGTTTGGAAGTATTGGTGAGGCGATGGGTGGTCTTCGTTACGTAACTGGATTCCAAGATCGTCCGCCAGCTCGAGTAGGTATATCAATCGGAGACACATTAGCGGCATTGTACTCGACAATTGGTTGTTTAACAGCGATTGAAGAACGACACAAGTCAGGGGAAGGCAGATGATTGATACGGCCATTTATGAGTCGGTGTTCTCCGTCATGGAAAGTATGATTCCAGATTACTTACTAGCCGATTATGTACGAGAGCGAACGGGCAATATTCTTCCGGGTGTCGCACCTTCAAGCATTTATCGTACAAAAGACGATACGTATGTGGTAATTGGCGCAAATGCAGATGCAGTGTTTTCAAGGCTTACGAGAGCGATGGGACAACCAGAACTTGCTGAGCATGATGATTATAAAACACATCTTGCTCGTGGAAAGAATCAAAAAGAGTTAGATGCTCTTATTGAGCGCTGGACAAAAACTCTCGTTGCAAAGGATGTGCTTGAAGCGTTAGAGGAGCAAGGCGTTCCTTCGGGGCTAATCTATAGTGCAGCAGATATTGTTAAAGACCCGCATTATGCAGCTCGAGACATGATCGTGAAAACAGAACATCCACAGCTTGGAGAGTTTCCGATGCCTGGAGTTGTACCGAAGTTAAGTCGTACACCAGGGCAAATCGATCATGCGGGTAGTGTAAAGCCAGGCGAAGCAAATGAAGCGATCTATCAGTCGATGCTAGGGATGACGAGTGAGAAAATAGAGCAACTGCAAGCGCGTGGTGTCATTTAAACAAATCAGTCGAAAAGGAGGGATTTGGATGAAAGAACCCATTCAGAAGAAGTGGATTTGGGTAGGTTTTGTGTTATTGATTCTGTTTAATGCTCCGTGGTATTTACCTGAAGGGATGATCGAACCGTATATTCTAGGTATTCCGTTTTGGGCGCTCATTAGTGTTGGATTGTCACTAATTCTTTGTGCGTATTTGAGTTGGCTCTGTATGACGCAGTGGAACTTAATAGAAGATGAAGAGGAAGAAGAGTTTGAAAAAGAGAGGAGACAATCATAATGGAGTTGCAATTTGGCGGTACTGATGCCTGATCATACTAGGTGCATATGCCGTACTCATGATTGTCATCGGCTGGATCGCGGGAAGAGGAAAGAAGTTAGGGAAAAGCGTTGGAGAGTATTATCTTGCGGGACGAAACTTAGGGTTTATTACGTTGTTTTTCACACTTTATGCGACACAATATAGCGGAAATACGATTGTCGGTTACGCCCCAACAGCCTACAGGGAAGGCTTCTCGTGGTTACAATCAATACCGTTTATGACAGCGATTATTGGTGTATACCTCATCTTTGCACCGAGGTTGTACGTCATTGCGAAGCGAGCGAAGTTCGTAACACCAACGGATTGGATTAGTTACCGTTTTGAGTCGAAGCGCGTAACGATCGTTGCAATCTTGCTCATGCTTTGGGGATTAGGGAATTACTTATTAGAACAACTTGTAGCCATTGGTCATGCTGTTTCTGGTTTAACGGCTGGAGCAATCCCATATGGGTATGCAGTTATAGGATTTATCGTCGTTATGCTTATCTATGAGTGGCTCGGTGGAATGAGAGCGGTTGCAGTCACTGATGTACTTCAAGGAATTATCTTGCTTGTAGGTATTTTTGTTGTACTAATCGGTGCTTTAGCGTTAGCGGGGGGCAGTCTTAGCGGAATTTCAGAATCGATTGCAGCGACAGAACCGCAGAAGATTGGAGTACCTGATTTACAGACGAACATAAACTGGATTAGTATGATTCTTCTAGCAGGTATTGGTGCTGCCGTATATCCACATGCTGTGCAACGAATTTACTCAGCAAAGAGTGAGCGTACATTGAAACGATCATTTGCGCGCATGGCTTGGATGCCTCCAATTACGACTGGTCTAGTCTTTGTTGTTGGGATTATTTGTATCGTTTTATATCCTGGAATGGATACCGGACAATCTGAGCAAGTGATTGGTATACTTGCGAATGATATTGCTGCTATGAATTCGTTCTACTATTGGATGATGATTATCTTCTTCGGTGGAATCGTTGGTGCGATTGTTTCTACTGCGGATTCAGTATTACTGAGTTTCTCATCTATGGTGTCCCATGATATTTATGGGAAGTACATCAATCCTAACGCAACAGATGAGCGTAAAGTAAAGGTAGGAAAGTTCGTCGGTATTGTCGTCGTCTTCTTGTTGTTGTGGATTGCATGGAACCCACCAGGAACACTTTATCAAATCTTTGTTTTGAAATTTGAATTGTTAATTCAAGTTGCACCCTGCTTTTTGTTAGGCTTATATTGGAAGCGTTTACGTGCAACGCCAGTGTTCTGGGGTATGGTCATTGGAGCCACAATTGCAGGGATCATGACACTTACAGGAAACAATACACTCTACGGAATTCACGGCGGGATCATTGGCTTGATTGCCAACTTTGTCGTCTGTGTTAGTGGTTCACTGATGATGCCAGTATCCGAGGATTACAAAAAGCATATTCATACAAAAACATCAATTCATGATAACGGCGTACAAATGTAGTTCTGAGAAGGTGTAATTGCGCATACTTGTTGTTAATCAAACGTTTAATTAACGTACGAGAGCATCTTCTTTCCTTTCCATCAGCAATGTTGTATGTTTAAAACATAAAAAAATGAAACCATGATTCATTATCAAACGTATTTAAGATTAATAAGGGAAAGGAGATGTTGGTATGTCAGAAATACAACGAACGCCGGACCGAGATGCGGAAGAAAATATGGGTTTAGGAATTGTTGCATACATTTTGTTCTTTATTCCGTTACTTGCTGGTAAAGATTCTCCATTTGCGAGGTATCATGCGAATCAAGGATTGTTGCTGTTAATCTTAGGAATTATTGTGGCGATTCTCGGATCGATTCCGATTATAGGGACATTTATTATCGGTCCAATCGGTTCACTATTTGTCCTCGCATTGTTCATTCTAGGTGTCGTGAACGCAGTGCAGAAGAAAAGAAAGCCTCTTCCAGTCATCGGTGGGATTCAGATCATTAAGTAAATGGGAACGGTTGTCTAAGGTGCTAATCTTAAGGCAACTGTTTTTTTTGTGGTTAAAAAAAGAAGGGTGCGCAAAGAATAGAGTCGTGCACTGTTCTCTTGGCCATTCATCAAAAAAAGTAGAATATTTGTAAGCATTGGTTTCGTTAGTTAGCATGGATGTCATACTGATGGATGGCTACTTATATGTTCTAGAAGCGTTCTTTGCGAAGTGTTTACATACGGTGAACTCGTTACGGGGGAAGTAGAAGGCACCCTTCTTTCACTCAATGCTAACACTATTCAGATAAATTGCAATACTTTTATCATAGTTTTTCATAATTTGAACGATAATCATTCAGTTAAAAGAAGAATGACATAAGTCTTAAGTCTGTTTTCTAATGATGATTCATTTTTCTTATAGGTAGCCATTCAGTATTCGTAGTATTCCTTCTCGTTCTAGTACCATAAACTATGAGTATAAAGGTAAAGAGGTGGTTATCTTGAACAACCAGAAAAATGCGGTGCAACAAACGTTCTCATCCTCTTCTCAGAACTATGTGAAAAGTGAGCTACACGCGAAAGGAAAAGATTTGGCAGCACTCGTTACAGAAATTTCAACGCTTAAACCGAAGTCATTACTAGACATTGCAGTAGGTGCTGGTCATGTTAGCAATGCGGTTGCGCCTTACGTAGAAGAAGTGACTGCAATGGATTTAACCGATGAAATGCTTACGACTGCAGAAGCTTTTATTACAGGGAACGGGCATCAAAATGTTCAGTTTGAGCGAGGGGATGCGGAGTCGTTGTCCTATGAAAGCGATTGGTTTGATGTGTCGGTATGTAGAATTGCTGCGCATCACTTTGAACTTCCAATTCAGTTTTTGGAAAGCGTACATCGAGTGACGAAGTCTGGTGGCAGTTTTTATTTATTAGACAATACGGCACCAGAGATTGATGAGTATGACCACTTTTACAACGAAATAGAAAAAAATGCGTGATCCGAGTCATTATCGAGCTTGGAAGAAAAGTGAATGGATCGCTATGATTGAGCAGTCTGGACTTGTCGTTGAGCATTTGGAACGATTCCCGAAAGTTTTTCAATTTGACGATTGGTGTGAGCGTTTGAACCTTTCTAAGGAACTCCGTCAAGAACTTACTGAACGATTAAAAGATACACCTGTTGAACAGAAGAAGAAATTCAACATTGATATTGATGAAAGCGGAGCTGTGAAGTCTTTCTCAGGGGAGTCTGTATTAATTCGAGCAAGAAAGTTGTAACCTAACTTGATAAAAATGTTCGTTTCAACGTCAATCATGTGATTGGCGTTGTTTAGTTGTGCATCGTTTAGGAAAAATAAATGAATTCGGTTACAATAAAGACAATTGTTGAGGTTAGAAAGGATGTTTACTATGAGTAAGAGTCATCAGTTTTTATATGAATTAGTCAATACACCGTCACCATCGGGTTATGAAGAGCTAGTGCAATCAAAATGGTTAAACTATGTTCAGCCGTTTGCGGATGAATTAAGAACGGATCATGCTGGAAATGCTTATGCGATCTTAAATCCGAATGCGCCGTTTAAAGTACTGATTGCCGGACACGCAGATGAAATCGGATTTTTAGTGAAATCAATTGATGAACGAGGGTTTATTTATGTCGAGAAACTTGGAGGAATCTCTCCTGCGAATGCCTTAGGGATGGAAGTGACTATTCATGGTGAGCGTGGAGAAGTTACTGGAACGTTTGGGACGAATGCAGAGCACCATGGAGGTGCAAAAGATAAGATTACAGTTGATGATCTTTACATTGATATTGGGGCTACGTCAAAAGACGAGGTGATGCAATATATTCGTGTAGGAGACCCGGCGACATACAATGTAACACCTAAAACGTTACTTAACCAAAGGATTAGTGCGCGTGGCCTTGATAATCGTAGTGGTGCTTACATCGTAGCGGAAGTCATTCGTCGCTTGCAAGGTGAGAAAGTTCAAGTTGGTGTATATGGCGTGAGTACCGTCAATGAAGAGACGAATATGGGTGGCGCTTATTTTGCAGGTGCACAAGTGAGCCGACGATGGCGATTGCTCTTGACGTAACATTTGCGACCGATTACCCGAGTTCAGATCCTAAGAAAAACGGTGATGTACAACTAGGCAAGGGACCAGTCCTTGCGATAGGTGCACCCATTAATCGTAAGATTAACGGCTTATTTGAACGTGTAGCAAGTGAACATGGCATTGATTTACAGTATGAATTAACACCACGAACGACAGGTACTGATGCCGATCGCCTACGTGTTACGGGTCGCGGGGTGCCTGTAGCGGTCGTATCGCTACCGTTGCGATATATGCATGCACCTAGAGAGGTCGTTTCTCTTGAGGATATTGAACTAGAAATTGAGCTTCTCGTACGTTTCATTTTGAGCTTAGAGGGAAAAGAAGGACTAAAGCCAGTCGAAGAACCTTCAAATTGATGATCTAAAGAAACGTCATTCCATGTTTCACGTAGAGCACGGTCTAGATGAACGTAAATGAGCACGTCTATTGAATGGAGTACGGATGTGGAATCACTCTTTGAAGGCTTTACTATTCAGAAGTACGTACATTCGATAGGAGGAATACCATGAACGGGAAAGCAATTGCTTCAGTGATCTTAGGTCTCGTTTCGTTTTTTTGTTTCATGGATTGGATTTTTAACCGGTGTTGTTGGACTCGTATTAGGAATTATGGCCGTGCGGGAACCAAACGGTGGTGGATTAGCGATTACAGGAATTATAATTAGTGGACTTTCTGTGTTCTTAAATATCTTACTCATCATTTTTGGTGTCGCGTTCCTCGGGTTTTTAATCTAATTAACAGAGCAATCGATCTAGCAATCGATTGCTCTGTTCTTTTTTGTTAAAGTTGTTCGGTGAGTTGTAAGTCTGTTAATTCATTCGATAATGTTGTTAAGGAATTAAATTCTTGCAACAACTCTTCAAAGTGGTGTTGATAATCTGAAACGAACATAGAGAATTGCTCAATGGCTTCATAGTTTAATGCTACACGTTTCGATGTTTCATTTAGTCGTTCATTCATTGCAGCGGTTAACGTGTTCATCGCAAGGGCTCGCTCACTTAATGCTGTAATATCTTCATTTACATTTGACACGTGCGTCTGTGTATCTGCAATTTGAGCACGAATGCTCTCTAGTGCTGATTGCGTATCAGCTGCTAGATTCCCAACTTCTCTAGCGACTACTGCAAATCCTCTTCCATATTCCCCAGCTCTTGATGATTCAATGGATGCATTTAGCGATAAAACTTTGGTTTTTTTCGAGATTTCCCAGATTGTTTGTGTGATTTTACCGATGTTGATTGAGCTTTCTTGAAGGTGTCCTAACTGATTTTTCGATTCCTCTACTTCAGCAACCATTTCATTCAACCGCTTTATAGACATCGTTGTTTCATCTTGAGTGAGCTTCATTTCTGAACTCATCGCCAGAGAATCTTTAAGTAGCTGTTGAAGAGAGGTTGTCATGCGCTCCGTTTCTTGCTTTTGTGTTGATACTTTTTCTTTCATCAAGTCAGATTGAGTTTTTAAACTTTCAGCGGTATCAGAAAGCTTTAGATTTTGAGCTTTTCGTGCTTCATTGAAGTGTAGTAAAGATGTTGAATACGATTCGATATATGTTGTAATGGCTAGCTGCATGTCAATCGAACAGAGACGTTTAAATGCGTGATACGTTTTAACGGCTTCCGCTGTTTCCATCTCACGTAAAAGAATCGTTAACATTTCAGTTTGTAAGTGGTTGTAGGCGGCTAAATACCACCGTTCGTTCAGACCAATCTGATGGTGAATTTGACCGATTCGAATACGTCGGTTTACATAGTCTTGTCCAACTTTACCTTGAAACATATCGAGAATGTATTCCGAGAACGTTTGCTTTAACCGTTCTGTAGATGAATATTGATCTATAATGTCGCGCAATTGTTCTTGTGCCAAAATAGGTTCGTAAAATGTGTCAACGAGAGAAGTGATGTGAGGTTCAATGATTAAACGAACATGAGTTAAGTGTTCGATGTCTTCCCATGTAAGCCCTGTAAAAACAATCATGTCTCGGTGGTCACTTTGTATAAGATCTTCGAATTCTTCTTTTAATTGTGGCGCTTCTTTCACAAGATTAGTCATAGTAAGCCAAGCCTCCCTACTCTATTCATCGGTTAACCATTTGTGTTCTTTAAGACTTCAATTCATAAGCACATAGTGCTACTTCAATGGATAATCGTTGAAAGCAGTCTTCGTTCAGCTTACATCCGAGTAGGTGCTCAATTTTGGATAGCCTATGGTAAAGCGTCTGGCGTGCAATGTTTAATCGTTCAGCAGTCTTTTGTTTTGAGCAATTGTTTTGCAAATATACATTTAATGTAGCCAACAGTTCTTCGCGGTTTCGTACGTGATCAACATAAAGGCCCTTAAGTTGTTGCTGGATGAAGCGATCCAATTCGTCGTTGCTAATCGTTAGTAAGAGTTGATAAATTCCGAGCTCATCATAAAAGCAAGGCGTATGAAACGACGTATGATGAAGTTGAATTACAAGTTCCGATTCGCTAGATGCTTCTTTGACGTGATGTAATTTCGTCTTTCGGCTACTAAATGAAAAATGTAACGTGTCTAGCGCTTCCGTAGAAGACATTTTGCTCAGAAAAAAATCATAAAAGTCTCTGTTGCATGCCTTTGATTCAATGATAAAAAGAATGATGGAATCATGATGGATTGTAATAAAGACTGGTATTGCCTTTTGTTCAAACAGAGCACGGATGCGTTGGATCATGTAATACTGATCACTGTTTTCAACAACTGAATGACGGTGTTGTACTTTACAGATCCGGTAATAAAAAGGTGTTTGAACAGTCGGGAAACGACGTTCAATTGTCGTGAGTATTTCTCGTTCATTACACGATCGATCGTTCATTAAATCCAGAATCCACCGATTGCTTTGGAGAAGGGATTTCTCTTCATTGTACGTACGACGCAAAATCATTTGTGCAAGAGCAATCGAGGCACGGTCGAGTACGAGTTTCTCAAAAGACGTTACATCGGAGTGCTCAATTAGCAAATACCCCCAAGTTTGACCCATCGCTTCAATTTTTTGTACATAATACGTCTCATGATTAAATGTCCAATACGTTGATTCGAATTCTTCATCACGGTGCCGTTCTACATGTTGTTGGAGAAATTGAATGTCTTCTTTAGGTTTTACAGGTATACAATAAGGCATTTCGCTTTGCAAGGGTAGATAGACGAGTGGATACGGTATGGCTTCTTTAATTTTCTTTATAAGCTTGAGTGTTCCTTGTTTGTGCAATGTAAGCTTTTGGAATGATTTTGACAGCTCATCGAGTTCGAGCAATTGGTGGTGATGGCGATCGATAAGAAACGCATGAATATCTTGTGTAAGATCAACAAATCGAACGACCTTATCGAAGACGATAATTGGAAATTGATGTTCATCTGCATAACGAACAACAGATGTCGGTACAACGTGAATATGTGTACCTAATTCAAAACAAAGCGCGGTTGCGCCTTGATCAATGAGCCCTTTGACATAATGGAGAGCATTATCATTTTGAATACCCGCACCCGTACTTAAAATTAATTCGTTACCGTGAATTAGTGATTCGAAGTTTGGTACATCAAGAATATGAACCCAACGAATCGAGCGGTTAAGACCTTCTTCACCACTAACGACTCGTGCTGTTTTGAAAAGGGGTCGAGTTAGAATCTCTTGCACAGAGATCATAAGTAGCCTCCTAAAGTGTCAAGTCTTTAACTATAAGATTAGACAACATGTAAAAGGAAATCAATCAGAATATTTGGTATAGTTTGTGTAAAATAACGGATGGAGGCTTGAGCATGAGTGACAAAACAATCGTGTTAAATGAGGAAATGGTTGAGAAAGATCGTCGTTTGCTTTGGCATCATATGACTCCTTATCAAGAGAATAGCGGAGCATGATTGTTGATAAAGCAAAAGGAGCCTGGATTGAAGACCTTGATGGCAACCGCTTTTTAGATGCGATGGCTGGATTGTGGTGTGTAAATGCGGGCTATGGAAGAACGGAACTCGCTGAGGCTGCCTATGAGCAATTAAAGAAAATGCCTTTTTATCCACTGACACAAAGTCATCTGCCGGCAATTCGTCTTGCAGATCAATTAAATAAATGGCTTGGAGAAGAGTACCGCTTTTCGTTTTCGAACAGTGGATCAGAAGCAAATGAAACCGCGTTTAAGATCGCTCGTCAATATCATTACCAAAATGGTGATCAAGGACGTTATAAAGTCATCTCAAGATACCGTGCTTATCACGGAACAACGCTTGGGGCATTGTCAGCTACGGGCCAACCGCAACGCAAGTATCGTTATGAGCCCCTCGTTCCGGGGTTTACTCATGTAACAGCACCTGATTCATACCGTGTGCCTGAGGAGCATACTGAAGAAAGTTGGAGCAAACATTGCGCCAATGAAATTGAACAAACCATTCGTTGGGAAAGACCAGAAACGGTTGCAGCAGTTATTATGGAACCGATTATTACAGGTGGTGGCGTACTTATGCCACATCCGTCTTATTTAAAGGAAGTTGAAGTCATTTGTAAGAAGTATGGCGTACTGCTCATTATTGATGAAGTGATTTGTGGCTTTGGACGTACGGGTAAGCCATTCACTTTTCAACATTACGACATTTCTCCAGATATCGTGACGATGGCTAAAGGAATTACGAGTGCGTATTTACCGTTATCAGCAACCGCAATGAAACCTTATTTATTTGAAGTATTTAAAGAAACTGGAGAAAATGATCATTTTAGACATGTGAATACGTTTGGTGGACATCCAGCTGCTTGTGAGGTTGCGATTAAGAACCTTGAAATAATGGAAAAAGAGTCACTCGTTGAACAATCAAACGTACAAGGAACGAAGTTGAGAACTCAATTAGAGCCCCTTTTGCGTCACCCACTCGTTGGTGACATTCGACAAAAAGGCTTGTTGCTCGGTATTGAGCTTGTCGAAGATAAGAAAACGAAAGTGCCAGCGGCCCCTGAAGTAATCGCTGATTTGATGAAGCGTTGCAAACAAAAAGGATTAATTGTCGGGAAGAACTCTGACACAGTGAGTGGCTATCAAAATGTTATTGCACTTTCACCACCACTCTCCATTACAGATGAAGATGTAACGTTTATTGCTACCACGTTAAAACAAGTCTTTTCAATAGAGTAGGGTAAAAGGAATGCTGTGGTCTTAGTCACAGCATTCCTTTTTTTGATTGTGCTACAAATAATGATAGATTTTTTTAGCTAAGAAAATTTAGAATATTAAGTATAAAATAAGTGAGGAGTGATTGTGATGGCATTAGATCCTACGGTAAAAGCGATTTTGGAGGAGATGGAGAAACAAGGTTTACCAGGACTAGAAACGTTAAGTCCTGAAGAGGCTAGAGTGAACCGTAGAATTGGTACTGATGACGGTCAAGTCGTTGAAGAAGTGAATCGGGTAGAGAACTTGTCTTTCGAAAGTGAAGGTTACACGATTCCAGTGCGAGTTTATCAACCAGAAGGTACAACCCCTCAACCTGTACTCCTTTACTTTCATGGTGGGGGCTGGGTGCTTGGTGATTTAGATTCCCACGACCCAGTATGTCGTCGGATTGCAAATGCAAGTCAGTCGACCGTTATTTCAGTGGAGTACCGGCTTGCTCCAGAATATCCGTTTCCTGCTGCAGTTTATGATTGTTACAATGCCGTTCATTGGGTCAGAGAGCAAGCAGAGGTCCTTGGTATCGACAAAGAGAGAGTTGCCGTTGGTGGAGACAGTGCTGGTGGCAATCTAGCAGCAGTGGTCACACATTTGTTAAAAGAAAGAAGCGAGCCGTTACCGGTGTATCAATTGCTAATCTATCCATCGGTTGATTTTACAAAAAAAAGTATCCATCTGATGAGAAGAACAAGGAAGGCTTGTTCTTAACGGGAGAGGCAATGAGTTATTTCCGTAAGCATTATTTGAGTCAGAAAGAGGATAAGTTTAATCCACTTGCTTCTCCAATGGTACGTGAAGACGTGACGGGATTACCGCCAGCGCATATTATCACAGCAGAGTATGACCCGCTTCGAGATCAAGGTGAGGCGTATGCTACGCGATTGAAAGAAGCTGGCAATGAGGTTACGTACATTGATTATAAAGGGATGGTCCATGGATTTATCAGCATGGCAAATCTTGTCCCACAAGGTGCAGAGGCATTAACAGAAGCAGGACGGGCGCTGCAAGCCCGTTTTAATGAAGTGAAAGCAGGAAAGTAAAAGAGCAAGGGTAAGCGTGATCAACTTACCCTTGCTTCTTTAATGATTGATTGAGTTTGTTTTCCATTCGTTTGTAGTATAGGTAGAAACAAAACCAATGAATACAATAGAGGATCGTAAATGTACTAATTGCAATCGCGACGGCTGTCATGCTAAATGGAAACCAACCTACAGCATAAGCAATCGTAAACCAAACGACGATGGACAGAGCGTAGTGAATTGCCGTAGCAGATAGTAAGCTCATCGAGTCATTTTCAAAAATAAGTGCTGAGATTGCGAAGTAAATGCCCATTAATATGCTGCCAAGCATTTGTGTCCAAAGGTAATGAGAACTTGGATTAATATCATTTATCATGAGAATCGTTAAGGCAATAAACATAATAAATCCACCAGCTGCGATTCCAGCTAGTATACGAAAGAATAATTCACGAATCATAGCGTCATCCTTCCAACAATTTCTGACGTAGTGGCTTTACATATTTGCGTGATACATATTCTTTTTCCCCGGACTTAAAAAAAACACAGAGATTTCCGTTAAAAGAAACTTCGAAGCGTTCAATTTGATTTAAGTTTCCAAGAACGGACTTTGAAAACCGTATGAACTGGTGCGAAGCGAGCTGCTCTTCAAGTTCATAAAGTTTCTGTTTAATTTCCGCACGTTCCCCTGCAAATACTGCAAACACTTTCCGTTCTTCTGCAACAATATAGTCAATTGTTTTTGGTTCAAGAACAATTGAGGAATCATCGGTCTCAGCAATAATTCTTCGTTGTGTCGTCGGTTCTTGATAGGCATGCACATGCTTTATAAATGATTCGACTTGATTGGACCATTCTTTCGCATGAATCGTCACACTCGTTTCATTGTGCTTTGAATCTAAGTCTAGCTCGATGCGCATATGGTCGATCACCTCTTAGTATTTTCGCATCTATCTTATGTCGAACGTTATGTACATGACTGAAAGATCATCTAGAGGACATAAGTGGTCGAAATTGATGGATTAGATGTCTATACATAGTGTAAGGAATATTCATACGTAGTGAAAGATAATTTTGAATTTCTGGAAATAGGTCTTTAATCTAGTTATGAACTCTATTTATTTGATTAACGGTCATTTTTCAGGATGTTTTAATGATAAAATCTATAATATAGAGCTATGACCTGCATCAAATCTATTGAACTAGTTAGATAATAATGGTAAATTAGTAGCAATAAAAGTATAAGTAAACACACATGGTAGAAAAGGAATTGATAATTGTGAGCACCCAGTTTGTCGTTGCGGATCGAGATCAAAATGACCGAATTGGAATGAAATGGGTCATTGAAACCATGGATGACCAACATTTTGTGCGCAATTTTACGACGACTTATGATGAGACCGTTGTGATGTTAGCCCAAAATGAAGCTGATATTGTGATTATAGAGTTAGATATGATTGCTACCGAAGATCATGAAGATCTCGCAAGTGCGATCGCTCGTTTTCAAGGTACAATCATCGCAGTAGCTTCAAAGGCGAATTTCGAGGCAGGAAAGTGTGCGGTTGAAATTGGAGCTAAGGCATTACTTCTTAAACCTGTCCAAGCAGATGACTTAAAGCGTGTCGTTTCCACAGTAACGAAGCGTGACTCGCACAGGTTACAGGCGAGTTCTCAACTGCCATCACTTTCAAAACGAGAGCGAGTATTGCAACAAATTTATGGCAAAGAGATACAAAGCGAACTCGAATTTAGTATGCTGATGTTTCGAACGCGTAATCGAGAGACTGTGTTACTCATTGAATATGTATTGCAGTTGAGTGCTTTACAGCCGTTCACTCACACGATTACATGTACGGAAGATAGCGTATTCGTAACTATTGATCAACAATCAACGAAAACGTACAATCTACCGAATGAATGTCTGAACGCATGGCCGTATTATGATCACAACCCACTCGTTGTCAGCTATTTCGTTTCAACGGGCAAAAACACTTATCATCAAGGATACTTGTCATGCCAACGTGTGAACTTGCAAACATACTTTAGCGGTGAAGGAAAAGTGTTATTTGCAAACCAATTAAAAAAACGATCAACGCTTTGATTTCCCTTTTCTAACGATTGAAGATCATCGACTTCTACTTTCATTCATTCAACATCGAGATGAATTTAGTTTTATTGAGTGGTGTAAAGAATGGCTTTATACGTATGAAGAAGAAGGTCGCAGTTTATTATTTACGAAAAAGCGGACAGCGGTCTGTATTGAATTTTTATACTATGAATTAGATTCATCGATTACAAAAGACGGGGAAACTGGCGTTCAATTAGCTACTAAAGTGCAAGAAATAGGTCACGTTGATCATGCAGAGCAAATCTTATCGATACTCACAGAAGCATTTCAAATGATCGTACAGTTACAAGCAAATGAAAAGACGACCATTAGTGTTGAAATTGTCAAATCTGCGCTTCATTATATGAAGTCACAATATAACAATCCGTTGCTCACCTTAAAGGATGTTGCGGACTATGTTGATCGAAATCCATCCTATTTAGGACAATTATTCGTTCAACATGAGCAAGGAACGTTCCGTCAAGTGCTGAGAGATTTTCGATTAGATGCTGCTAAGAAGAAGTTAACGATGACCAGGCAGTCTGTAAAACAGCTTGCGTATGATGTAGGATATCGTGATCCGAATTACTTTAGTCGACAATTTAAAGACAAGACAGGTTTATCTCCGAGAGCATACCGAGATGAACATAAAGAGCCCCGCTCCTGAATTTGAATGGAACGGGGTTTATTCATTTGGGTGTATAGTTAGAGGGAAATACAACGACTGAGAGAGTCGACTTGGGAAAATAGGTTGCTTTAGAAATGGTAGTAGTGGTGTACGCTATAAAAGGTAAGAAAAGTTACGTTGAGGTGATTGTTTCTGAAGGGTTGACGGGCTTTGTGTGTCCAGTAGAATCATCATAATTTAACTTGAGGAATCGTACGTCATCACCGATGATCTCTGTAATAAACACTCGTTCACCGTCTTCATTGACGTAATTGCGAGTCTGTATTCTACCGATGACTGCTATGAGCGCTCCTTTGTGGCAATAATGGGCGGTTGATTCTGCTTGCTTACGCCAAACTGTACAAGGAACAAAATCAACATCAAACTCTCCTTTTGCATTTCGGTAGCGTCTTTGAATCGCTAGAGAGAGTTTTACATAGGGCACGCCTGCATGTGTTACTTGTAAATTAGGATCCTTTGTCATCCTGCCAATGAGTGATACTTGATTCAATACGGCATACCTCCAATTCATTTCTAGTTATGGTTCTAGAGCCTCCTTTCTGCTGTATTCTTAATGTAGCACAAGACCTGTAGTTATACTATCCCCATTATTTTAATTATTATAAAATATTTCGACAAAATGATTTTTATACTCCTTAATTTTTCTAGTAAGTTCGCTGTGCTATACTGTTCATACATGCTTCACGTGTGGAAGGAGAAGATCAATGAAAGTTAAAAAGGCAGTTATTCCTGCAGCTGGACTCGGTACTCGATTTTTGCCAGCTACGAAAGCTTTACCGAAAGAAATGCTCCCTGTTGTTGACAAGCCAACGATTCAGTACATAGTAG
Source organism: Geomicrobium sp. JCM 19055 (assembly GCF_000698185.1). Lineage (NCBI taxonomy): Bacteria > Bacillati > Bacillota > Bacilli > Caryophanales > Geomicrobium > Geomicrobium sp. JCM 19055. Next base: position 290,623 of record NZ_BAXL01000001.1, read on the forward strand.
AAGAGGCGATTGAATCTGGTATAGAGGATATCTTAATCATTAGTGGACGTGGAAAACGTGCCATTGAAGATCACTTTGATGTTTCTTATGAATTGGAACAAACGCTAGAACGTACAGGGAAGTACGATCGACTTGAAGAAGTGAAGAAGATCTCAAACATGGCTTCAATTCACTACGTCAGACAAAAGGAACCTAGAGGGCTTGGACATGCCATCGCTTGCGCTCGAACATTTATTGGAGATGAACCATTTGCTGTCATGCTCGGAGACGACATTGTCCGTTCCAACACACCTTGTTTACAGCAATTGATGGAGATCTATGAAGAACAAGAGCGCTCGGTCTTAGGTGTTCAACAAGTGCCTGACCATAAGGTTTCTAGTTACGGAATTGTTTCGTCACAAGAATCGGGAGAAGTTGTGAATGTGACAGATCTCGTGGAAAAGCCAAAAGTAGAAGAAGCACCATCAAACATGGCAATTATGGGACGTTACGTGTTAACACCGGAGATTATGCCAATTCTCGATACGATCGCCCCAGGTGCAGGAAATGAAATTCAATTAACGGATGCAATTCGAGAACTCGTCAAAATTCAAGAAGTTCTTGCTTACCAATTCGATGGCAAACGTTATGATGTTGGGGATAAATTAGGGTTTTTACAAGCGACCATTGATTTTGCTTTAGAGCGAGAAGATTATCGAGAAGACCTTACGAATTACTTGCGTGATTTAAAACTATAGAAAAAACCGAAGCCACAAATAGGGGCTTCGGTTTTTTTAGTAATCAGGATTTGCCATACCGATAGAAACTTTTAAGTTTGCATTTAACTGGCGTATGGAATCAATGATGTCTTTATCAGACGTACCGTCTTTTGGAGTAATCATGTAAGTGAGCTGATACATCGTTCCTAAGTTTGTCGTTTCGACAGTCATTAGTTTATGATCGTGCAAATACGTATTGAATGTCTCATCAAATACATTCTCATAATGCATGTTCTCGGGAATTGTAATTCTCATTCGCTTCTGTACAGATTGACCACCACCGTAATCAATTACATATAAGAAGTAAATAATGATTGATAAAGTAATTGTGAAGAGTACTGCGAGCAAGTAAAACCCAAGACCTGAAGCAATACCAGTAGCCATACCGAAGAATATAAAGGCAATGTCTTTCGGATCATTCATTGCTGAACGGAAACGAATGATTGAAAATGCCCCGACTAAACCGAATGCAACAGCAATGTTATTGCCGATTACAATCATGATAACCGAAACAACGATAGACATAATTACAATCGTATGTATGAATGATTGCGCATATCGAGAGCCTTTATGTGTTTTCTGATATAAGAAGGTAATGATCATTGAAAGAACAAAGGTAAGTGCAATTGCCATAAACCCATCGATGATTGATGACTGGGTCGTCATGTCGGTTAAGTTACGAAGTTCTTGTAAAAAACTATCCATTCAAATTCTCCTTGATCAGTGTGAAGATTTTCATTCTTAGAACCGAGGGACCTTACTATAGCAAGGTGCCCACAGGTTCAACAACTGGATTACGAGTGTATGGTTTCATGACACCGTTCGAAATATCAATACATGTGCAAAACTTCGATACGGATTTACGCTCACATTCGTAATCACTTAACATACGTGACAACCAAAACGGCACACTATTAGACACTTTCACTTCCATAATGACCATATTCGGATCTACAAACAAATCACCATCAGGGCCGTCTTCAATTTGAAGATTATCGCTGCGCGTCATTAAATTAAAGTCAAACGTAACACGTAGATCGGGTTCATCTATACCTGCTAATGCTTGACGGTCGTAACTGACGACAACAGAAGGTTTTAGTTCATATAATGAGCTAAATGCTGAAACCTCACCTAAGATTTGCGGATTAGAAACGTTGTAGTTTTCGCGATTGTTAGCGTTGTTGTAAACATAATCATACGCATCTTTAAGCGTAATTAACGTACGTCGTTTGTTTACCACTCGATTGTACTTTTGTTTAATTTCTAAGAATGAAGTGCTGTTTAAATCAGAGTCCCCATAAACCCTTAAACGAAGTTTCTGTCTAAAGTTCAAGTTATTGCGCGTTTCATTGTATATTTTGTCATCGTCAGAATCAAAATAAAGGCTAACGATGTTATAACAACCTTGTTCATCTCCATAAGGGTCGAACTTCATGCGTTTTTGTAATAGGGAAGTAATTTCCTCGTAAGTGGAGTAGGGGATCAAATATTTCAGTTCATAGCGCTGGAATATTTCTAATGCTTCCAACCTGTGTTCACCACCTCAAAATAACGATTCAACCGCTATTATATCATGTGTAAAAGCGGTTGTCCTTTGCAATGTCTAATTCTGAAAAAATCCCCTTCACTCATGAGCAAAGGGGAGAATTTGCTAGTTAGCGTCTCGTTATGTTGTCTCCGATTCGCGTAAAGAACTTCATAAACGGCCTGAACTCTTTACCTACAAGTCCCACTTTCTCAGCGAACAATTCAATCAAGATCAGCAATGCTAAAACAATCAATACGGTTACCCATAAAGTTGACATTGTGAGTACGATCGCGGCAATACCGAACAGTGCACTCATCGCGTAAATGATTAATACAGTCTGCTTATGACTATATCCAAGATTGAGGAGACAATGATGTAAGTGAGATTTATCAGCAATTGAGATCGGCTTCTTATTCACGATCCGTCTAATAATCGCAAACAGTGTATCCGAAATTGGGACGGCAAGCATAACGACTGGGATGAGAAGTGAAAATACGGTAATGTTCTTAAATCCAAGCAAGGCAATAACACTAATCATAAACCCTAAAAACAATGCACCCGTATCTCCCATAAAGATCTTAGCCGGGTTAAAGTTGTGAACGAGAAAGCCTAGTGTACTTCCGAGCATTACGGCTCCTAAAGCCATTACGAATACGTTTGAATCGATAATTGCAACGACAGTAATTGTAGCAAGAACAATGGATGATACTCCTGCAGCTAGACCATCTAGACCATCGATTAAGTTGATCGCATTCGTAACACCGATGATCCAAATCATCGTTAGAGGAATGCTAAGCCAACCAAGTTCCCACTGCATATCAAAAGGTAAGTTAATAAATTCAACATGCACTCCGCCAATCACGACGGCAGAAGCGGCGGCAATTTGTCCTAGTAACTTCCATTTTGCAGAAAGTTCAAAGAGGTCGTCAAGAAACCCTGTCAATGTAATGATAAACGCACCGATTAAGATCGGATAAAAGAATTCATGCGTATGTGCTTGCGTAATAAAGATCCCTGCAATAAATGCAATGAAAATTGCAAGACCACCGATTCGAGCCATCACTTTTTGGTGCACTTTACGATCATTTGGTTGATCAGTGGCACCAATCTTAATCGCAAATCGCTTAATAATCGGTGTTACGGCAAGCGCTATAATAAAACATACAATTAAGGAAATTGCAGTGATCATAACGAAACCTCCCTTAGTACCTTCTGCAAAATTAGCGTACAACATTTATAGTAAATATCGGTATTTCTTTGTCATTATAGTGCACATTAAACCTCATAAGATTATAGCATAGTTTTCTTAGCGATCACGACTTTTTTATACATTTACATAATCGATTGTCAAAATATATTCGTGTATTTTGTATAAGTTTGTAGAAACAATGCGGAAGTCCTATCACTGTTTGTTTGAATTTGGTATAATTTTCACATCTTAGTTATATGTGGGGGTCTTTATCGTGAAGAAATTATTCATCACTAGTGCAATTGTTGTTGTGATGGTTAGTTCTGGGAGCTTATTGCTGAAGAATGATGCAATTGCAAATTCTCAACCAGTAGTGGCAAGTGTTGATTGGGTATTAGAACAACTCGCGCCTTATAGTGAGCGATTGACGAACTTAGAGTCTGAAATTGACCGTTTAGAATCAGAAGTAGAAGCGTTAAAAAAACCGTTAGAAAGAGTGAATAAAATCTATGAAACTTAGAAAAGTTACCAAAGGAATTCTCGCTTTTCTTTTTGTCCTTACTGGCTTTTTCACTTTCTCTGATTTTAAGGCGAATGCAGCGTCTTACGATGATCAAGTAAACGTTCGACTTGTCGTACCTGAAACGTTTAAATTAACACCAACGGGATCTTATCGGCTCGTTAATGTCGATAATGGTAGATCAGTTGATTATCGTGGATCGTTAGAGTTTCGTTACTCTAGAACGAGCAATGCGATTGGTGTACGATCAGATTTGAACAACTCATACATCTATTCAGGTCGTGGTTTTCGACTTGAAGAACGTACCCCAAGTTCTGGGAATTCAGTTGTTGTGAATCAAGTGAGAGTTGCAGGGGCTGCGAGTTATACGAGCAATACATATCGTGGTTCGATGTCTGTGAGAGTCAATGAGAATGATCGTCGTCCAAGATTACATAACGAATTAGGGATTGAGGATTATCTTAAAGGAGTTGTACCGAGAGAGGCAATCGCTAGTTGGCCAATTGAAGCTTAAAGGCTCAATCCGTCGCAGCTAGAAACTATGCGAAGCTAAACATGTCAAAAGGGTATTTAGTCGATACCACGACGGACCAAGTGTATGCAGGGAAGACGGCAGAGCATCCAAATACAAACCGTGCTGTCGATGAAACGAAAGGTCGTTATGCAACACATAATGGCAATTTGATTACTGCGTTCTATCATTCAAGTTCTGGTGGTTATACTGATGATAGTGAAAACGTCTGGTTAAATGCTGTTCCGTACATTCGTGCAGTAGAAGATCCATACGATAACAACCCAGGTAACAGTCGTCATTCTTGGACAACGACAATGACACGCTCTCAGATCGGTGAGGCGGTTTTTGAAAGAGGATGGACGGCAACGGACATTACGATTGAAAGTAAGAGTCGGGCAGGTCGTGTTCAAAGCATGACGGTGACCGGAATGAGTCCGAGTGGTCGAGTCGATACCGTTCGAATTCCTAGTGCGAATGGATCGTCTGATTCAATACGTTGGTCGCTTGGTCAGTCATTAAATAGTACAAAGTTCGATGTTGAATTTCCAGATCAAGATGCGAGAGTTCGCCTACCTGGCGGAGGGACAAGCTCTGTTGAGTTAAATGGGGCAGAGATGGCACTTCCAGGGGAACAAACGATTACACTTCGAAGTAACCAAATGCAAGTACGAACAGCGAATGGTGTCGAGGTAATTAGGCCTAGTAGTGATACTGTCGTGTTTAATGGGAATGGCTGGGGACACGGACTTGGAATGAGTCAATGGGGTGCAGCAACGATGGCACAACAAGGCTATTCCTACACAGATATTCTGCAACATTACTATACAGATATTCGGATTGAACGAAGATAAGAAAGAGCAGTTGAGTGAAATCTCAACTGCTCTTTTATTAGCGATAATCTTCATTGATGGTACGAGAAAGAAAGAGTGAAAATTGCGCACGATTTGTATGTTCAAATGGCCGATAAGCGCGATTAACTTCAGTTGTTATGCCAACATCAGCGAGTCGATTAGCTTCATCATAACTAAATGAGCCTTCTGAAAGATCTGTAAATGAATGACGATTGTCGGTCTCAGGAATTTCTTCTGGATAAGCACGTGTTAATACAAGAGCCATTTGAGCACGAGTCAAATAAGCTGTATCGTTCATTCTACCAGAGTTCCCGGTCATAATGCCGTGATATTCAGCAGCTTTTAAATTGTCATAATTGTGATGGCCAGAGTCAATATCCGTTACTTGAATTTCATAATCGTCTGGTGAGGTTAAATTAAGGTGACGTACAATCATGGATGCCGTTTGACTTCTAGTTATGTATTGAGAGGGTCTAAATGTGCCGTTTGGAAATCCATTAATAATTTCCTTAGATGTTAAGTATTCAATCTCATCAAAAGCAAAATGGTCAATTGAAACATCAGAAAAACTTCGTCCTTCAGAGATCATTGCAATGTCTTGAGATAATTGCTCGGTGCGCGCCTCTGCTTCGGTTACTTTTGAGTCAAGTTCACGAATCTCACTATTGACCCAGCTATCACCAGCTGCTTCAGGCTGTTCATCTGCTGTTGCAGAAGATGAACAACCGTAAAGCATAAGCAGGGAACCTGTAAGCGCAAGAAGTTTGTAATGTGCTTTCATGATTTCCCTCCTAAATGGCGCTAGTATTATGAATTACGTCCGATTCCGTAATAATCAATACCAGCATTTTTGTATGCGTCAGCATCAAAAGCATTTCGACCATCAATAACAAAGTTTCCTCGCATCTGTGCAAGAAGATCTGTAGGGTTTATTGCTTTATACTCTGCCCATTCGGTAATCAAAATAACTGCATCTGCATGTGCATACGTTTCTTCCATCGTTTCTACTAGTGTAACATTATTTGGTAAAAAAGGCTTGGCTGCATTTTGGGCAATTGGGTCATGAGCACATACTATAGAACCAGCTTTAACGAGTTCATGAATAATATCTATAGAAGGTGCATAGCGCATATCGTCTGTATTCGGTTTGAAAGCAAGACCTAAAACTGCGATTTGTTTCCCCTCAATCGATCCATTGAACTTCTTTAAAAGTTGTTCTAACGGCTTGAATCGTTGCCGTTCATTAATACGATCTGCCGCATGGAGCATTTGAGGTTCGTAATCATGAGTCTCTGCCATATTAACAAGTGCTTTCACATCTTTAGGGAAGCAAGAACCGCCGTAACCAAGACCTGCATTTAAGAAATGTGGACTGATTCGTCGGTCTGAACCAATGCCTCGAACGACATCGTCAATATTCGCACCGACATGTTCACTTATGTTTGCCATTTCATTAATAAAGGAAATTTTCGTCGCTAAAAATGAATTTGCCGCGTATTTAATCATTTCAGCACTTTTTTTCGTTTGTAAACACAATCTTATCTTCAGTTGCGAGCTTTTCATGTAATTGTACGAGACGGACTTTAGCCCAAGGAATGCTCGTGCCAATCACGATGCGATCTGGTTCATCGTATCTTTAACAGCGGAGCCTTCACGAAGAAACTCTGGCACTGAACAAACCGCAACATCAATATCTTCATTCATGTTATGAATAATTTCTTTGACTTGATCAGCAGTTCCTACAGGAACAGTAGATTTATTGACAACCACGTACTGCCCTGTAGAAGGAAGTGCTTGCCCGATTTCTTTTGCAACCGTGTGTACGTACTTCATATCTGCAGAGCCGTCCTCTGCTTGAGGCGTTCCCACAGCAATCATGATCACATCGCTTGAAGGCGCACTTGCAGATAAATCAGTGTCAAAGGTTAGACGACCTGACTGAATGTTCTTTTGTAAAAGTTCTTCGAGACCAGGTTCATAAATAGGGCTCTTTCCTGAGCGTAATTGTGCTACTTTATCTTCCATCTTATCTATACATACGACTTCATGTCCAAGTTCAGAAAAACAAACCCCTGAAACGAGGCCGACATAGCCTGTACCAACGATGGTCAGTTTCATCGGTCATCTCCAACTTTCCGTTTTAATAACTTTTGAATATCTTTTCGTTCTTGAAAACGTAAGGCATACAATAAGCCAATAAATAATACTGCAAAAACGAAACCACCGATCAAGATGTCAACAAGTGGGTACGTATCAATCAAGTAGTGGTTCATGCCATAAAGAATTAAGCCAATGATGGCTGACATAACCAGTAACTTTATGAAGCCTACAAGTTGTTCTTTCATCTCTGTCGGAGCTTTTCTTTGCCATTTTAGCACATTGTTTACACCTACTAAAAGTAAGATGAAGTTAATCCCTGCACTGATGGTCATGGCCCATGCCAATCCTTCAGCTCCCATTGGACCAATCAGAACATAGCTAAGTGAAATGTTAATGGCTAGTACTGAAATTAGGCTGACGATGAGTGGATACATCGAACGCTCATAAGCATAATAAAACCTCGTTATGTATACATTTGCTGCATGGAAAAACATACCGATCACAAAAATCTGTAACAGAGGAGTAGCGACGAGCGTATCTTCTCGTGTGAAATCTTGGTACTCAAACAGTGTAATGATGATGTCCTTTGCATAGACGACGATAAATACAGTAACAGGAATGATGACCAATGCCATTAACCGTAAGCCTTGACCGTGAATCTTAGCAACCGTTTCATGTTCGCTCGCAGCAACCTTTCGCGCTAACATTGGAAAGATAACGGCGGTAACAGCTAACATTAAAACGGTTTGTGGAAGTTGCACGAATTTGGATGTTAGATTCAATGCTGCGATCGTACCTTCACCGATATGTGCACCAAAGATGCGGTAGATAAGGAAGTACAACTGTAACGTTGCTCCTCCGAGCATAATCGGAATGGTGAGTCGGAACGTTCGCCAAACCTCTGGTGTAGTTTCTAGGCTAGGTCTGAAGTTGAAATATCCTTTGTACCAAATAAACGCAACAAGAAAGGCAAACATTAAAAACGCACTAATTGAAGCGCCATACGCATGTGCGTAAGAAGATAAGCTTGGGTAGAATACAAAGGCAATCGCAACAAACGCACCGTTCATAATTAACGTTGACAGTGCAGCGATGGAAAATTTGTCATTCACGTTCAGTAATCCTTGCAGCCACATTGAAAGGATTAAGAAGAAAATAGCAGGAGCCATAATCATAAATAAGTTTACGGATAAAGAAATGGTTTCTGCTTGGTCTTGGAATAAGAATGGAATGAGTAATTCCGATGTTCCTATAAATAGTAGCGTAAGTAAGATCATGCTAAGCGATAACCAGCCGAACATACTTCTTAAATATTGTTTTTTTTACGTTCTGGATCTTCTATTTTGCTATAGACAGAAACGAATGCACTCGTTAAGGCTCCTCCGAGAACGATGTAAAGAAAGTTAGGGATCGTGTATGCAGTCGCAATACTATCTGCTTGAAAGCTAAAACCGAATTGATACGCAACGAGCATTTCTCGGAAGTAGCCAATTAAGCGCGAGACCAAATTAATGATCGTAACTGCACCAATTATCGCTATAATGTGCTTTCCCTTCATAGTTCTCAGGCCTTTCATTAAGGAGTAGTGATTAGATGTTGTTAATGTAGTTACGAATCATCGTAATAATTTGCGTTTGTCCGCTTTCGTACGGTGCCGGCTTAAACCCAGCAAAGGCGCGTTTGATATCTTCTTCGAGACTATCGCTTGCAATAATATGTTCAGTTTCTTTAAATTGAGCAACAATTTCAGTTTGGTGATCATCATTATGCTCACCATGCTGTGAGAGACGCGCAACGGCAATTACAGGTTTGTTTTTCTTGATGCCTGTAATTAACGAGCCTGTCCCTCCGTGAGAGATAATGACGCTCGCCTGATCATACAGCTCGCTCATTTCATCATAAGAGAAAAATGGTGTTGCGTTTAAATGCGCGAATTGGTCGGCGGGCGTATGTCCGTTTTGGACGATAATTTCTTCTTCGATTACACCTTTTTCTTTCAGGTTATTGACTTGTTCTAAAAGACGAGTGAATGGAAGTTCTTGTGTACCTAAAACGACGAGTATCAATAGATAGACCCCCCGTACTTTGCTTTTGGATAATGCTTTAACATCGTTTTCCACTGTACGATAAACAAATCTGCGATTGGATAAATCATTCTTCCTGATAACGTAGGAGAGTCGGTTTTCGCAAAGCTCTCAATGTAAATGACTTTCTTTCGAAACAACTTTGCGATGTAACACATCGGGACCGCAGTGTGTGTACCTGTTGTTACGACAACCTCAGGTCGCAGTTTTAGAAATAGAACGAGTGACTTGATGATGTTAAACGAGAATTTGAAGAGATAGCGAACTGGGTAATTACGAGCACCATAGACAAGAAAGGATAAATTCGGATGATCTTTCTTAAGCGCTTTCGTAACTTCTGTCTTTTCGGTAATCATATGTGATTCGTATTCGTTCATTAGTGGTTGTAATTGCATCAGTTGTGTCAGATGTCCGCCAACCGATGAAATAAAAAGGACTCTTTTCATGAAACATCCCTCTTTGTTGTATCGTTGTAGATCGTCATGATTCGTGCGATGATCTTTTCGGTTTCATTCGCATCTGCTTTTTTTGTACCCTGCTTGAACGAGCTGTTTGCGAAGTGATTCATCATATAAGACAGCGTCTATGCCACGTTTTAAGCTTTCAGGCTGTTCTGGTTCTACGAGTACACCAGCTTCATCGCTTAAAAGCGAAGGGAGTCCGCCAACGTTACTAGCAACGACAGGCGTTCCACAAGACATAGATTCAAGAACAACCAGACCAAAGCCTTCAATATGAGAAGGGAGTACAAATACATCGGCATAAGTCATATGAATGGCGAGCTCATCTTGGGACTTAGGTCCATGGAAGAGGACGGCTTCTTTAGGTAAGTGAAGTGTTTCAATTAAGTTTTCCACTTCGCTCTTAAATGCATCCGATTGGAAAGAACCAACGAGATGCAATTGTAACTGTTGGTCGTCTTCATGCAATTGTTGAAAGGCACGAATAAGTTCTACAATTCCTTTTTGCTTAATGATGTTCCCAGCAAAAAGAATGTGTTTTTTCTCTTGATCAAACGGAGAAGGAACATCGGTTCTTTGATGGAAGACGTTGCGGTTCACACCCATGTTTATCAAAGAAACACGATCTTCTGAAACGCCGTACTCTTGAATGATTTCTTCGTAAAGCGCGGGTCCAACAGCGATGACATGGGCAGCATTTTTCAAGATGCTTTTCGTTTGCTTCTTGAAAATGCTCCCTTTTTAGCCATTTTGTTTAAATCGCCACCGTGTACGGTGACGATATAAGGGACTCGACGAATTTTCGAGTACAACTTCGCTAACCAGCCAGAAGGAAACGCATAATGAGCGTGGACTAAATCATAACGAGTAGAAAAACGCGTCATCGTCCCAAGTACCAACGTGCGTATTTCTTTAAGACATTCGCTTTTCCATTTCGAGGATCACGAATTGCGGCAACGGTGATGTCAAGTTCATGTGCCTGTAATTGCTCCACTTGGTTCCGGACAAAAATACCAAATGTCGGAGCTTGCGGGGCAGGGTACATATTACTAATGACGAGTACACGCATTAGACGCTTTCCTCCTTTGTTAAGTGCTTGTTATTCTGGTGCCAATTTAGGACGATTCCTAAGAAAAGCCAGAAGAAGATCGACAACGGATGGTTTTCCCAAGCCGTTGAGAGTAGGCCCATCAGCAAGAAGGCAATTCCGTACGTAATAACGAATACGGATAACCATCGTACAGCAGGGTTTACACTGTCAGACAACTTAAACATCCACCTGAATATGGACCAGAATAAGAATAGGAATAGTACCGTTCCAATGACGCCATATTCCACAAACACTGCAAGGGCATTGTTATCGACCGTCGTCATCAGTACCGGTAACATATCATACATGAATTGGTGGAACGGTGAGTCAAAGACAAATGCAGCGTTACTTCCAAACATTCCTGGTCCAACGCCGATTACTGGACTGAACATAAACACTTGTAAACCAGCCAGTGCCATTAAAACACGATAGTTCCGCTCAAAATCAAACGTGTAAAAGTTACGCTGAGCAAACCCTTCTAAGAAGAGTAGAGCGAGCCCATAACCGATGACAAACAGTACACCGAGTCCCACTGATGTGATCAGCATGATTCGGAAGGTTTTGTTGTGACGGAATAAAAGACCAATTAAACCTAGGCAACCAATTAAAGCCAAAAATGCCTGTCTGGAGAATGTAAGCGTTAAAGCTAGTAGCATAACCGCAAGCATCGATAAGAGGATAACTTTATGCTTTTTAGGTACTTCTGCTCGGTACATAAAGAGATATAAAACGATTAGAAGTACAGCAACGAGTAAGAATCCTGCTAGCGTGTTACTTGAATCCATAAAGCCGAATGCACGAATTTCCTCACCAATCGCAACACTTCTTCGCTCTTCCATATTATGTAGTGGCAGCGGGATGCCCAGAATCACTTGGAAGATCCCAACAACGGATTGCACAAACGCCATTCCGATAATTAAATAGAATAATTTCTTTACCCAAGTTGTTGGAATATCGAGCATAAGTACGATGATGACAAGTAGTACGAATTGGAACAATGCTCTTAGCCCAAAAATTCCTTGTGCAAATGGAACGTTATTTAAAAACATACTTACAAATGCAAAAGCAACGAACAAAAGGAAGCTAAAATTAATCGGGTTTTTTTAACTTCGTCCAAATATGTTTACGACCGAGTTCAGGGTGAAAAAGAACATACCCGAGAAGGGCGACGAGTAATGCTTCACCTAGATAGCCAACGACTCCAGGGAAAATTGACCATACTCGTGTGAAAAGTAGGTTAATCGTCGTCCAAAAAACGAGTAATAGGACACCTGTCAAAGCGAGTCGATTGGCTTTTTCTTTCGGATAAGCAAAGATGTTCATGAGGGTTGTCCACCATCACTTTCTTGACGTTTTTGTACGGAATGGTCGTATAACCATTCGATATTTTCCAGACTCTTAAACGATTCACGGTGCAATTTGCTGGATTTGTGAGCAACCCTTTGTTGCGTTTCATTCCAATGGCTCTGTATATCATTGATGAGTGTCACGATGCCATTACCGTGCTTGCCAATCTCTAAGCTAAAGGAACTTTCATCAATCGATTCCATAAAGTGGCGAACTTTATGATGATACTCAACACCAATTACAGGCGTTCCTACCGTCACAGATAATATTAAAGAGTGAAGCCTCGTGCCAATAATTAAGTCTTGTTCAGAGGAGACACGCATGATGTCATGTGGAAGTAGCTGTTGATCAATAATCGTTGTCCGTTCTTGATGGGTCATCAACGCTTGAATATCTTTACTTACTTCAATGTCTTGTGGATATTTTGTTGAGAAGAAAGTGATAGTTGCATCATGCGTTTCAATGAGTTGGTCAGCAGCAAAAGCCATTCCTTGAATGTATTGTTGGTACTTAGTTTCATCATGTACGGGCCAATACTGTTGACTGTAATAAGGAGCTGCTGTCATCCCAATTTTAGTGAGGCGTTCGGTATGTTTTCGTTTAGGTGGCATTGGAATTGCAAATGCTGGGTCTGCAACGACTTTAATATCTTTTCTGTTTGAAATAGAAGCAATCAGTTGTTGTGAAGGTACATCACGAACACTCACGTGATCAGCTGCATTCACGAGTCTTTTTAAGAAAAACTTCCCGACTACCGTTCGAATAGGTCCTGCACCTACAGAATGAATGATAAGTTTACAGCCGCATTTTTTTGGCGGTCGTACCGAGCATGCTATACAAAGGCGCGTCTCTTCGGTACATATCCATCAACAATCCACCACCGCCAATGATGACGAGTTCCAAATCTTTCATTATATGTTTAGCAGCTTTAATCGTAGCAATCGCTGAACTTGCAGCTGTTCCTTTCTTTATTACGAGCGGAACGGCCTTTACGTTATACTGTTTAGTGGTTATGGCTGGATGGTTGCTAAATACGACGACTTCTTCTTTAGGTATCCCAATCACTTCGAGTTGCGAAAGTATACCGAGAAGAATCGCTTCATCTCCATTGTTGTTATGTCCGTAATTTCCAATAATCCCAACTCTCATATATAGAAGCTGCGCCTCTACACGTAGAGCGCATGCCATTCACCTCACAAAAACAAACTCCTATACTTGCTTCTTAGAAACAAGCACAATGCTTTCATTATACACCGTGACCTACAAAATCGATAGGTGATTTCGTTTGGTTCCGACAATTATTCGTATCTTTCTACTCATACCAACGTTATTCGCACTGCAACGTTACACAAACCTTCTAATATAGCAGGCATTAGACGCTAATTTGCATTATTCTCCAAGTATTGACAGTTTAATGACTTTCACTTAAGCTACACCTATTATACTATGAAAAAAAGGTGGGGTTTTTGTCGTGGGGAAACGGTTGTTGCGAGCACTTGGAGTATGTGCAATAGTAGGACCATTAATGATTGCGGATGCAGGAGCACAGTCATTTTCAACGGGAGTCAACCATGAAAGTAGTCAGGGGAATCATCATTTAAAAGTCAATCTTAATGATGTTCATACGAAGATGGGCATATCCTATTCGCAACCTTTGAACCAGTTAACATCCACACTGTCGCATGCAGAACGTGCATCAAGGGACGGTTTTGCTGTTGTAGGTGCCGTGAATGCAACGTTTTTTTGATATGAATCACCGCGATCAACCGTCATTTAGCTTAATTACAGATCATAACAAAATTATTAATTACGGCAGAAACTCACCAGACAGTAGTCATTATCGTCAACATCCGATTGCTTTTGGGGTCATGAGTGACGGGACGGCAATGATTGACCGTTTCGATAGTCGGTTACGAGCGAGTAGTGGAAGTCGAGAATTCTCGATACATAATATGAATGCTGAACGTTCGGCAAACTCTGTTAGTTTATATACACCTCAATTTGTTCGTGAACGAACAGGAACGAATGAGTATGGTGTGGAGGTTGTTGTTAGAGGTGCGGATCGAGATGCTGTACAAAATTTCGGATTTGGTGAAGTAATTGAAGGCACAGTAGAAACCGTAGGCTCATACGGTCAACCTGGTAATAGTCGAATTCCTAGTACAGGTTTTGTTTTATCAGGTCACGGAGATGGTGCAGATCACTTACGTCATTTAAGTCCTGGAGATTCTGTGAGAATTGAAGCGTCGATTGACTCGAAATGGCGCGACGCCGAGTTAATGCTAGGGAGTGGTCCACAACTCGTTAGAAACGGCCAAGTAGACGTTAGCATGGATCTTAATTCTTGGCGTGCGCAACAAGTTACAGAGCGTGCAGCTGTCGGAGTAAGTCGCGATGGACAAGAAGTGTTTATGGTGACGACACGAAACATGAACATGTTGCAGTTAGCTGAACATATGAAGAATTTAGGTGCGCATTCGGCATTGAATTTTGATGGTGGTGGGTCTCTACACTCGTGGGTAGACAAGACAATAATTTACGTGCTCTAAATCGTACAGGCTGGTTGCGTCCAGTTCCATCAGCGCTCCTTGTTGGGTATACAGGAGATCTTTCTGTGCCTGTGCAAGCGAGTATAAGTTTTGGAAGTGGAAACCAATTTCTCGTTGGTTCAACATTTCCTGTTTCTGTTGACGTGTTAAATGGAATTGGACAGAAAGTCTCTAGTGACGAAGCGAATGGTGAATTAAGGGTGAGCGCTTCAGTAGGAGAAGTATTAAATGGGCAAGTAACGGTCCAAAACGTTGGCTCAGGTGGGATTTCTTATTCAGTTGAAGGTAGCCAAATTGCAAGAAGACCGATCTCTGCAACGGATACGATTCATGATTTTGGGTTGCCAACATCGATTACGACTTCTGTGGATGGGCGAACGAATCTCGATGTAAAGCCAAAAGATTCTAATGGGAATGAAATTCGTTATGACGGATTACAAGTCGAAAAAGAAGTTGTAGGGAACGTAGGCCGAATCGATAGTCGCGGTCGTTTCCATGCCACGAATGCTGGAGACGGCGAAGTCATTATAACCATTGGTAAGGCAGAGAAGAAGGTGCCAGTTACAGTGACGGAAGCTTCTCCTTTTAATGATGTACAAACTAATCATGCTTATTATGAAGAGATTCTATTTGGAGTGGAGCGAGGCTTCTTTAGGGGTTATCCGAACGGAGATTTCCGTCCAAATCAAAATGTGTTAAGACAACACGTAGCGTCTGTCCTCGTTAGGGAGTTTGACCTTGAAGGTCAGGCAGCACCGAATCCTAATTATGTAGACGTTCCGGATGATCATGGGACGTTTAGTGAAATTGCAATTGCAACAGAACAAGGCTGGGTACAAGGGAATCGCTCAACTGGAAAGTTCAGACCTACTTCTGCATTAACACGTGGTCAAATGGCTATGGTTTTGACGAGAGCATATGACCTTGATGCTGGAGATGTAAGCACGTCATTCTCTGATGTTAAATCAAGCGATGAGCCTTATGAAGCCATTCAGGCTCTTGCAGCAAAAGGAATTACAACAGGTTATTCAGATGGAACATTCAGGCCAAATGAACCGATTTCAAGGGCTCACTTTGCAACATTCATGAAAAGGCTGATCGATCATCTAGAAGAATAAGAAATGAAGAAATACGCCACTCAGCATTAAAATGAGTGGCGTATTTTTAGTGTATTTCAATTGATTCTACAACAATTCGATTTCCTGCAGATCTTTCGTTGCTGTTACGTACAAAGATTTCTACATGGTGCTCATCGCCAGTTAGGTCGCCTGACTCAAATAACAACTGAGTGCGCTGATCTGTTGAGTTGTACGTATCAATGGTGTCAACGAAGTCACCATTAATATAAATATCTGCTTTCCCACCGATTCTTTCGGAATAACCGTACCAAGAAAAGGATTCTCCACGGAATGTAAACGTCAAAGAGTCGTCAGGGTGTTCGTTGTAGATAACTTGATTGTCACTAGCCATTTCATACCAGTGGGTGCCATGTAGTTCTATGGCTCCACTTTGCCCATCTAATTGATCACCAACGTCAGCAATTTCATAGGCGTCTACATAATAAATAGCTTCAATGTCTTCTTCATTAAAAGCGGTAACAGTACTCATTCCAGCTTCGTGAACCATCATCTGTTCATTATTGATAATTTCAATTGAGTCTGTGTTGTTAGAAATCCAGGTTGCATCATCTGATACAGATGGTAGAGAGATCTGTTGTTCCAAGGCTTCAACACTTAATTTCTCTAAGGGGACTTCCAATACTTCAATGTCTAATACTAACATTGGCTGCTGCTCTGCATCTGTGAAAGTAATTTCTGCATGACCTGGACTCGAGAGTGAAATATTCCATTCATCATCTACAGAAGCGACCGAGGAGTCAGAACTGCTTGCAGTTATTGATGAATCTCTAAAATCGAGTTGAATGGTCTGACCTACATTGTATCTACCCGTCCATTGGTCGATGAGATCATCCGCAGCTGTGCTGTTGATTGAAAACTCATCGGTATTCATAGATGAAATGGACACTTTCCCATAACCATCGAGCTCAAATTGGCGCATAAGATGAGACTGCATGTGTCTGCTACGGTCCGCTGCGAAATCACGTAAAACATCAATATGTTCAACCCACTCTTCCATTGAACCTATCGTTCCCCAACGCTCGATGTGAGATGGCATTTCTGGAGTTAACACATCTTTTTTTGCTCTCTATTTGATGATGTACATGCTCTGGAGAGAAGCGTGTACTCAAATAATGAAACGACCGATCGATGAATTCTTGTTCAAACTCTTCATTCTCTAATAAAGACTGAAAGATAAATGTTGCCCATTGGAACCGCGTAGTGATCAAGCGTTCAAGAGAATCTTCATGTGGACCTCTTAAACCTCTCATATCAAAACCAGCATCGGTATCAAATAAGGCGAACTGCCATTTCCCATGTGGCTTCTCTCGATAGAAGTATAGTTATTGTGTGGCCAATCATTATTATCAAAGTAGATTTGACTTATATAATAATCTAATAGGCTATTGAGGTTGATTTTCTGAGCTACCTTTTCATAGTTTTGAGATTCACTCATGTCATGTTCTCGAATAAATTGCTCAAGTTGCTCGTACGCAATCGTATCTCCGATTGATGCTGTAATACCATCATCAAACGTATGTTCAATAACATCGAGGTTTTCTTCTTGGATGTTATGTTTCAATCGGAAGTAATGATGATCGTAACGTTCTCTAATGTTGTAAATCCCCCAGTCATCCCCGTTAATAAAGAGACGTGCTGGTCGATATAATTGTGTGTCGAAGTCTAGGTCTTGCACTAATCCTTGCAATAGAGCATCTCGAAAGAATGTTTTATTATAGTCTTGTCCAGAGTTCCTTAATAGTAGGCGATTGAATCTTTGTCGTTCGTCAGAACCAAAAAAAATCATGCCTGAAGCGATTTTCCCCGTATTCGGAACGAGCATAAAGGCGGAACGATTTTTGATCTAGCGTTCTTGACTGATTTCCATGCATACGCACACCTGCATGTTGAGAGAGCGCTAGGCTACCATCGGTTTCAAATAGTTGAAGGTGAATAGGGCGTTCCCATTCCCGTCCTCTTTGCATGTAGTTTCCTGTGAATGCTGGCATGGGTGCATCATCACGGTGATAAATTCCTTTAGTGTATATACCGTATCGTTCATCGAATAAATTCGCTTCATTTGTAGTTAGTGCGATGATCGGTAAAGTACTGGACTCATTAATTAAATAAGATTGCACGAATTCTGTCGTATCATGATCTTGCTCTGGGAAAAATTTAGCTCTCACGTTCATTGTTTCGCTAATAGGAATTGGCTCTGTATACACCGTATCTTCGCTAGTCACCTCTGTATTATCTACGGTGTAGCGAATATTTCCTTCAGTAGCTGTGACCTCAAGTTGAAGCTCTAGAGTCTCAGAATAAAGCCCAGCTTCATGACTGAAATGTACGGTATATTCAGGTCTTGGTATATCAATCTCTAGTTCGCGGTCAAATAAGGGAGCTAATAGCTCTTTATCTTCTAAATTGTTACCTTGAACGTATAATCTTTCTACTAAATTAGGAAGGTGAACAATCGGTTCGATAGATGTAATATTGTTATAACGTAAGTTCACATCTTCAAGTTGATGAAGGTCACGCAATGGTTCAAGTGACTCAATTTCATTTTCTCGTGCATTTAAACTGCGTATAGTAGAATGATTTTTTAGAGAGTCAAGAGAAACTACGTAATTCTCTCTGATGTTTAAATGAGTAATTTGTGACTGATTTGTGAACACATCAATACTAGAAATGTTGTTATCTTCCAAGTTTACGTTCGTAAGTCTCCGCAAGTCTTTCAAGTAACTAATATCTTCAATTTTATTGCGAGAGGCATTTAGACTTTCAAGACTTTGAAAGTGCTGAATGCCATTAAGGTTTTCAATTTGATGGTTAGAAAGATCTAATTGTGTGATGCCTTGAAGGTCTTGAAAAGTAATGGCATCGTGTTCTTCTAGGTTCAGTTCAGATCGTATTGCTAATTCAAACTGTGGGTCATCAAATGAAACGTTACTAGAGAACAGGAACGCTAATGACCAAACACTGGCAAGAGCAACTAAAGCAAAGGCTAGTGTAAATACTTTCTTTTTAATGTCGTATGCCCCCAAGCTTTTCCGTGGTATAAAAGTTTATCGTACTAAGGTTTATAACTCTCGATGCAAAACTAACTAAGAATCGACCTTTACATTTATTGAGAGTAGATGGTTATCGAGATTATCAGAGAATATTATTGTTGATTCACCTGGCCCGATAAAAATAAGTTGATGATTGTTGTCTACAGATACGACAGAATCATCAGTAGATGAAGCATTAATTTCACTCGCCCCGGGAATATCAATTGTTAGTGGAACGTCTTTAAAGTATTGCCCTGTCCATCCTTCTTCAATTTCAACTTCATAAGAGGCTAGTGTAATCTGTTCGGTGGTAGCTTTCTCTATGTTTACTTCTACAAAGCCATGTAATTGGAAATGAGATTGAATATACTCACGCAAATGAGTAGGTCTGTTGGAAACAAATTCTTGTAGTTGTTGAATATGATGTTCCCATTGATCGTAATTATTCGGTTCTCCCCAACGATGGAAATGGTTATGCATGTCTGGTTCAATTGTAGTTACCATTGAAGATAGAAGTTCAGTTGCGTGATTAGGCTTAAATGTTGTGTTTAGCTGGTGAGCAAACCGTTGAATGAATTCATGTCTAAATTCTTCATTGGTTAATAAAGAAGTAAACAGAAATGTTACGAACTCATCTCTTTCCCTGCTTGTAATCCACGCCAAAGTGTTATGTTTGAAGCCTAGTTTATGATCAGTAATATTTGAATCGACATTTGAAAGGCTAATTGCCATTTGCCATACGGTCGTTCGCGCCAATAATACAGATCATCATACTTCCATTCAGTATTTGCGGCATAGATTTGTGCAATGTAAAAATCAATAAAGTTATCAATATCAATTTGAGTAGCGATATAGTGATAGCTCTCATCACTTTCAGCACCGTATTCACGTATGTATGCGAGCAAATGTTTGTAGTCTTCATTCTTACCTTCAATCGCGGTCCCATCACCTTCAAGCAAATCTAAGTCTTTTTCTATAACTTGTTGAGCAAAACGAAAATAGTGCGAATCATATCGTTCACGTAAATGATAAATTCCCCAATACTCGCCATTTAAGTAAAGATTTACTGACTGAGAACGTTGAGTTTCATAGTTTAAATTTCTAGTCAGATCATGGAGGAAAGGGTCATGTAAGAGGGTTCGTTCCCAGTCACGGTCACCATTGTGTAAGACGAGTCGATTAAATTGGTTACGTTCCTCAGAACCAAAGAATGGATATTGAAACCTGGCCTCTCCATAATCATCTCTTGCGTACAACCTCAAAGACTTTTGTTCTACGGAGGAATCTGTTTCAGCGTGAATTCGTACACCTGCATGTTGGGTAAAAGTAGAGTTGCCATCGGTATCAAACAGTTGTAAAAAAAGTTGGTCGCTCCCATTCCCGTCCTCGTTGCATGAAGTTACCTGAATACAAAGGGTTCTCCTCATTAGAATAAATGCCAGGTACATAGATCCCTTGCTGAGCGTCAAACAGATTTCGTTCATCCGTTGATAATGAAACAATAGGTAAGTGAGAAGTTTCATTTATGAAGTATGAATTAGCATGTTCATTCGTTTTCTCTGGCGTCTCTGGGTAGAACTTTGCTTTTATGGTTGTGTTTTTATGAATAGGGACCGGGTTCGTATAGACTGGATCTTCATCTGTTACTTCACTATTATCCGTCGTGTATCGAATTTCTCCTTCAGATTCCCCAAGTGTAGATAGTTTAATTGAGAAAGCTTGATCGTAGAATCCAGGTTCATGAGAAAACTGAATGTTATATTCTGGCCTTGGAATGTCTACGTCTTGGATCTCACCATAAAAGTCTGATAGTAAATCAAGGTCTTGTATAGGATTACCTTCTACATACAGTCTAGCTTGAAGAGAAGGTAATTGCGCGATTGGCAACAGTGACTCAATTTGATTGTACCGAAGATTAAGATCCTCTAATTGTTCGAGGTTTGCTAAGCTAGTAATTTCATTAATTTGGTTCTCTCGAACATTTAGTGCTCGGAGATAATCTAATTCTCTTAATGGTACTAAAGAAGCAACGAAGTTCTCACGAATGTTGAGCGTCTCAAGTTTTTGAAGAGCTTGAAGTGGTGATATATCTTCAATTATATTGTTTTCTAAATTTAGTTGTTCGATGGTTGTTAAATGTTGAATTTGAGAAATATCTTCAATTTTATTGTGAGATAAGTCTAGTGATGTTATACGTTCAAAATGCTCAATTCCAGAGAGATTGGAGATTTGGTAACCTGATAAATCTAACTCAGTTACTGTAAACGTTAGTGATTGGTCAATTTGATCGTCTTCATCTACATTTAGTTGTTCACGTAAAGCTTTATCAAGCATTGGATCATCAATTGAAAGGTTCTCACTTTGAGCAAATAGGTAGGCACTAGTCCAAACTGATAAACAAAGGCAGATGAGCAAAGCTAATCCAAACATTCGCTTCACCATTAAGCTTAACTCCCCCCTTTAATGTTTTTAAAAAGGCTGATGAATGACTTCACCAGCCTAATCAAGCAGTTATTTTTGTGGCATGTATACTTTCCATTTATCAAGTGAATAAGATTCCTTTTTTTTAACATACTTTGAGGAAAAATAAATACCCAAGGTTTACTCGTGTTTGCTCTTACTTTTAATTCCTTTGGTGTAAACGAAGCTTTAGCTAGTACATCGCCAGTAGCATCTTCAAGTACGAGCGGTACTTTCTCTAGATTAACCGTTTTTTTCAGAGCCATTTCTTATGAGGATGATTAACTGTATATCCCCATTCTCACGTGTAGCAGCCTTTAAACCAAGTAAATTAACTTCTGTAGCTTTTGGGCGTTCAAGTCGATCAACGAGTGACTTTAAATCCTCAATATCTTTACTAGGTAGTGTTTTTTGCCATTTCTCATCGAGATCTAAGGAATGCTTTCGTTGTGAAGGCTTTAATTGAAAAACAACTTTCCAACCGTTTTCAGGCTTTTCTTCTACATTTAACTCTTCCTTAGAAAAAGCAATAACCCAAGGTCGACTACTATTTGGTGGCAGTTTGCCGACTTCATTTAAATTTAATTGCTTACGACCAATAACTTGATCTTGATGATCAAGAAGTGCCAAAGTTGTCTCTTTTAACTCAATGGTCTTATCCATGCTATGGCGGATAAATACTGTCGCTTCCAAACTGCCTTCGTTGTTTTCTGGTTCTTCAATCTTAATACCAGAGATTGATAATTGATTCGGCAATAATGGTGGACATTCAATGTTAAGAAACTGAAAAGAGTAGATATCTTCTTGTGGTAGCTTCCAGTCAGGATGAATGGATAGTTCAGTTTCAACTTCATTCGTTGTTTCAACTGTACTTGCTACTTCGTCATGTAAAAGATCCTTAGAAAAAATAGGCGCTTCATTTCCTTCTAATTGCATCTGTTTGTCTTTTTTTTGAGAAAAAGTTACGCATGGTTTTTCACTCCTTTTGTTACTGATGTGAGCGGTCGTAAAATTCGAGCTAAGTACATTGAAGCATCACGCTCCACTTGGCTATACATGCGAGTAAATAACTCGTAACCTTCTTTATTGTACGTTCTTAGTGGATCTTCTTGACCGTATGAACGTAAGTTAATTCCCTCTTTTAATTTTGCCATATCTTCTAATTGCTTTAACCAATAGGAATCAATAACACTAAGCATTACCTTTCTAGCTTGAGCTTGTACTCCGCTTTTCTCTTGTAGGGGTTCAAGTATTGCAAGGTAATCATGTATTGCACTGTCAACGACTTGTTGGATGTCCTCAGTATCTTCCACTGCTGAAAACTCGTACTCAGACATGACGGGTAGCATGACTTGTAATGTTTCTTTTAGTTGTACGATGTCCCAGTTCTCAGGGACTTCTTCTTCAGGAGTATGCTCTTCTACGAGCCGCTTTGATGCTGACTTTAAGCTTTCAATCCAAATTGATAAGGGATTCTCGTCAGTCATAACTTTGTCACGCCACTCATACACAACCTTACGTTGGTCGTAGATGACATTATCCAACTTTAAATTGTACTCCCGAATGGAAAAGTTCCCTTGTTCACTCATATCTTGTGAACGATCAATAAGAATTTTTGCTTCTTCATCCGAAATAATGCCATTATCATTGATATGTAGTTTTGGTAGAAGTTCATCAATATCTTCTCGTGCAAACCGCTGTACCATATCATCTTCAAGTGAAATGAAGAATTGCGTAATCCCTGGGTCGCCTTGACGTCCAGAGCGGCCTTTGAGTTGGTTGTCAATCCGACGACTCTCATGTCTTTCTGTGCCGAGAATATAAAGACCACCGAGTTCAGCGACGCCTTCACCTAACATAATATCTGTACCACGGCCAGCCATATTCGTGGCAATCGTAACTTGGCCTTTTTGTCCAGCAAGAGAAATTAATTGAACTTCGTTTTCAACACTTTTTGCATTTAACAATTCATAGGGAACTTCAGCTTCATCTAAGTAACTAGCTACAGTTTCTGATTGGATAATAGAACTTGTTCCTACAATGACAGGTTGCCCTTTTTCGTGTAGCTCTCTAACTTTTAAGGCAACAGCGTTGTATTTCTCTGCGCTGGTTTTAAAAATAACGTCATCGTGATCGATTCGAATACGATCTTTGTTAGGTGGGATTTGTATAACGTCCATGCCATATAGCTGTTGCATTTCTTCTTCTTCAGTTTTTGCTGTACCCGTCATTCCAGAGAGTGATGGATACATTCGGAAGTAGTTTTGAACCGTAATGGTCGCTTGCGTTTTATTTTCTTGCGTGATTTCTAAATCTTCTTTCGCTTCAATTGCTTGATGTAACCCTTCACCTAAGCTTCTACCTTCCATAATACGACCAGTGAACATATCGACAAGTTTAATAACGTCCTCATCAACGATGTAGTCGACATCTTTATGGAACATAACTTTAGCCCGTAGAGCTTGAAGTACGAAATGATAGAGAACGTGGTGTTCGAGGTCATATAAGTTGTCAATTCCAAACGCCCGTTCAACTTTTGTAATCCCTGAATCAGTGAGGTTTACTGACCTTGCAATTCGATCATAAGAATAATCCTTATCTTCTTTAAACGATCGAGCCATTCGTGCACAAACGTAGTAAAGATTTGGGTGCACGGTCGTTTTCCCAGCGATGACAAGTGGCGTTTTAGCTTCATCAATAAGTACAGAATCGATCTCATCGATAATAGCGAAATGGAATGGGCGCTGTACCCGTTCAGCCATTGTGGTCGCCATATTGTCTCTTAGATAATCAAAACCAAATTCATTACCAACACCATAAGTAATGTCAGCGTTGTATGCTTTTGTTTTATCCTCTGGGGATAATTGAGAGTGGTTTAGTCCCACTTCAAGCCCTAGAAACTGATGTATTTGTCCAATCGTTTCGAAGTCACGTTTTGCTAGATATTCGTTAACCGTAATGACGTGTACACCTTTACCTTCAAGTGCTCGTAAATAGCTAGGCAAAGCTGCAACTAGCGTCTTCCCTTCTCCGGTTCCCATCTCTGCAATGTCACCTTGACTAATGGCTAGTCCACCAAACAATTGGACATCATAAGGTCGCATGCCGAGTACTCGAAATGCTGCTTCTCTTACAGCGGCAAACGCTTCAGGTGTAACCGCTTCAAGTGTTTCTCCGTTTTGGAGTCGCTCTTTAAGCTGGTGTGTTACTTGTTGTAATTGTTCATCTGTATAGCTTTGATAACTTGGTTCTAATTCGTTTACAGTTTGAGCGATTTTCTCAAACTTTTTAATTTGTTTTTGCTGGTGATCTGGAATAAACTTCTTCACAGCTGAAAACATGGTATGCATCCTCCTCATTGTTTCCGATCAGACAAACCAATAAATTGGAGTATTAATCTACACTTTCTTCTAAAAATTGTTGATAGAAATTAAGTGTGTCGTCCCCAAAGTTAGTAATGAGGTTTCTAGACGGTGCAAATGCCATTTCCATTGCATCTTGTGCACGTTCATCGTCGCCCATTTCCCGGTAGGCTTGACTTTGTAAATAATAAATTGACGCATCATCTGGAGAAAGCGTGGCTAGTTGATCGTAAATCTCAATACTTTCTTCATAATTGCCAACATGATGATGTGCTCTTGCAATTGTAAAGAACCCATCGCTCCCTAATTCCTCATCATTAGCGGAGTCTGCCCAAGCAAAGATCATCTCTGCACCACGCTCTACGTCACGGCCCGATTCCATTAATGCTCGTGCAAGCCTTAATGTACGTGTGTGATCCAAAGGGTCTGCTTCATATTGTTCAGAAAACGTTTGAATGGCATCATCCACTAGTCCTTCAGAATTAGGGAAAGGACTTTCGATATGTGCTAGCAAAGCATCGTAATAAAGGTTTGTAAAAGGTGCAGCTTCTTCGGGCTCTTCATTCACCCAATCTCTAAAGAAAACAATCCATTCATTATAGTGACCAGCATCTAGGTCGTCAGCGATAATACTTGAGACATGACTCGGTGATAGTTGATCAAGACGAGTTAAGTCAGACATGTTGTACATGACAGACTCATTTAAAGTGAAGTCATCGTCTTCTTCATACCCAAATTGTTCAAGGTCTACTTCACGTTCATTAGCGAGGTGACGTTCCATTCCCATCGTTGAACAACCGGTAAGAAAAAGTACCGACGAAAGGAATATCGGAATACATTTATTCATCGTAATCTCCTTTAAATTCTTAAGGTCTACACGGAGGTAAATCTAGTTTTCTACATCTAATTTAGTGTATAAGAATTACTTGAAAAAGAAAAGGTCATTCAAAAGATCTTTAAAGTTCTGACAATGAATTTGACGCTAATTGTCATGGTGAGTTTCAGTGAAATGACAAGAGTGATCCCGTTTATTAATGTTTTTTGTAACGAAACTGTTACGCTATGACAAACTTTTCCATGATATGCTATAATGCGAGCATATTTAACTAGGAAAAATGGAGGAGGGAAGAGAGAATCTTAATTTATAATTAAAGGGGTTTTGGCACATATGCGTCGACGTGTGTTTCTTTTCGCTCTAGTGGCTGTCGTTCTTTGCATGCCGTGGTTTACAGATTTACATAAAGGTTCTGTTTTTCAACCGTTAACGGCTGAAGCTGCTACTTTAGATGTGCCTTTTGACGGAACGGTTGTCGTTTCTTCTGCTTTAAACGTTAGATCAGGTCCAGGAACATCGTATGATCGTGTTGGACAGTTACGTAACGGATCAACGGTTAAGGTTCTCAATGTTCATAACCAAGGACAATGGTATGAGATAGAAATGAATGCTAGTACAGGATTTGTACATAGCAGCTACATTCAAAAAATAGAGAAGGACGTCCCGGACCAAGACGTCCCAAGTGAAGTAGAAAGAGAAGTGTTAGATCGAGCAGTCGTGACAGCGAATACTTTAGTTGTCCGAGATCGACCTAACGGGAGTTCTACAATCTTAGGTCGGTTGACTTCTGGTACCGAAGTTGAGATTACAGAATATCAAGAGAATTCTCGTTGGGTAATGATAAATTATCAGAGTGGTAATGCGTATACTCATCTTGATTATTTACGAATTGAAGAAGATCAGGCGCCAGAGCCACCAGAAATCGTTCAGCCAGAACCTGATCGTATTACTTCAATTGGTATCGTTACGCATCGAAATTTGGCAATTCGTCATGCAGCGAGTGGTACGGCTGAACGAGTAGGTGGTGCTACAACAGGCGATGCGTTAGAAGTTTATGGAGAAGTCAATGGAGGCCCGTGGGTAAAAGTGCGCTTTAATAATCGCGATGCTTACACACATAGTGGTCACTTAACCTTACTTGATGTAGCAGGTTCGTCGTTACCAATTATTGAGCGTGGGGTAGTGAATCACAATAACCTTGCTGTACGCACGAGTCCTAGTGGATCATCAAAACGAGTAGGTGCATTGACTCGAGGAGATGCGGTAATTATTCATGAGCGAATTGGTAGTGGCCCGTGGGTGAAAATTACGTTCAAAGGTGGTATTGCCTATACTCACCGTGATTATTTACGAATACAAGATAACCCATCCACACCTGAACCTACGCCACCAGCCGTTACAGATCCAGTTGATGAACTTGGTGATGTTGTAGCTACAGGTATTGTAAATACATCTTCAAGACTTGCGGTTCGAGTAAGCCTAATGGTTCTTCAGACTCTCTTGGACATTTACTAAATGGTAATGTTGTTGAGATTTATGAGTTCGTCAATGGGGGACCATGGGTGAAGATTTTATACAATGGGCAAGTTGCCTATACTCATGCGGACCACATGAATGTCACTCAAGTTGGAGAAGCGATTGAATCAGCCACTGTGAGTCATCACAACCTTGTTGTGCGGAGCGGTCCAGGGGCAAGTCACGCTATCATTCATCGATTATCACGAGGTACTCAAGTACAAATCTATGAATATGTGAATGATGGCCCCTGGGTTAGAGTTTCCTTCTCTGGAGGGGAAGGCTATACGAGTGTTGAGCATTTAATTGTTGGATCAACAGGGAATGGTCCGCTTGCAGGAAGAACAATTGTCATTGATGCAGGTCATGGTGGTCATGATTCTGGAGCAACAGGCAATGGTCTAGTAGAAAAAAACGCTTAATTTACAAGTTTCTAGAGAGCTTGCAAATCGTTTGGAGCGTGGTGGAGCCAACGTTA
This sequence comes from Geomicrobium sp. JCM 19055, assembly GCF_000698185.1. Taxonomy (NCBI): domain Bacteria; kingdom Bacillati; phylum Bacillota; class Bacilli; order Caryophanales; genus Geomicrobium; species Geomicrobium sp. JCM 19055. The sequence continues at coordinate 318,432 of NZ_BAXL01000001.1, forward strand.
TTATGACAAGGTCGAACGATACGTTCATTGAATTGGTTGAACGCGCTCGTATTGCAAATCGAGCCAACGCCGATCTTTTCATAAGTGTTCATGCAAATGCGTTTCCTGCTGCAAGTGCTAGAGGAGCAGAGACGTTCTATCATCCAAATGATGGTCCTGATAGTCGGAGGTTAGCAACTGCGCTTCAAAATCGTCTCGTTCGTGATACTGGAATGAATCACCGTCGAGTTGATCCTGCGAACTTCTCAGTACTAAGAAATACAAACATGACAGCTTCATTGATCGAGCTCGGTTTTGTAACGAATGCTGGTGATGCAAGCATTATGCGTCAACCTGGTTATCCGGCAAGAGCGGGCGAAGCACTGTACCAAGGAGTGCTAGACTTCTATCGTTAAGAAAAAAGCTACGTAACGACTCGTTACGTAGCTTTTTTTTGCCTCATAACTAGTAATATTTGTTATTATGAAAGAAAGAGATGGAGGGGGTACACCTATGAAGAAATTTTTGGGCGCTAGCGCATTAGTGGTAACATTGCTTGTTTACCCATCATTTGAGGCTAACGCAAGCTCCTTTAGCGATGTGAATGATTCGTATTGGGCAACTGAAGAAATTGAGTACATATTTTCTAAAGAAATCATTACAGGTTATCCAGATAGTAGCTTTCGTCCTGATCGGCAGGTGTCGCGCTCTCAGACCGCAGTGATGTTAGATCGTGCGCTTGAGTTAGATGATGTTTCAGAAGATCGAGACTTTGGAGATGTTGATGAATCGCACTCAAATTATGACGCCATTCAGAGAGTAAATGCTGCAGGGATTATGACCGGAGGGGAGAATGACCAATTCCGCCCTTCAGAACCGCTAACACGAGCGCAAATGAGTGCTGTATTAACGAGGGCTTTTGATTTAGAAGCAGATCGCGAAGTCGAGTTTAGGGATTTGAATCATTTGCATTGGGCTTATGATGAGATTGCTCCTGTTGTTACGAATTATATTTCGACAGGTAAAGGAGACGGAAGCTATAGCCCTAATGAGCAAGTGACTAGAGCGCAATTCAGTGTGTTCATGGCGAGGGCAATCAACGAAGACTATAGAACGTCATCAACGAACGAAACCTTTTACGGTGGCGAATGGACATTTGATGGAATTAGGATTGGAGATTCAGTAGAAGAGCTACAGCGTCTTCACGGTGACCCTGAGCAAGTGTTAGATAGTGAGTACGGATTCCGTTGGTACGTCTATCATGATGACTGGGATCGTTACATTCAATACGGGATTGAAGACGAAACAGTTGTTGCTGCATTAACACCTCAGGATCGTTGGCGTTCAACTAATGATATAAGTAAAGGGTCTAGCAAAACAGTAGTACGTGAGCAGTTAGGGAGCCGGAATCAATAGTCGTAAAAGATGGAATGCGCTATCGGGTTGACAATGGACAAAAAGATCTCTTTTCAGTAAATGATTACTATGTAACGTATTATTATGATTCACACAATAGTGATGAGGTTTCTAGCGTATTTGTTATTGATGAAGCAGTAGAAGATGAATATGATCAATACTATCCTGATGCAACAGGTACAATTCGTAACACGTATGAAACTCAAATTGTTTATCTCGTAAATGCTGTACGTGCCTCTTACGATTTAGGTTCACTAGAGCGTTTAGATGATGCATCAGAAACTGCCTTAAATCATAGTCGAGATATGGCAAGGCACAATTATTTTAGTCACACAAACCTTGAAGGTCTTAGTCCATTTGATCGAATGGATGCTGATGGAGTAGAATACCATTCAGCAGCCGAGAATTTGGCTCGTGGTCAAGTCCGCCCGTTGGATGCGATCGAGGGGTGGATGAATTCTGATAAGGGTCATCGTGAAGCGCTTCTTGGTAACTACACTCATACAGGTGTAGGGATTGCATTTGATGAATCTCGTAACAACCGTCCTTACTACACACAGCTTTATTATACGTTGCCATAAAACAAGGTATAGATTCAAAAAGCTAAGAGGGGTGCATGTTAATGCACCCCTCTTAGCTTTACTTATATTTGTTAGTTGATCGTGATTTCATCGATGCTTACATAACTTTCATCGTCTGCATTTTCGCTAACATCATCAACAACAATTGTTACGACGTGTTGTCCCTCTTCTAAGTCAGCAACTTCAAAGGAACTATTGTCGTCTTGGACTGTATCATGGAGCTCACCGTTAATATAAACAGAGGCTTCGCCAAACGGTAAGTCGTTTATGCTCGTCCATTCAAACCCAGTACCAATAAAACTAAATGTTGCCGTTGCTGCGGTTTCTTGAGAATAACGCATGACGTGATCTGTTTCATCGTCACGTGTTTGTTCAGACCATACTCCAACGAAGGTAACGGCACCTTCAGCATCAGGGTTAATCGTCGTGCCTGCTTCAGCAATTTCCTTAACGTGGGTATGATGTATTTCTACAATGTCGCCACTAGAATCCATTCCAAATAAGGTAGCAGCACCGTACTGTTGAGCTTCAAAAGTACCGTCCTCCTCAATAGCAATAATTTGATCATTACTACTAATCCAAGAGATTGTGTCGTTATGAGTAGGCGTGATGCTTCCTTCACCTAATTCAACATGCTCTACATCTTGCTCAACATGCTCAGTGTTGAAATGTAGATGAACGATAGAATCACCATCAACATTAGATATAGTAACATTTGCTTCCCCTTCACCAACAAGCAAGATTGAATTGTCGCTCGTAATTTGTGCGACATCGTCATTTGAAGATTGCACGTGAACTTCTTCGTTAAACTCAGTTGAAATTGGTGTGTTTGTAAAGTAAATGCCTGTGTCACCATCTTCAGCTCCAGATAAGTCGAAGCCTGCAAGGCCCCAGTCATCAATATGAGTATTAACGACTGTCATTTCACTCCAACCATCTAACGCAAAATGTTGGGCGATGTGAGCGCGATTAAACTGTTGACGATTCGTAGCGAAATCACGCAATATATCTACTTGGTCTTCCCATTCTTCAAGTGAATCAGGCTCATTCCAACGCTCAATATGATTCTGCATTTCCGGTTCTAATGCCGAATGGAACTCATTAATACGCTCTACAACACGGTCCGCTTCAAAACGAGTATTTAAATAATGTGCATAGCGGTTAATGAATTCTTGTTCGAACTCTTCATTTTGTAGTAATGAACGTAATAAAAATGTTGAATTGGCTGCGGCTTCATTCGTCGCGTGCTCCAATGTATTATGCATGGCAGAAGAGGCAGTTGTAGGTAGGGCGAAACCGAAGTCGGTATCATACATTGCCCAACGCCACTTGCCATGAGGTCGTTCACGCCAAATATTTACATTGTTGTTTGGCCAGTCGACATTACCAAAGTAAATTTGTGAAATATGATAATCAATAAAGTTATCAATATCAATTTCTTTCTTGATTTGTTCATAAACTTCAGGTTCAGAAGGATCAGAGGTTGTCATCATTGATCGAAGTTGCATATAGTCATGATTTGAACCTTCTACTTCGTCACCGTGTGTTTCTAATAAATCTAAGTCTTCTACAGAAACGTCATGAGCAAACCTGAAATAATGATTGTCGTAACGCTCACGAATGTTAAATAATCCCCAGTCTTCACCATTCACATAGAGCTTAGCTGGTCGATATAACTGAGTTTCCATATTTAGATCTTCAACGAGCGACTGCATCATCGCATCTCTGAATAGTGTGCGGTTCCAGTCTTGCCCTGAGTTTCTTAATATAAATCGGTTATAGTAATCACGTTCTTCTTCACCGAATAGTGGATGACGGAATCGGTTTTCCCCGTAATCTGAGCGAGCGTAGAAGCGCAAGGACTTGCGGTCTAGCGATCGTGATGCTCCGCCGTGAATTCGAATTCCGGCGTGTTGGGTTAACCCGATTTCACCATTGGGCTCAAACATTTGCATAAATACAGGACGTTCCCAATGTTGGCCACTTTGATGATAGTTACCTGTTAAGTGTGGATTATGAGCATCTGGATTATAGTAAATCCCTGGTGTATAGATGCCGTATTCTTCGTCCCAAAGGTTCGCTTCATCGGTAGCAATTGAAATGATGGGTAGATGACTTGACTCATCTACAATGTAAGATTGGCCATCTTCAGGCCCTTCTTCGCCGGTATCGCTAAAGAACTTTGCACGAACCGTCTGTCCTTCATTGATTGAAATGCTTTCATTATAGACAGGAGAGTCTTCAGTTACTTCGCTGCCATCAACGGTATATCGTAGAATACCATCAGCGTCTGCAAGAGTATCAACTTCTACAACAAAAGGTTCTTGATAGACCCCGCCTTGTTGAGAGAATGTTACATGGTATTCTGGGCGAGGAATGTCGATGTCCTCAATCTCATCATATAAATTAGTTAGTGTAAGAAGATCTTCAATAGGGTTTCCTTCAACGTAAAGACGTTCACGTAATAAAGGCAGCGTAAGTACTGGCTCGATGGATGTAATTTCGTTGTAACGTAAATTTAGATCTTCTAGAAATTCTAATCCTGAGATTGAATCAATAGATGTAATTCGGTTCTCACGAAGGTTCAAGTCTTCAAGATAAATGAGTTCTGTTATGGGCTCAATGTTTTCCACGTAGTTTTCCCTAAGGTTCAGGCTTGTTAACGACGATAATTCAGCTAAGTAATCAATCTCATGAACGTTGTTATCCTCAAGAGAAAGTGTTTCAAGTCTTTCATGTTCTGAAAGGGTTGAGATGTCTTCAATTTTGTTATTCGTTAAATCTAAGGAATTGAGCATTTCAAAATGTTCAAGGCCTGATAGATTTTCAATTTGCTGGTTAGATAAATCAAGTGAAGTAATTGAACGAGCAAGTTCTGCTGTAACACCTTCACCTTCTTCTAAGTGTAGATCTTCTCGTATCGCCTGTTCTAAAAACTGGTCTTCAAATGTAAGGTCTTGACTTTTGGCAGCAATAAAGGCTCCACCCCAAGCGACCCCGACAATAACGATAAGTGTGAGCAATATCGTTATATGTTTGACTTTCATAAAAGCCTCCTTATCGTTACTAGTAATTCATGATGTAGGCATTAGTAACGCTCTTAATATATCAAATTTGAAAGCAATCGGCAAAAAAACAAGCGATGAAAAGATATTCTTTTCATCGCTTTAATCGTTTTGTTTCTCGCCTGCGGTTTCAGTATGGTCCATAGGTGTAGAGTCATCATCAAGTTCTAGGTGATTGCGAAGTGCAATTCTTGAATTAGCAAGTGATGTGTCGTCCACATCAAAGTAAAACACACCATTCACGTAAGTGCCTTCACCTTCTAATTGATGTCGCTCAATGTCATCTAATGAAGTGACATAATTATGAAAAGCACTGATGTTATTGAAACTTCCAAAATTGTGCTTCATGTTGTTTTGGAGGTCTTGGAACGCTTGGCTGTAATTGGAGAGGTTAGAAACGGATGTTGCCTCTTCAATGAGTGCCTGAATCACTTCGGTTTGTCGCTCCCCACGAGCGAGGTCGCCGTCTGATTTACGGTGACGAACGTAAGCGAGAGCTTCTTCCCCAGTTAACGTTTGTTCCCCGGCTTGAATGTGATAGGCGTCTGGATTGCCATCTGCATCTTGTTCACTGAAGGCGTGAGGTGCATCAACGTCTACACCGCCGAATGTATTCACAATATCAATAAATGCTTGGAAGTTAAGCGTCATATAGTAATCAACGGGCACATCAATGAAGTTCTCAACTGTCTCTACGGCAAGATCAGTACCTCCAAATGAATGCGCGTGATTAATTTTGTCACGAGCTTCTCGACCTGGAATGCTTACGTATGAATCCCGAGGGATGCTTAGCATCTTTACAGATTGTTCGCTGTGATTAAATGTTGCCAATACGATAGCGTCAGATATTCCTGAAACCTGACCATCGCGATTGTCTACACCTAGAAATAAAACGGATATATTGTCTATGGAAGGGTCAACTTCAACATCTCGTTGCTTTGATACCGTTCCTCGATCGAGTTGTACATCGGTATCACGAGTAATTTGATCAGCTTGATAAATGGTATATGCAAGTCCAACCCCTACAGCAATAAAAGCCAGTGATGCAAGAGTAATCATTGAAACTATGATACGTTTCTTTCGACGTCTTTTGCGTTCAAGACGTAAGGAACGTGTTTGTTCTCTCGCCATAAAGCTGGCTCCTCCCATGCTTCGTTCACTTTAATTCAAAACACATTAAATATATTTTACATGATTAGTAGAACAAAAGTAAATAAAGTTATTTCTAAATGTGTCGGAATTTGTTGCCAAGCCTATGGCTGCTCAGAATCATCTAATTCTAGGTGGTTTCGCAATTTCAATCGCGCATTTGCAAGTGATGTGTCGTCAATTACAATCACTTCAGACCCGTCAATTCGTTCAAACGTTCCCTCAAGCTGAAATCGTTCCATACTGTCTAAAGAAGAGGCATATGAATGAAAGGCAATAAGTTCTTGAAAACCTTCAATATTATGATTCATATTATTCTCCAAGCTTTTAAATGCATCATCATAATTACTAATGTTAGAAATTGACGTAGCTTCATTAATTAATGAGGCAATGACTTCCGTTTGACGATTTCCTCGTGCAAGGTCACCGTCTGTGTTACGGTGGCGAACATAAGCGAGGGCCTCCTCGCCGTTAAGTTCTTGAACTCCCTCTTCAATAAAAATAGCATCGGGATTGTGTTCTGAATCTTGTTCGGAAAACGAAATATCGGAATCGACCGTAATGCCACCAAACGTATCGACAATTTCTATGAATGCTTGAAAATTAATCGTTGCGTAATAATCAACGGGTACGTCAAGAAAGTTCTCGACGGTTTCGACCGCTAAATCGTGCTCTCCATAAGCATGAGCATGGCTGATTCTTTCAGAGCCACGGCCTGGAATCTCTACATAGGAGTCCCTAGGGATGCTGAGCATTTTAACGCTGGAGTCATCACGATTGAACGTAGCTAAGATCATGGCATCACTTCGGCCAGAAACAGCGCCTTCGCGGCTATCCACACCTAGAAAGAGCACGGATACATGATCGTCTTGTATGTTTACTGACTCTTGGTCGGGGCGCAAATCAGATATCTCCCTTGGGAGTGGCTGGAACGTATCGTTCGTTAAGCCTGATATTTGTGACCATGCCCACGTTAATCCGCCCCCTACAACGAGGAATAAAAGTGTCGCTACCGTTATGAAAAAGACAGCAATTCGTTTCCTTCTGCGCCTTCTACGCATTTTACGTCGTTGGAGTGTTCTTGATTGTTGTTCTTCTTCCATAGGAACCTCCTTTCTTGACTATTTCCCGGGAAATTTGTCTAACTTTGTTCATTATTGGATTATCTTTTTTTTCGCGATCTTCTTCAACATAGGACGTTTCTGTTGCATTGAACGTTACACGATCGTTCGAAATTTCTACGAGCCAGTTTTCATAATTTGTTGTTTCTTCAACGGGTGCAGCTGTGAGAAAGGTTACATTTTCTGCATAGTTTATGTCAATTAACGTGTACGTTGATTGACGAAGCTCATTTTCTATTTTTCCTAGCAATTCGTAGGAACACGTTACTTCGTAGTGTTGCATTAGGCTTCGTTCGACTGCTCCAATTTCTTCTATACCTACGGAAACACTGCTTCCATATGCACGAATCAACCCGCCTGCACCAAGCTTAATTCCTCCAAAGTACCGTGTTACAACGACAACTGTATCTTTTAGTTTTTGTTTGAGGAGGACATTTAGCATAGGCACTCCTGCAGTACCCGAAGGTTCGCCATCATCATTGGCTTTTTGAACTTCATCATTTTCACCGATTACATAAGCAGAGCAGTTATGAGTTGCGTTCCAATGTTCCTTTTTAATCGTTTCAATGAATTCTTTAGCATCATTTTCAGTTGTTACCCGTTTCATGTGTGTAATAAATCTTGATTTTTGTATTGTTTGTTCAGCTTGACCCGTTTTTTTAATTGTATAGTACGAATTGAGCATAAAGTGGAATTTCCCCTTTCGAGACTGTAACTACTTTATAATGTTTTTGTAACACACGAAAAGCGATAAACATGATAGTGTCAGACATGTCAGCGTTTTGTATAACAACTGACGCAGAATATGTTATTTCTTGAACTTTTCTTCTTAATAGCCGTTTAGACCTCTAAGAATGTGCTAAAATAATCATATCGAATCGCACGAGAGTGTCAAACAAACGATTCGAAAGGCTGGTGATTATGGAATGGGTTCTAAACAATCGCTAGACCAAATCATTGAGCAAATGATGGAAACGGTTAGAGATAGTAAAGAACAGATCTTTGAAATCTGTGAGAAAACGAGAAAAGAATACGCGGGGTTGGAGATCGAATTAAAAGATTTGCGTGTGAAAGTAGCGGAGATTATTCGATTGACAGATCAGAAAGAAATCCATGCCAAATTGGCCCGCAACCGCTTAGCAGAAGTTAGTCGTGAATTTGGAAAGTACAGTAATGAAGAAGTTCGGAAAGCGTATGAGCATGCCAACGAACATCAAATACAATTGGCCGTATTGAATCAAGAAGAAAAGCAAGTTAGGGAACGACGGGATCAAGTCGAGCGGAGGTTGCTCGAGCTTGAGGACACGATTGAAAGAGCAGAATTGCTCGTTGGACAAGTGTCAGTCGTTCATAATTTCCTCGTTGGTGACTTACGTGAAGTTGGAGAAATTGTTGAAGACGCGAAAGAAAAGCAAGCTTTTGGTCTGAAGATTATCCAAGCGCAAGAAGCTGAAAGAAAACGTGTTGCGAGGGATATTCATGATGGTCCTGCCCAGCTTTTAGCGAATGTGTTACTTCGCGCTGAATTAGTTGAACGTCTCTATTATGATCAGGGTATTGAAAGTGCACTTCAAGAAGTTAAGGACGTTAGACAAGCAATTAAGATGAGTCTTGCTGACGTAAGGCGAATCATTTATGATTTACGGCCAATGGCTTTAGATGATCTTGGCTCATTCCCACATTGCGAAAGTATTTAAGCTCAGTAGATGAGCGTGAAGACATGAATGTGAATTTACGTTTTCTCGTACTAGGCGATGAACGAAGAATGGAGCCGAATTTAGAAGTCGCGCTGTTCCGCCTCGTTCAAGAAGCTGTCCAAAACGCATTAAAGCATGCAAATGCGTCTCAAATTATTGTTAAAGTACAGTTACTACAAGAGCGGGTACTGCTCATTGTCTCTGACGATGGTTTAGGGTTTGATCAATCAGAGAAGAAAGAAGGTAGTTTCGGTATAATGGGTATGAAAGAGCGAGTCAACATGCTGAAAGGTCAATTTACCATTGAGAGTGCTAAGGGTAAAGGGACTAAGTTAATGTTTTCCGTACCTGTTGAATTAAAACAAGAAGTTTAATAGACTTTGAATTTTAACGCGACGCACGAGGAGTAGATCCTTGTACGCGGAGAGGTGAGTATAGTGATGTTAGATCGAGAACAGGATCAAATAAAACTTCTTCTAATTGATGATCATAAATTATTTAGAGAAGGTGTCAAACGTATATTGGCGATGGAGAACGAATTTGATGTTGTCGCTGAAGGAGACGACGGTAGCGAAGCTGCTGAACTCGTAGCGAAACATCGACCAGACGTTGTTCTAATGGATATTAATATGCCAGGCGTTAATGGAGTAGAGGCGACAAAGCATCTTATTGAAAGATTCCCTGATGTGAAAGTGTTAATTCTTTCCATTCATGATGATGAAACGTATGTGACACACGTATTAAAAACAGGTGCTGCAGGCTATTTATTGAAAGAGATGGATGCAGATGCTCTTATTGAAGCAGTGAAAGTGGTCGGTTCAGGTGGAGCGTATATTCACCCGAAAGTCACGCACAACCTCATTAAAGAGTACCGCCGATTAGCAACTGGTGATCGTGTTGCGGCAACAAGCGATCAAACTGAGGTTGGTTTTAGAGAAGTGGAATACCGCAAGCCGTTGCACATTCTGACACGTAGAGAATGTGAAGTTCTACAACTGATGACTGATGGTTTTAGTAACCGTATGATCGGTGAGGACCTCTATATTAGTGAAAAGACTGTTAAGAACCACGTAAGTAATATCCTTCAGAAGATGAACGTAAACGACCGTACGCAAGCTGTTGTTGAGTCCATTAAAAAAAGGCTGGGTAAAAGTAAGATAACAAAAAAGTCGGAGCATCTTACGTGCTTCGACTTTTTTTTCTGTTTTTCTTTCATTTAGTTTGAAAAAAAACTTATAGTATACATAGGAACATAATGGAGAAGTGGGGTCCAAATATGTCAAAAATAGCGATTGTAACCGACAGTACAGCATATCTTGATCAGGAAACGATCGAGCGATATCAAATTAAAGTACTTCCTTTAAGTGTGAACTTCGGGGAAGAGACAATTGAAGAAACTAACCTTGGATACGAGAAGTTTTACGATAAGATGAGAAACTTCCCCAATCTACCAACGACCTCTCAACCTGCACTCGGTCATTTCATTGAAACGTACGAGCAATTAGCAAAAGACCACGATGCAATCTTGTCGTTTCATCTATCCAGTGGGATTAGTGGAACGTTCCAAACAGCTGTGAGTGCAGCACGTTCAATTGAACATGCGAAGGTATATCCTTTTGATAGTGAGATCAGCTGTGAACCTCAAGCATTTTTCATTAGGGAAGCTGCACAAATGATCGAAGACGGCAAAGATGTGGATGAAATCTTCAAGCGTTTATCAGAGGTACGTGAAACGTTACAAGCCTACTTCATCGTTGATGACTTAAATCACCTTCATCGTGGAGGGCGTTTAAGTGGTGCGCAACGCTTAATTGGTAGTGCACTTAAAATTAAGCCGATCTTAACGTTTGAAAACAAAGTCATCGTGCCTTACGAGAAAGTTAGAACGTACAAGCGAGCTTTGCAACGAGTCTTAAGTTTTCTTGATCAGTCAGCAAGTAAAGGTAAACAAATAAATGCTAGTATCATTCATGCGAATGCCTTACCTGAAGCAGAGCGAATTCAAAAGGAGATCCAGGAAAAGTACGATAACGTTACCGTTCCATCTCATATTTTGGCCCTGTTATTGGTACGCACCTCGGTGAGAATTCTATTGGAGTGACATGGTACGAAAGTAATTAAAAGACGGCTTAGCGTCTCAGGCTGTTGAGAAACTTAAACGGACCAAAAGTGTACTCGTAAATGAGTAAGCGGCTTCTGTGGCTACGCTTGCCGCGGGCGTCTTCGCCACGACAGCCGCGTTTATACAGCATATTGAGTCTGTAAAAACAAAAGTAAAATGTATAACTTTAATACTTTAAAATCTACAAGTTCATTAACTCTCTACTTCATTTATATAAGAACAGCACTTTTTCGACACTCTGAGACGCTTAGCCGTCTTTTTTTAGGAGGAATGCTTTTGAAATGTGTTTGGGTTGTTCCGAAAGGACAGTTGGAGCCAGTCGTATTACCGTGTGACTTGGTCCAGCAAGATGACGACGTACAATCAGACGCTGCAGTTATTACACACCTTAAGCCAAGTCCACCACTTCCGACGCTACAAGGGAAGTCTTTACTCACAAGTGAGCTCAATGACCAACAAATCGTTACTCGTCGCCAATTGATTGCAGGAACTGTGCAGCTTAGTATAGGAATTTCATTAAAGCGTTCTGCACCAACATGCAACCGTTGTGGGAATCAAGATAAAGAGCAATTCGCCATGTTTGATTGTTATTGGTGTGGCCGTAACGAGTGCTTATATTGTCGTTCTTGCATTATGATGGGTAAAGTAACGACGTGTACACCGCTCGTACATATTCCGGTTGCTGAACCATTTCCAAAGACACGACTGAGTTGGCATGGTTTACTGACCGACGCACAAAAGCGTGCCTCCAAGCAAATGGTTGAAATTCTTCAACACCGTACAGACAATGAGTTGCTCGTATGGGCAGTGTGCGGTGCAGGCAAAACCGAAATGCTGTTCCCACTTATTATTGAAGCAATTGATCAAAAGAAAACACTGCTGATTGCGACTCCTAGAACCGATGTTGTGCTTGAGTTAATCCCCCGAATTAGGCAAGCATTTCCTAACTTACGGAGTATCGCTCTTTATGGCGGAAGTGAAGAGCGCTTTCAATCGGCACCTTTAGTTATCTCAACAACGCACCAAACGCGACGTTATTTTCAATACTTTGACGTTGTAATCATCGACGAAATCGATGCATTTCCTTATCACTACGATAATTCTCTTCGTTTTGCTGTTACTAAAGCGGCGAAGCCCTCTGCAAAATTCTACTATTTAAGTGCTACTCCTCCACAATTTCTTATAAAAAAGTTAAAAACAAACAACCAAATTGCTATGATTAACCGCAGGTATCATGGCTACCCGTTGCCTGTCCCTAGCTTAAAATGGATTGGTGATTGGCGTTCTTATGTTGAACGTGGAAAATTACCTCCTAAATTAACAGCTTTGATGAACCGTCAAGAACGAGAGTCAGACCGGCAATTGCTCATTTTTGTGCCGAGTATCAACGTTTCTGAGCGGCTAGAATCAATTATTGCTCGTAAAGATATCATTTGTGTTCACAGTAAACATGCCAAGCGAAAAGAAATTGTCGATGCATTCCGCCATAAACAGTATCATTGTCTAATTACAACGACGATCTTAGAACGAGGTGTAACATTTCCGAGTGTCGATGTGTTTATTTTAGGTGCTGAAAACGATGTGTTTACAATTGCAGCGCTCGTCCAAATTGCAGGTAGAGCGGGTCGAAGTCAAGAGGATCCAAAAGGAAACGTTCTATTTTTACATGATGGGACGACGATTGCGATGAAGCAGGCCGTTAAGCAGATTAAAAGGATGAATGAGGGATGAGCAGTTGTCTCTATTGTCAAAAAGCAATTGACGAGCCATTAAGCTGGGATACGCTTTTTAGGCGTGAGTATCGTCGATTTTGTTACGCTTGTTCGCAGCAAATGATATGGATTAATACTCTTCATTGCAGTTGTTGTTACAGACCTCAAGCAGACTCATCCGTGTGTTTAGACTGTGTTCGTTGGGAGAAAAGTACTTATTGGTCAAATAAATTAACCCGCAATGTATCGCTTCTTTCCTATAACAATTGGGCTCAAGACTTTGTTGCGCGCTTTAAGTTCCGAGGAGACGTCGTTCTTGCTAAAGCATTTGAACAAGAACTTAAACGAATGTATGCAAGGAATTTCAATCAACACCTGATCGTTCCGATCCCCTTAAGCGAAAAAAGAATGATCGAGCGTGGTTTTAATCAATCAGAAGTGCTCGCACGTTGTATACGAACAAACATCACCGATGTTCTTAGTCGTGTCATTCATGAAGAAAAAACGAGCAAGAAATTGCGTTGGCAAAGGATAGCAGGTCGCTCTCGACCATTTGAGGTGACGGATCGAAAGAGCGTCATGTCAAAGAATGTGGTGTTGGTTGATGATATTTATACAACGGGTGCCACTGTTCGTAAAGCAGCGACGGTTTTACTTGAAGCAGGGGCAACTTCTGTCAGTTCAATGACATTATTTCGAAGTTGAATTGTGAGTCTTTCGTCATACTTAAACTTCACATGTACTAGCCGATATACTAAGTAGAAGAACAGTAGAGAGGTGGCAACGTGACAGAACTAGTTAATTGTGTATCGTGTGGGAGTTTGTACGTGAAAACGATTCGTGATCTTTGTCCTCGTTGCTACCAACAAGAAGAAGACTATTTTAGACGAGTAAGTACGTTTTTAAGGCGACGAGAAAATCGACAATCTACGATTGCTGAAACGTCGGATGCGACTGGAGTTTCTGAGCAACGTATATTAGATTACATTTCTCAAGGGCGATTACAGTTAATTGATTTACCGAATTTCGAGTGCCTTGTTACTTTTGTAAAGAGAAAACGAAATACGGCAAGTTGTGTAAATCATGCGAAAAGCAAATGTCAAAAGACCTTGCTGAACATATGGAAGAAAGCGATAATAAACGTAAACAAACGTATTATGTCAGAAACGATCACGATGGAAGGAGATCATGAATATGAAGATTAATCCGTACGGTTCTATTCATTCTTATTACCAATCATCCGCACAAAACGTCCAGTCTAAAGCGTCAGGGCATGAGAAAAAGGATTCGGTAGAGATCTCTTCAAAAGCGTTAGAAATGCAAGAAGAGCCTGTTCCAACTGAACGTGAAAAGCGTATTCAAGAGCTACAACAAAAGATTGACGATGGTACGTATGAAATCGATGAACGGGCAGTGGCGAAGAAGCTTTATGAATTTTGGAATGGTCGTTGAGGTGAGGATTAGATGAGTCAAATTCATCAGTTTGTAGAAACATTAGAAGAACTTCAGCAACGACATCATTATTTGTTGTCACTTGCGAAGAAGAAGACAGAATGCCTTCAAAAAGCTGATATTCCAGGCATCCAAGACCTCGTAAAACTGGAAGCAGAGCAGATGAAAGAGTTGCGATACCTTGAACGTGAACGGAAGTCGAGAAGTGAAGAGGTTGTAAAGTGGTATTGTCCAAAGGATGTACAAGGCTTGCCAATGAATGAATGGCTAGAGTATCTACCTGAAGAAGAGAAGAACATCTTGCACTCTCTTAGAACAGACCTTAAAGCGACAATAGAAGAGTTGAAAGATCAAAATGAATTGAACCGCCAACTCGTAACCGATAGTTTATCTGTAGTCGAAGCAACATTAGACATGTTACGACCAGAAGACGATTTACGGTCATATCAGCCACCGAACCAAGTACAAGGAAATGAAAGTAAGCAGCATTTTTCTGCGTTTGATTCAAAAGCGTAAGGAAGGGGAACGTGATGACGTCAACATTTCACGGATTACAAACGGCTTATAAAGGGTTAATGGCCCAACAACGAGCGTTACAGACGACTGGACATAATATTGCAAATGCGAATACACCAGGCTATACACGTCAACGGGTGAACTTTAATGCATCACAAGCTTTTCCAGCACCTGGGATGAATGCGCCTTCGATTGCGGGGCAAATCGGTACTGGAGTCGATGTAGAATCAGTGCAACGGGTGCGTGATGAGTTTTTAGATTTACAATACCGAGGCGAGAGTTCAAGAGCTGGGTATTGGGCAAAAATGCATGAAGCGCACATTCGAATGGAAGACATTATGAATGAACCGTCAGACTCTGGACTCGGAATTGTGATGGATGACTTTTGGCGTGCCATTGAAGTTCTAGCGGACAATCCAAGTGATAAAAGTGCTCGTGAAGTCGTACGCCAACAAGGGGAGACACTTGCAGATACATACAACTATATCGTTGACTCATTGACAAGCGTCCAGCAAGAGCTAAAGCATGAGCTAGACGGTACGACAAAGCAAGTAAACACGTTATTAGAGCAGATTCATAATCTTAACGAAGATATCAATCGCTTAGAACCACACGGCTATTTACCGAATGACCTTTATGACGAACGCGATCGATTAATCGATGAACTGTCAGAGCTCATTCCAATTGAAGTGAAATACGCTGAAAATCAACCGAAAGATAACCGTCACCCAACTGCATTAGGCCCGTTAGAGATTCATTTGAAGAATTCAAATGGTGAAGAAAGTAAGATACTCGATGCAGATGGTGTTTCTAAGATGACTGTTCATGAGTCTGCTGGTGTGGTGGAGTCCATTAGATTTGAAGGGAATATTGAGATGGATATCCCTTCACAACACGGCAAAGTAGCTGCGCTCGTTGAGAGTTACGGGTATATAACTGAAGAGGTTGATGCTGAAGGTAATGCTATCGTCCAGGGTGTCTACCCAGAAATGCTAGATGAATTGCAAAGCATGATGGAAGGTTTTGTGACAGCGTTTAATCAGAGCCATCGAGAAGGACAAGGGTTAAATGATTCTACACCTAATAATTTCTTTACTTTCGATCAGCAGAACAATCGTCTAGGAATTGATAACGCAATCAACAACCTTGATAACATCGCAGCTTCCGGGAGTGGCGTTTCAGGTGACGGCTCGAACGCGTTAGCATTGTCTAATCAAATCGAACAACTACAAGAATCATACCGTGCAATCGTCGGTGAAATGGCTGTTGCTACGAACAATGCTGCGCGTATGGATTATACGAGTGGTGTTCGTCAATCGACCATTGAACAAAACCGTTTGTCGATGAGTGCGGTGAGCCTCGATGAAGAAATGGTGAATATGATTTCATTCCAGCATGCATACAATGCGGCGGCAAGGCAGATTACGATGATTGATGAAATGCTGGATCGGATTATTAATGGTATGGGAATCGTCGGTAGGTAAAAGAAAGTGAGGTGACGATATGCGGGTCACTCAGTCTATGATCGCAAATCAAACGTTAAGGCATATCCAGTCAAACTACAACAACATTTCAAAGTACCAAAATCAACTGAACACAGGAAAGAAGTTTAGTCGTGCATCGGAAGATCCGTTATCGGCGACGAGTGGGATGCATTATCGTACTCAAGTTCGTGAAATCGAACAATTTCAACGAAATCTATCATCTGCACATACGTGGATGGAGACGAGCGATCAAGCGCTTTATGATGTAAACACGAGCTTACAACGAATGCGAGAGCTCACATCTCAAGCGGCAAATGATACGTACGATAGCGAGCAGCGCAAAGCGGCTGCTGAAGAAATTGGACAACTTATTGATCACATCAAGGACTTAGGGAATACGAAGGTCAATAACAAGTACATTTTCAATGGTACGGATACAGAGAATCAGCGGATTGATAAATCGAAATTCGACATTACGGTAGAAGACCCTAATGCCCCCCTGATGGGACGATGTTATTTTACGAAGGAGTCTTATACGAATTTACGGATGGTAGTTACCAAGAATATGGCGTAGACGCTGAAGCTGAAGGGCGAACACCTGGTGAGATCGATGTAAATAACGCGGTCTTCTTTGAAAGTGGTGCCATTTCCATTAACGAAGATGACGTCGAATTGCAGATGATGAAAGGCGTAAACATGCCAATCAATGCGAATGGTGCGGATATTTTTGGTTATGAAGCGTTCGGTGAACTCATTTTACTAGAACGTTCAATGAAAAGTGCTGACTCTGGTACGGAAATTGGCGATCATTTAGACGTGCTTGATCAACAGCTTGATCGTGTGCTATCAGCGGAGGCAAACATTGGTGCGAGGCAAAATCGGATTATGATGACTGAGAATCGCATGGATCAACAATTAATAACTGCTACCCGAATTATGTCGGACAATGAAGATGTTGATTTCGCGGAAGCAATTATCCAACTCGTATCGCATGAAAGTATCTTAAATGCGTCTTTATCAGCGGGTGCTAGAATTATGCAACCGAGTTTAATAGACTTTTTACGTTAATAAAGCCTTGATTTAGGCTTTATTTTTTTGTTACTAGCAAAATAATCAGGTAAAATAAAGAAAAAAAAGTAGGTGAGGGTTGGTTGAACATTTCAACGAAATATTTCGGGGATGTTACTGTGGACGAAACGAAGAGTATTACATTCCCTTATGGGCTCCCAGCGTTTGAGACGGAGCATACGTTCTATTTGCTGCCAATGGCTAGTGATGAATCTACACCATTTCAAATTTTACAATCTGCAAAAACGAAGGATTTGGCCTTTATTGTTTGTGAAATCTTTGGATTTTTCCCAGACTTCGAAGCAGAACTTTCACCTTATGAAATTGAATCGCTACGTTTGAATGAAGCGAAAGAGGCAACGTTACTCGGTATTATTACAGTGCAAGACCCATTTCAATCCTCAACGATTAATTTGGCTGCTCCGATCGTAATGAATGTAAAAGAGAGGTTGGCTAAGCAAGTGATCGTAGAAGAGAGTGTAGCACGTCGGAGAGCGCTATTGTTTCAGAGGGAGGAAGCGTATGCTCGTACTGACACGTAAAGTCGATGACGCAATTATGATTGGGGATGACATCGAATTAAAAGTGATTAGCATTGAGAAGGATCAAGTGAAACTTGGTATTGCAGCACCAAAGCATGTGAGCATACATCGAAAAGAAATTGTTGTTGATATTGCAAAAGAAAATCAAGCTGCTGCATCAATTTCACAGGAACTATTTTCCCAGATAACGAATCGGAATGAATAGCATAAATAATAGATATTTAGACTAGATATAGAAATATAAGTCTATAAGATTATATTTCAATTTACCTGTAATTGAGGAATTGGAAAAAGTTCAGAAAAGTGTACGGCAAAGCAATATAAAATACCTAGTCCTTTGCTGTCTTTTAATAGGATCCCTTATTTTGTCATGATTATCGCACCTTGTTTGATGATTGGATCATTGTTAATCTTTCAACATAATTATGTTTTTCACCTGTGTGAAATATTAGACTTGATACAGTTTTTAGTTCTAAAGTCCTTTCATTAACTGTCGTGCTTCTTCAGTTGATGGTGGATTGATGATAAAGGAGGGATTGTTGATGCACACCTCTGCCCAACTGCACTTTGGCAATAAGACTGGAAAGACGCTTCCCTTTCTTTGGCTACAATTAGGTGGAAAAAGGAACGATGAATTCCTACTTACTGCTTTAAAGGCTAGTGGCTTTAAGACAAAGTACTTAGAACAGATCCCAGACACGGTAGACGATGTAGTAAATGATGTATCATTATTATCGAAAGAAGAGAGTTTTTATTTATTAGAGAGCGGACGACTGTATGGATTGATGAATCGTTTTCGTATCTGTGCTGCGATTCCAGCAGATACGCCAGATCTTCTTAAGAAAACGGTAGAATCGGATATTACGACGTTAATTTGTATTAATCAAAGCTCAAGGTCGATAGCACAGCACTTTGCTACAGCGATTGATTACTCGTCTTATGTAGATCCTCTATTACAAACGGAACTTATTGAAGTACTACGACTAAATCGGTCGTCAGTCATTAACGAGCCTCCTTTTGAAATTGTAAAAAGGAATATGGACCCGGATGCTTTAATGCTTGATCATGCGAAAGCATCGATCCGCTTAACGGCGTCTGAATGTCGAGTGCTAGATTCAATCTTAAAAGGAAAAAGCAATCGAAAAATTGCCGAAGATGATTTTTTTATCTGTTTCGACCGTGAACAATCACGTCAGTCAGTTGACGAAAAAGATCAACGCGAATGATCGGACACATGCTATTAAGCGGGTCATTCAATTAGGCTGGTTACGTTCTGGATAAGTCAATTAAACATTTTGACCAAACAAACCGATATAGGTAAGGGAAGCAACTCTATGAATGTTGCTTCTCAACTATCATTGTGGAGTTGGTGAATGTGCATGAACGGGAATTGTACAACCGGTTTGGCATTCTTGGTGACCGAGTCGTTTATGCTTTAGAACATGCTGAAGCTTTGATGGATTCAAAAGCAAAGTGTGATGAAGTTCTTCGGCATTTAAAAGAAGTGCTTCTGTTTTATTCTGAGCTCGAAGGTTTAATTCCTAGAACAGGTGACAATCGAGAAATTGGAAACATAAAGGCAAGGCTGACACGAAATCGTCGTGGGATTGAGGAAGTGATGTATCTCGTGGAACTAGGGAATACCGTGCGTGCATCTGAAATGCTCTCATTGACAATCCTACCGGCTAGTCGGCGTTTGAATGAGCATTGTATGTCTGCATTATCACTTGAGCCAAATGTCTAAGTAGATGGAGGAGCAAAGATGGATATTGCTGGTTTATCGATGTTGCAATCTCAACAGGCGACTCAACTTAATGTGAACGTTGCGCTACTTAAGAAAACGCAAGAAGTTGCTTTAGAGCAACATGAACAATTAGATCGTATGCAAGTTGATGCTAGAGTGAAAGCGGTAAAAGTTGCTGAACCGTTTAAAGGTGCACAGGTTGATGTTCGTGCATAAGAACAATATCCTATTCGGGTGTTGTTCTTTTTTATTATGGAACCCTGATTGTAGCAGTTTTATATGGCTAAAGAAGGATTTCTGCGTTTGGGACTATAGAGAGCGGTCGATCCGCCGATATAGTAAACAAACATGTAAGAAAGTAGGTATCTGCTGTGCAAATGAATGACATTACGGGCATGGAATTCAGAGGACGCATAAATGGAGTACAGGAACAGTTACCAAGTAAAGAGAAAACGAGAGAGCTAGAAGAGAAGGGTCGTCCAATTAGCAAGGATACGGTTCGTATTCATGTTGAAGAGGCGAATCGTCAACTTGAGTCGCGTCATACGAATTTGCGTTTTAAGATTCATGAAGATCTATCAAGGATTTATGTACAAGTCATTGATCGCCAGTCTGAAGAAGTAATCCGCGAAGTCCCTCCAGAGAAGCTTCTTGATTTGAACGCAGCAATTTTAAAGCAAGCAGGCGTGATTATTGATGTTGAACGTTGACAGTTGCATGTAGCAATTGTCTTTTTTATGGAGAGCTGAAAAAGGAATTGTGATTGAACGTTAACAAGTTATCAAATGAGTCGATATAAAGAATAAGTCAAGAAGCGGGGTGGCTTTAATGAGAATTTCCGGTTTTGCGTCAGGAATGGATATTAACCAAATGGTATCAGACTTAATGAGAGCAGAACGAGCTCCGATGGATAAATTTACCCAACAACAGACATTTAAGAATTGGCAAGTCGATGCCTATAGAGAATTAAACACAAAGGTTCGGGCGTTTGAACAGTCGATCTTTGATCGCTTGTTAACACCGAGTCGTTTTTTAGCGAGAACAGGTAGTTCAACGAATGAATCACTCGTTTCAGTCACATCAACATCAGGAACAGGGAATTCGCACTATACGATCGATCGAGTAAATCAATTGGCAAAGGCAGCTTCAACACATAGCAAAGAGAAAATTAACGGTGAAGCAGGCATTGATCCTAACATATCTTTCAAAGATCTAAATCTAGAATCAATGAGTTGGGCTAAAGGTCAAGTGAAAAGAGATCTTGTAGAACGTGGTGAAGATGGCGTTTATAGGCTCGGGCTTGAGGGTGAAAGCATTGGTGAGAGCCCAGTCGTTCGAGTGAATGGACGAGAATATGAAGTGGTAAGCGATATGAATAACCTAGCTGAAGGAGAAGTCTTCATCGAAAACGGGGAGCTAACGTTTGCCCCAGATGACGTCTCAGAGAATGCTCGCGTTGAAGTGGAGTATGTTGACCCGAGTGGAGAAGGGAATTATACGAAAGCTAGCATTACTACGTTTGATGCTAACGGGAAAGAACAGACACATACGATGTTCATTACGGAATCCGATTCTTTACGTAGTGTGATGAACAATTTTAACAATAGCCGATTGGGGTTACGATGTTTTATGATGAAATTTCGAATCGTGTGTCCGTGAGTCGAACGGAGACTGGTGTGTTTAATCCAACAGAGGGTTCTGAGGAGATTATTTTTAATACGTTGAATCTGCCTTCAAATAATGAAGGTGAAGACGTATCAAATGGTGGAGAGACATTTAACTTTTTCGATAGTGTCCTAAATCTTGAATCAGGCCAACACGGTGCACAAAACGCGGAGTTTGAGATTAATGGATTAAAGACTGAGAGACAATCGAATACGTTCACAATCGGTAACTTAACGATGACACTTAGAGGTGAATTTACTGAGTCTGTGAGTGTTTCTTCCTCTGTTGATACAGAAAATATCGTGAAGAACATTACAGAGTTCGTTGATGAGTACAATGCGCTTATTGAAGAAATGAACGGGTTAGTTAACGAACGGCAAAATCGAGATTATCCTCCTCTTACGAGTGAACAACGAAGTGAGATGTCTGATCATGAGATTGAGCTTTGGGAAGAGAAGGCTCAAAGTGGACTAATGAGTCGGGATCGTGAGTTGCAAAGCTTCTTAACGAATATGCGGATGACGCTTTATCAATCTGTGGATCAAGATCAATCCAATATTCGCCATTTAGGTGATCTTGGGATTACAACCTCAACGGATTACTTGGATAATGGAAAGCTCGTCATTGATGAAGCGAAGCTTCAAGCAGCGGTGGAGAACGATCCAGAAGGGGCGTATCATTTCTTCGCTGGGTCAGGTGAGAATCAAGGAATTGCCCGTCAACTGCGTCAAGATGTCAACAATGGTATTGACGCCATTTCTCGAAAAGCCGGTGGTTCTAATGGGCGTCACCAAAACCATCAATTTGCTATTGGTCGTGAATTGAATCAATTAGATTCGAGAATTGAGAACTTTGAACGGCGATTAGCACAAAAGGAACAGCGATATTGGCGCCAGTTCACTGCGATGGAACAAGCCATTGCCCGTTCAAACAGTCAAGGAGATATGCTGTATAACTTTATGTTTGGTAACGGTAATTTCTAAAGGGGGCTTATGGATGACGTATACTCAGGCAATGTCTCAACAAGCGTATCAACAAAACCAATTTCAAACGGCTTCTCCCGGCGAGTTAACGTTGATGTTGTATAATGGCTGTTTGAAGTTTTTGAGGTTGGCAAAACGAGGATTAGAAGCAGAGAACTATGAAGAAAAGAATAAGAACATCACAAAAGCGCAAAACATTATTCGGGAATTAATGGTCACGTTGCAAGTGAACGATGAGACGAGTGAACAGATGCTCAAGCTTTATGATTATGTTCATGACCAACTTGTTCAAGCTAACGTACATAACCGCAAAGAGAACTTAGATAACGCAGAAGCGATTGTGACAGAGTTTCGTGATACGTGGAAGCAAGTCATTCAAGTCGACCGTCAAAACCGTCATCAAGGTGGGCAATTGCCTGTATGAGCAGCTTAAACGCTTTGCATGAGTTAACGATTAAGCTATATGAACACCTTACGTTGCCGTTACCGACAAATGATGATGAGCGTGATCAATACATCGAGAAAGTCGATCGTTATTTAGAGCGAAGAGATTTAAGACTGTCTTCGTTGCACCAAGTTGAACGAAACAAAGAAACCATGATCGTTGCGAAAGAGATTATGGACATGAACAATAAGATCGATATGAAATTACACGAAGTAAGAAGCGTCATTGGTCGAGACTTACATCGTGTGCGTGCACAAAAGCAGATCAATGACCAATACGAAGGAACAACACCGTCGCAACAACCGATGACGAGTTATTATTTTGATCAAAAAACTAAGCTTCGAATTTAAATTTTCGGGGCTTTTTGCTATGGTTGCAGTGAGGTGATGACATGGAGATCGGCGTCGAGAGCCAAGTCAAATTTTTAGAGCGGTTAACAGAATATCTAGAAACCGTGACGGATGGTTTGCAGCTTGTTACTCAGTTTTACCATCAAGGTGAGACGGAGCCTGCGGATCGTTTGCAGAAAGAGCTTATTCAAGGATTCGAGCGGTTCGGGGATGAAAATGTCACGATGTATGCAATATTTCGTTCAGATGAACAGGCTTATGAAGAATGGCAAAAGCTCTTAGAAGAAGTAAAGCAACCGTTTGACTCGCTTTCTATTAAAGGAAAGCAAGAACGTATTGCTACAGTCACATTGCCGGCATTTCAGCGTTTTTTTTATTAACATCACAGCGGTTATTACAAGAGAAGAAGTGAAATACAAAAATAAGCTGCCTACTGGAATAGGCAGCTTATTCGGTTCCTTCTTGTTGCATGTTTTGGAAAGCTTCTGTATCAATTTGTACAGGCTCTGCTTCTTCTTTTACAAAGTCAGGGATTGTGATGGGGTCAATCTCATTGTGGCGATCGTACGTTAGGTCTAATTGTTGATTTGCATGAATTTGTGCACCTTGTTCAGGCGAGATGAACAGTTCAATCGATGTTGAGAACGACTCTAAGTACTTTGATTCGCGATCGATCGTAAGTTCATAATTTAACGATTGGATGGTAAGAAGTGATTGCAAATCATCCATCATTAAACCAAACCCTCCTTGCAAAACGTCAGAAATCTGTTCACCTTGTTCATTGACAGTTTCTGTGTCACCAATTGCTGTAATCGTAATCGTCCCATCATCATTCTCTTCCATAGACAAGGAGCTTTCTACAAGATAATCAAGAAAGATCGTTAACTGCTGTTCATCTTGATAGTTCTGTAAAGAGTTCATGGATTGCAGCGTTTCATCGGGCATGTGCATCCACGTTTCAAAGTTAGGTTCATAAATGTAGAACCTTCTGTTTCGTGTAAATAAGTTTCAAATGTTCGTTCAAGTTCTTCAGCATTCGGGTCGGTCATCGTCGCAATTTCATGATAAGCAAAGGGATCCTTCGATACCCATTGCGTCGTTTCGGTTTGAACATAAGAAGTATTAATATTCCTTCGATTTCGTTGTTCAGCAGACATGGACACTTCAAAGCTGTTTAATTGTTGCATTGCTTCCATAGATGAAGTGATCCATGAGAGCGCTTCTTCACTTTCATCTTCTTCAACGTGTTGGTCTTCGTCAGTTACACGTTCATCTTCGGGGACGTCTTGTTCTGTATCTTCTTCATCAGAATCAAGACAAGCGGTAACGACACTGACAGTTACGGCGAGAGTGATGGATAGAAGTAATTTTCGCACAGTCAGATCCCCTTTCATTGGAGCTTCTGACTGTATCGTACCATATATTTTTGGATACTGTATGTGCGAGGGAATAGACGGTTAGACCCTTAGGAAGAATGTTGTCATTTTATTGTAACGAATTTGTCGTTTTAGAAGGGATTTAAGAGTGGTATATAGAAAGTGTAGACATCCTGAAAGGAGGAGTTCTTGATGATGAATTACAACATCCGTGGTGAGAACATGGAAGTAACACCATCATTACGAGACTATGTGGAAAAGAAAGTTGGCAAGGTGGAGAGGTACTTTGACTCGACCCTGTTGCTGACGTTCATGTTAAAATGCAGGTGAGAAGCACAAATGAACACAGTATTGAAGTGACGATTCCCATGTCTCAGCTTCTTCTACGAGCAGAAGAAAAGCATTCAGATATGTACGCGGCGATTGATCTCGTCGTTGAGAAGCTCGAACGACAAATTCGCAAGTACAAAACAAAGGTTAATCGCAAGTTTCGTCAAAGTGGAACAAAGGATATCTTTAAAAACGAAATCGGTGTAACGGAACTGTCGAACGGTTATTCTCCTGAAGATGAAGAAGATTACTTTAACCTCGTTCGTACGAAACGTTTTAATTTAAAGCCGATGGATGCGGAAGAAGCTGTTCTACAAATGGACATGCTAGGCCACTCATTCTTCGTGTTTTCAAATGCAGATAACGGTGATACAAATGTTGTTTACCGAAGAAAAGATGGTCGCTACGGTTTGATTGAGCCAGAAGCTTAAACGAGCGAAAGGGATCGCCCCAAATGATGGGCGATCCCTTTTTTTACGATACGACAAATTCCCCTCATTGTATCAAAGAAGACAAATTGTTAAAATAGGGATTGGAGACAATTGATACAAATTGGGTAAATAGGTAAAACCCTCATATACTCCATCAACATCAACCCAACTTTGAGAGGAAGATGGTCAAGTGATTGGTCTAATAAAGAAAGTAATTGGAGATACAGACGATAAAAAAATTAAAGAAACTACAAAAGATTGTAGACAGTGTAAATGATCTTGGCGATGACATGAAAGCATTGTCTGACCACCAACTTGCCGAGAAAACAGAGAACTTCAAATCACGCTATGAAGGCGGAGAATCACTCGATGACCTACTGCCAGAAGCGTTTGCCGTCGTACGCGAAGGAGCAGACCGTGTGCTTGGAATGCGTCCATTTGATGTACAAGTAGTCGGTGGTGTTGTTTTGCATCGCGGTGATACAGCGGAAATGAAGACGGGTGAAGGTAAAACCCTCGTAGCAACAATGCCGGTTTACTTGAACGCAATTACTGGAAAAGGAGTTCACGTTGTTACGGTGAACGACTATCTTGCGAGGCGAGATAGCGAGCAAATGGGTGAGCTATACCGTTTCTTAGGGCTTACTGTTGGTCTAAATGAAAAAGGTCTAACAAAAGATGAGAAGCGCGAAGCATACAAGTGTGACGTCGTGTACGGAACGAACAATGAGTTTGGCTTTGATTACCTTCGTGACAATATGGTGTTATACAAAGATCAAATGGTTCAGCGTTCTCTTCACTATGCAGTGGTCGATGAAGTCGACTCAATTCTTGTTGATGAAGCAAGAACGCCACTTATCATTTCAGGTTCTGTTGAACAGAGCACAGATCTTTACGTAAAAGCCGACGGCTTCGTTCGGATGCTTCGCGAAGAAGAAGATTTTACGTTTGAAGAGAAATCGAAAAACGTACGTTTAACAGAAGAAGGCGTTAATAAAGCGGAGAATTATTTTGGCTTAGATAACCTATTTGATTCTGGAAACGTTCAACTTACCCATCATATTAACCAATCGTTAAAAGCGCATCGTGCAATGAACCGTGATGAAGATTATGTAGTCGAAGAAGGCGAAGTTGTCATCGTTGACTCCTTTACAGGCCGTCTGATGAAAGGCCGCCGTTATGGAGATGGTCTTCACCAAGCGATTGAAGCAAAAGAAAGCTTAGCCATCCAGAAAGAAAGTATGACACTAGCATCCATTACGTTCCAAAACTACTTCCGTATGTATCAGAAACTGTCGGGGATGACCGGTACAGCTAAGACGGAAGAAGAGGAATTCCAAAACATTTACAATATGAACGTTATTTCTGTTCCGACGAATGT
Source organism: Geomicrobium sp. JCM 19055 (assembly GCF_000698185.1). Lineage (NCBI taxonomy): Bacteria > Bacillati > Bacillota > Bacilli > Caryophanales > Geomicrobium > Geomicrobium sp. JCM 19055. The sequence continues at coordinate 345,041 of NZ_BAXL01000001.1, forward strand.
TCAAATTCAACGACAAGATCAATCTGATTTGATCTACCGTAAAATGGAATTCAAATTCAAAGCAGTTGCTGAACGTGTCGAGGAGATCCACAAAACAGGACAACCTATTCTAGTTGGTACAGCGAATGTTGATACGTCTGAGCTCGTTTCAAAGATGCTTAAAAAACGAAAGATTGAACACAACGTCTTAAACGCTAAGAACCACGCGAATGAAGCCAAAATCATTACGAAGGCCGGAGAAAAGGGCGCAGTTACGATTGCGACGAACATGGCCGGTCGTGGTACAGATATTAAACTTGGAGAAGGTGTACCGGAGCTTGGTGGTTTGTTCGTACTCGGTACGGAGCGTAACGAAAGTCGCCGTATTGATAACCAGCTTCGTGGACGTTCAGGCCGTCAAGGTGACCCAGGAATGTCACAGTTCTATCTTTCAATGGAAGATACGCTCATGAGACGTTTTGCAAACGAACAAATGCAAAGTACGTTAGAAAAAAATGGGTATGGAAGACGATGAGCCTCTTGAAAGTAAAGTTGTTACGCGAATTGTTGAGTATTCTCAAAAACGAGTTGAGGGGCACAACTTTGATGCTCGAAAACAAATTCTTCAATACGACGATGTTATGCGTGAGCAGCGCGACATCATTTACAAGCAACGAATGGACGTGCTTGAGTCAGACAACCTTGAAGAAGTTGTAAGTGGCATGATGCAAAGTGTACTCGAACGAACGGTTGCGCAGTTTACGCCTGAAAGTGAAGTACCGGAAGACTGGGATATTGATGGTCTGATTGCAGAGCTGAACAACTCCGTACTTTACCGTGGCGATGTTACGGTAAACGACTTGTATGGTAAAGAACCAGAAGAGATCGTTGAACTTCTTGAAGGCAAGGTCAAAGCCAACTACAAAGCCAAAGAAGCTGAAATTGGCGAAGAAAAGATGCGCGAGTTCGAAAAGGTCATTATGCTTCGTGCGGTTGATCGTAAATGGATGAATCACATTGATCAAATGGAGCAGCTTCGTCAGGGAATTCACTTACGTGCGTATGCACAAAACGACCCTCTTCGCGAATACCGTCAAGAAGGGTACAACATGTTCGAAATCATGGTTTCTGATATCGAGGAAGAAGTGACTCGTTATGTCATGAAAGCAAGAATTCGAAACAACATGCAACGTGAACAAGTCGCTGAACAGCAACAAGCGACTCACGGTGAACAAAAGCAGGAACAAAAGAAAAAAACAACCGATTAAAAAGACACCTGAAGCAGGTCGTAACGAGCCTTGCCCATGTGGTAGCGGTAAGAAATACAAACATTGCCACGGTGCATAATAAAGGATGATAAACATGGATAGCTCAGAAATTCGTAATGATATCTCAGCAATGACAAAACGTCTTGCGGACTTTAGGGGGTCTCTTTGACTTAGATGTCAAAGAAGATCGCATTAAAGAACTTGAACTCAAGATGACAGAGCCTGGCTTTTGGGATAACCAAAATGAATCTAAAAAGGTTATTGATGAATCAAACGGACTAAAAGACATCACGGTTACCTTCCGGAACTTAGAAGAAGAGCTCGAGAACTTGGAAGTGAGTTTCGAGCTGCTTCAAGAAGAGCCAGATGCTGATTTGGAACAAGAGCTATTAACGGGTTTGAAATCACTTGGACAACAAATTAACGATTTTGAGTTACAAATGTTATTAAGTGAGCCGTACGACAAAAGCAATGCAATTCTAGAATTGCATCCAGGTGCTGGCGGTACGGAATCCCAAGATTGGGCAGAGATGCTTCTTCGAATGTACAAACGATGGGCGGAGAAGCGAAGTTTTTCTGTAGAGACGCTAGATTACCTTGCTGGTGATGAAGCAGGTGTTAAAAGCGTAACGCTTCTCATTAAAGGTCATAATGCGTACGGATATTTAAAAGCAGAAAAAGGTGTGCACCGTCTTGTGCGGATCTCACCGTTTGACTCATCAGGACGACGCCATACGTCTTTCGTATCGTGTGACGTGATGCCTGAAATGGACGATGACGTGAATATTGAGATTAATACAGAAGACTTAAAAGTTGATACGTACCGTGCCAGTGGTGCAGGTGGACAGCATGTCAATACGACTGACTCTGCAGTTCGAATTACGCATCTCCCAACAAATACAGTCGTTCAATGTCAAAATGAACGTTCACAAATTAAAAATAGGGAACAAGCGATGAAAATGCTAAAAGCCCGTTTGTATCAATTAGAGATTGAAAAGCAACAACAAGAAATTAATGAATTGCGTGGAGACCAAGGCGATATTGGTTGGGGTAACCAAATTCGTTCTTATGTATTCCATCCGTATAACATGGTGAAAGATCATCGGACGAACCATGAGATTGGAAATACGGGTGCGGTGATGGACGGCGGTATTGATCCATTTATTGATGAGTATTTACGTTCGACACTCTCCACAAAATAATCAAGGTCTCAATAAGCTGCCCGAATGGGCAGCTTAATTTTTGTGCATATTGAATGAAAGGGGTACGAATTCAATGACTCAAATCGACACAAAACGAAGGCAACCGCTTGAAGGCAACGCGAGATTTTTCCTAAATTTATTTCTCGTACTTACTGGATCTGCGCTCGTTGCGATATCATATAATTTATTTTTACTACCTAACCAAATTGCTTCAGGCGGTGTGAGTGGTTTTGCGACGATCGTCTACAATACGATGGGAATTGCACCGCACATTACGTTGTGGGCGTTAAATATTCCTCTGTTTTTAGTAGGGATGTTATTACTGGGAGGCTGGAAATACGGAGGCAAAACGATTGTTGGGACGTTGTTTTTACCTCTTGTGGTTTGGTTAACCGAAGACTGGGCACCACTTACGAGTGATCCGTTACTCGCTTCGTTATTCGGGGGAATTGGTGTTGGTGCCGGATTAGGACTCGTGTTTAGGTCAGGAGCTTCAACTGGTGGAACGGATTTGGCTGCCCAAGTTATTAATAAGTACACAGGCATTTCTCTTGGCGCTTGTGTGTTTTTTATGGATGGTCTCATTGTGACACTTTCGGCTTTTGCGTTTAGTATCGAGCTCGCGTTATTTGCACTCATTGGGCTTTTTATTACAGGAAAAACGATTGATGTCGTCCAAACAGGGCTTGGGTATGACAAAATGGCATTCATCATTACGAGCGAAGAGGGCAAAGTAAAAGAGGCAATTCTTCACGATGTTGATCGTGGGGTTACGAAGTTGCAAGCAAGTGGTGGATTCACAGATGACGAACGACCGGTTTTGATGGTCGTTGTAAACCGTAATGAAGTGGCACTTTTAAAGCGAACCGTACAAAAAATCGATCATGAGGCTTTCGTTGTTGTAAGCAATGCGACAGAAGTTCTTGGACGGGGTTTTAAAATGGATTGATTTAGGAACACTAAGGTCACGGGCATCTGGTATGCCCATTTTTCTTAAAGGAAGGGAGGTATGATGGGTGAAGAAGCTACTATTAATTACGGGTGCTCTTGCATTTATTCTTGGTGGTTGTGGAGGCGCTGATGACACTGAAGATCCAGCGATGGATGATGACGGTGCAATGGAGGAAGAAGCTGCTGATGATGGCGGTTCTGTAAGTGCTGAAGAAGGAATGGCACTGTATGAACAAAACTGTATGAGTTGTCACGGTGGTGACTTCGAAGGGATGTCAGGTCCAGCGCTTGAAGGTTATAGCGAAGACGAAGTGTTAGCAGCAATTGAAGAAGGTCCTGGTAGCATGCCAGCAGATATTGTGACTGGTGAAGATGCTGACGCTGTAGCGAAGTATGTTGCAGAAGAAGGATAATGTACATTCAAAAAAAGCTTTCGGTCAATCCGAAAGCTTTTTTTGAAGAAAGGGATGCGCTATGAAACGTTGTTTGATCATCGGAGTTGCAGCAATCGTGCTTTTAACAGGTTGTGGGGAGGATCGCGAACCGGTTAGCGATGAAGAAGGTGGAACGACCGACCAAGAAGCGGAAGTAGGTCGTACGTATGACAGCGCTGAAGCGGCTCATCTTTATGAACAAAATTGTTTAAGTTGCCACGGACAAATGGAAGACAATGAAAGCGGTGCGACAGGCCCGCCTCTAGCAGGCTACAGTGCTGAGGAAGTTCTTGATGCAATCGTTCATGGACCAGGAAGCATGCCAGCAGGTTTATTAGAGGGGGAAGAGGCCGAAGCTGTAGCGAATTACATTGCAGATTACGATTGAAAAACGAGCAAAATAGCTGCTCGTTTTTATTTTTGTTATATTTCTAGGGTAGGTTGTTAAACACATGAAATGAAACTGTAACACAAAAAAAAGGATGGGTCTGATATAATAATTTTCGTAGATCATGACAAAGAATGCCATGATTCTACATAAAACCTGAAAAGGTGTGCGATTACGTGATCAAGAAAAGTGTATTAGGTGTGGGGTTATCATGATTACGATGAAACGAGTGCGCAAGACGTATCCAAACGGGGTACAAGCGCTAAACGGAATGAATATTCATATAGACAAAGGTGAATTTGTGTATGTTGTCGGACCAAGTGGTGCCGGAAAAACGACATTTATCAAATTGATGATTCGTGAATTAAAGCCTTCTGAAGGATTAATTCAGATTAACGGGAACAACTTAGGCGATTTATCGGACAAGCAGATTCCTTACTTACGTCGCAAGATCGGTGTTGTGTTTCAAGACTTTAAGTTGTTTACAAAACTCTCGGTCTATGAAAACATCGCGTTTGCTCTTGAAGTTATTGAAGAAGATCCAGAGCAAATTAAAACGAAGGTTATGGACGTTCTTGAGATTGTAGGCTTGAAATCAAAGGCGAGGTTCAACACAAGTGAGTTATCAGGTGGAGAAAAGCAGCGTATTGCCATTGCAAGAGCAATTGTCAATCAACCTGCGATCTTAATTGCTGATGAGCCGACAGGAACTTAGATCCAGAAACCGCTTGGAGCATTATGGGGACGTTAGAGGAAATTAACAATAGAGGCACGACAATTGTTATGGCAACTCATAACAGTCATATCGTCAACACGTTGAAAAAACGAGTTATTGCAATCGAAAACGGCAAAGTCGTACGTGATGAAGTGGGAGGTTCTTATGGCTATCAAGCGTAAAACACTCACACGTCACGGTCGTGAAGGGTTTAAGAACATACGTCGAAATGGATGGATGAGCTTTGCATCCATGAGCGCAGTTGCAATTATGCTTTTCGTTGTTGGGGCGTTTGCATTCTTAATTGTCAACACGAATCATCTCATTGACACGATTGAGAACGATGTCGAAATTCGAGCGTTTTTTTGAACATGATGTCGATGCATCAGAGCAAGAAACTGTTCTCGAAGAAGTTGAAAGTCATGATTCAGTAGAGAACGTCGTCTATCGAGACCGCGATGAAGGTCTTGACGTGTTTATGGAAAGCATGGGTTCAGATGGTGAAGTATTCGAGAACTTACGAGAAGAGAATCCATTAAATGATGCGTTAATCATTCAAGCTACAGATCCACAAATGACTGCTGCAGTTGCAGAAGAAGTAAACGCACAATCAGCCATCGAATCGGTTGAATATGGGGAGTCAATTCTTGGACAATTGTTCACAGTAACGAATTATGTACGAATACTAGGGGGCGCACTAGTTATTGGCCTCATCTTTACTTCTGTATTCCTCATTTCAAATACAATTAAACTTACAATTTTGTCTCGAAAAGATGAAATTCAAATCATGAAGCTTGTCGGTGCAACGAATAGCTTTGTTCGCTTCCCTTTCTTCATTGAGGGAGCGTTGATCGGACTGATTGGAGCCATCATTCCAATTGCCGGCTTAACAGTAGGTTACAGTTATCTTTACAGCTTTATGTATGACCAAGTTCCATTTTTCACATTTGTAGAGCCGAATCCAATGATCTGGCAAATCTCAGGTTTGCTACTACTAGTCAGTATTCTCGTTGGAATCTTTGGTAGTCAAATGTCGGTTCGCAAGTTTTTGAAGGTATAGATAAACGAGTAAGGTTTAGAGGAGGAGCATGCAGCATGCAGGGGAAGAAAATGATAATGTTTGCCGCAGCGTTCTTGATCGCGCTAGGAAGCTGGACGACGATTCACGATTCAGCTTCCGCCTCTAGTAGTCTAGAGCAGGAGCTACAAGATCTTGAACGTGAACGTGAACGAATTGAAGAACGTTCCAATGAAAGAAAGCAAGAGCTTGGTGGGGTTGAAGAGGATTTAGACGCAATCAATGAAGAAATCGCTGAACTTGATCAAGAGATCGGAGAAACAACGAGCGAGATTGCGAGTCGTGAAGCAGAAATTGAAGAAATCGAAGCAGAAATCGAAGCGCTAAAAGAAGAAATTAAAGAAATCGAAGCTCGAATTGCTGAGCGAGATGAACTAATTAAAGATCGTGCAGCTTCAATGTATAAAAGTGGCGGCAGTTCAGTTGAATACCTAGAAGTTATTTTGGGCGCCGAAAGCTTTGGAGATTTTATTGAACGCGTACATACGTTATCAACGATTGCAGAACAAGATCGTGCGATCTTAGAAGAGCATCAAGCGGATCACGAATTGTTAGAAGAAAAGAAAGCAAAGGTTGAAGAAAATCTAGCAGCCTTAGAAACACATTTACAAGAACTCGAAGAGTTACGTAAAGATCTTGAAGGGTCAATGGCTGTTAAAGAAAGTGTTATGTCTGATCTAAAAGAAGACGAACTCGAACTTCTTGATGAAATCAACGGATTTACGAATGAAAAGTTACTTCTTGATGATCAAGTAGCTTCTAAGCAAGCAGAGATTACGAAAGCTGAAGAAGAAGCACGTGTTGCAGCAGCGAATGCACAAGCAGAACGTGAAGCAGCTGAAGCGGCTGAGGCAGCAGAGCAAGAAGCAGTCGCATCAGCGTCAACGTCTCCTTCATCTGAATCAAGTTCTAGCTCTAGCAACAATAGTAGCAACAATAACTCTTCAAATGCATCAAACCCTCCAAGCGTAGGTGATACTGGAGGCACACTTGCAACACCGGCTACAGGTAGAATTTCTTCACAGTATGGTCCCCGTTGGGGCAGCTTCCACCACGGTATTGATATCGGTGCGGGTGGACGTTCAAATGTACCAATCGTAGCAGCGGAATCAGGATCAGTTTCATTCGCTGGTTGGATGAACGGGTACGGAAACACTGTCATCGTTAGACATACGATTGGCGGACGGACTGTAGAAACACTTTATGCTCATCTTGATTCAATTGGTGTTTCACAAGGTCAGTCTGTAAGTCGAACACAACAAATCGGAATCATGGGTAATACGGGCGCTTCTCAGGGTGCACACCTGCATTTTGAGGTTCATGAAGGAACTTGGAATGGCAGCAAGTCGAACTCAGTTGACCCGATGAATTATCTATAATACAAAAACACAAGTTGCTTATGCGACTTGTGTTTTCTTTAGGTATGCACTGTGATCTCATGGACGGTGCTGTATTCTTTTATCTGATGGTGAAGATCCTTTTTTTGCCGAGTCAGGAGAGCGGATTGTCGCTTTCTATGATTGAGCAGAAATTCCCGTGAAAACACGTCACAGAACGTGCCCATTTACCTTTTGTACTTGCTGATGAAATGTGTTTAAATGAGAAGAAGGAATAAGCGTCATACGTACGACGTGCTTGTCATACAATCATGAAGAGTCATTAGGTCTGGATATAAATAGAGGTGGAGCAACAATGAATAGAAAAGGTGTTTGGATCGTTGTTCTTGCTGTTACAGTTTTGGCAGCGGGTGGAGGAGGCTTGTTGCTCGGTATGGGTGTTAGTAATGGAAACAATTACGAAGCACCGATTGCTGGGAATCAGCTTTCATCTAGTGAAGGTGAAGGTTGGAATAAGGTTCATGATGCATTTCAAGTCATCTCTGAATCCTATGTCGAAGATGTTAACGAAGAAGATTTGTATGAAGGAGCTATTCGAGGAATGCTCCATGAATTAGATGATCCATATTCGGTTTATATGGACCGTGAAACAGCTGCCGAGTTTACGCAATCTCTAGGTAATGAGTTTGAAGGGATCGGCGCTGAAGTGAACATGGTAAATGGCTCGGTTACGATCGTTTCACCGATTCAAGGCTCGCCAGCAGAGGAAGCAGGATTGATGCCTGATGATCGGATTTTAGAAGTTGATGGCAATTCAACGGAAGGATTGTCATTAAACGAGGCGTTAATGCAAATTCGTGGTGAGAAAGGAACAACAGTTGTTCTGACGATTGGACGTCCATCTGCAACGGATCCTTTCCAAGTTGAAATTGAGCGAGACGCAATCCCTGTTGAGACAGTGCATGCGAATACGTATGAACATGAGGATCAAACAATCGGTGTGATAGATATTACATCGTTCTCAGTGGATACGGCACAAGAGTTTGAAGATGGCTTGCATTACCTTGAGAATGAAGGGATCGACGGGTTAGTGATTGATGTTCGTCAAAACCCTGGTGGATACCTAAACAGTGTTCAAGATATCGGTAGTTTACTATTGCCAAAGGGCGAAACAATTGTTCAGATTGAAGAGCAACAGGTGATATTTCTCAAACGGTTTCTACACTTGAAGATCAAAAAGACTATCCAATTGTCGGTTTAATTAACGGTGGTAGTGCTTCTGCTTCTGAGATTTTAGCTGCTGCATTACAGGAAGCCGGTGGTTATGAGCTTGTAGGTGAAACGACATTTGGTAAAGGAACGGTCCAACAATCTTATGATTTTGGGGACGGAAGTGAGATGAATTTATCGATGTTCCGTTGGTTAACATCAGCGGGGAACAACATTCATGAAGATGGCGTAGATCCAACGATTGAAGTTAGTCAACCAGATTACTTCTATTCAACTGCACTTTCCATTGATGACTCTCTCGTTCTTAACGATAATAACGATCAAGTAAAGAGTGCTCAAGAGATCCTCCAAGGTCTTGGATTTGAGCCAGGACGAACTGACGGGTACTTTGATGAACAAACAGAAAATGCGGTTACGGCGTTTCAACAAATGCATGATGATCTTGATGTAACGGGTGAAGTCGACGATTCGACGGCACAGGCACTTCACACAAGCATTGTAGAGAAAATCCGTGATCCTGAGAATGATCGTCAATTAAACCGAGCATTAGAAGTTATCATTGAACAGCAATAGGTGTCTATACATTTAAATAAATACATCCGTTTAACGACGGATGTATTTATTTTATAAGCTATTTCGAACCGTTTCCGTTATACTAGAATTAATTGATTACGACAATAAAGGGGTCACACTATGCAGACATGGCTGGTCGATGTACTGACAGGGATAGGTATGTTTTTTTGTACATCCACTTACATATGTAGCGATTGTTGCAATGGCGTGGGTTGGATTTAGGCGGATGAAGCGCGAGCGCAAGATGTTTCATACGTCAATTCGACCGTGGACAGAAGAGTGGCTACACCCGTTAGTGCCTGGCGTGCTTGCAGGTATTATTGCATCCGTCGTTGTTGTACTACTTGGAATTGTATTATCAACAGAATACTTAATGATTACTGCTGTCGTTTACTTAATCCTTCTCGTAGTTGGAGGTACACGTTTTCTCTCTCCAATATATAGCTTATTAATCGCTTTATTGATTGATCATTGGTTGCTTGGCTACATTACTTATGAAGCGGCTTGGCTTCCAACTGAAGCTACGACAGAACCAGCATGGGTGCTTTTGCTCGTTTTTGTACTAACAATTATTGAAGCGGTACTATTACGTGAAAGACGCAGTAGTAGACGATATTCACCGTTGCGAATAAAGAGTTCAAGAGGGAAGTGGATTGGCGGTCAACGCTTTGATCGTTTGTATTTAATTCCACTCTTTGTTTTTGTTCCTGGTGAGCTTGTGTCAAACGTAAATTGGTGGCCGTTCTTGCCTGTGGCTGACGGCCTCTCTGTAACACTCGTTCCATTTTTGTTAGGTGCTCATGCGGTGAGTTATTCCGAAAGGATCGGACATCAACTTGCGCGGACGAGCACTCAGCTCCTTTGGATTGCAGCTCTTGCTGGTGCGTCTTCGTTTGCGGTTTTTTATTACCCAACCGCACTTTTGTATGTTGTGATCGGTTTGTTAATGCTGAGAATCACCGCCCAACTTTCGAAACGATTACAAGACCGCAAAGCAACTCCTTATTTTACGCCACGAGCGGATGGTGTCGTTATTTTAGCTGTTCGTCCAGGTTCACCGGCTGAGAAGATGGGGTTAATACCGGGTGAAATCGTAACGAAAGTTCACCAAGAGCCTGTGAATAGTGAGTGGAGCTTCTATCAGAAACTCCAAATTAACCCGGCTTATGGCAAAGTTGAAGTCGTAGATGAACGTGGAGAAAAGCGGATTGAACAAGCGGCATTATACGACAATGAACACCATGAATTAGGCATCGTCTTTTTACGCCCAGAGATGGCTGTAGAGTGGCAGACGAAGGGGAACGAAGCAACATCAAATGAAACAAATGCGTAGCAAAAGTGATTAGACATTCCTAAAAGAGGTATTCTAGTGATATAGAATGCCGAAAAACGGGAATGTCTTTTTGTGTACAGAAATAAAAACCGAAAGTATGTTCGCTTTTATGAAATTATGATATAATTTTAGTAACAAAAGATGTACGCACGGTAGGAGGAGAGCAACGTTGAATCAATTCGAACTAGTGTCAGCTTATGAGCACAAGGGGACCAACCACAAGCGATTAAAGAAATTGTGAAGCAAGTGAACGAAGGGAAGAAGCATCAAGTGTTGCTCGGTGCGACAGGTACGGGTAAGACGTTTACGATGTCGAATGTCATTAAAGAAGTTAACAAGCCGACGCTAATTATTGCTCATAACAAGACGCTGGCAGGCCAACTATACAGTGAGTTTAAATCATTTTTTCCAAACAATGCTGTTGAATATTTCGTAAGTTATTATGATTATTATCAGCCAGAGGCTTATGTTCCACAGTCAGATACATTCATTGAGAAGGATGCTAGTATCAACGATGAGATTGATAAACTAAGACACTCTGCAACGAGTGCGCTTTTTGAGCGTGAAGATGTCATTATTATTGCTAGTGTATCTTGCATCTACGGTTTAGGTTCTCCAGAAGAATACCGTGATCTCGTCGTCTCACTTAGAACTGATATGGAGAAAGGTCGAGACGAACTATTAAATGATCTCGTTGATATTCAATATACGAGAAATGATATTAACTTCATACGCGGAACGTTTCGTGTACGTGGAGATGTTGTTGAGATCTTTCCTGCCTCGCGAGATGAACAATGCATTCGCGTTGAATTTTTTTGGCGATGAAATTGATCGCATTACTGAAGTTGATGCACTTACGGGTGAGGTGATTGGCGAACGAAATCACGTTGCCATTTTCCCAGCATCTCACTTTGTTACTCGCGAAGAGAAAATGAAGCGTGCGATTGTCAACATTGAGAAAGAGCTGGAAGAACAACTAGAAGAATTAAATGCGAACAATAAATTGTTAGAAGCGCAACGCTTAGAGCAACGTACGCGTTATGATATTGAAATGATGCATGAGATGGGTTTTTGTTCAGGCATTGAGAATTATTCAAGGCACTTAACATTCCGTGAGGCCGGTGATTCACCGTACACATTGATCGACTTCTTTCCTAAAGATTTCTTATTAATTATTGATGAATCACATGTGACGTTACCTCAAGTTCGAGGGATGTATAACGGTGACCAAGCACGCAAGAAAGTTCTTGTAGACCACGGTTTCCGTTTGCCATCAGCAATGGATAACCGTCCGCTTAAATTCGAAGAGTTCGAGAAGCGAGTAGCACAAGCAGTATACGTGTCTGCAACGCCTGGCCCTTATGAAGGAGAGAAAGCTCCAGAAGTAGTAGAGCAGATCATTCGACCGACGGGGTTGTTAGACCCTGAAGTAGAGGTAAGACCAATCCAAGGACAAATTGATGATTTAATTGGTGAGATTAACAAAAGATCAGAACGCTCTGAGCGGGTTCTTATTACAACGTTAACGAAGAAAATGTCAGAAGACCTAAGTGCGTACTTAACGGAAGTCGGTATTAAAGTGAAGTATTTGCATTCTGACATTAAAACGTTAGAACGACTAGAGATTATCCGCCAGCTTCGACTTGGGGAATTTGATTGTCTCGTTGGAATTAACTTGTTACGTGAAGGATTGGATATTCCAGAAGTATCACTCGTCGCAATCTTAGATGCGGATAAAGAAGGGTTTCTAAGAGCGGAGCGTTCATTGATTCAAACGATGGGTCGTGCGGCACGTAACGCAAACGGGCGAGTCATTATGTACGCAGATAAGATTACAGGATCGATGCGGGTAGCGATGGATGAAACTGAGCGACGTCGTACGATTCAAATCGAATATAACGAGAAGCATGGCATTACACCACAGACGATTAACAAAGCGATCCCAGATACTGTACAAGCGACATTGTCAACGGATGATTCAGCCGAAGAGAAAACGATCAAGTCACCGAAGAAGATGACGAAAGAAGAACGGATTGCAACCATTGAGAAAATCGAAAGCGATATGAAAGATGCTGCGCGACTGTTGGACTTTGAACGAGCAGCAGAATTACGTGACGTTCTGATCGAATTAAAAGGGTCGTAGGACGATACCACCATTAATGCAAGAGTTATGAAAGGAAGACATCGATATGGGATTAGAGAACATTCGCGTGAAAGGTGCACGATCACACAATCTGAAAAACGTTGACATTACGATTCCAAGAGACAAGTTGGTCGTTTTTACGGGGCTATCTGGTTCCGGGAAATCGTCACTTGCTTTCGATACGATTTATGCGGAAGGACAACGACGTTACGTTGAATCACTGTCAGCGTATGCTCGGCAGTTTTTAGGTCAAATGGACAAGCCGGATGTGGATAGCATAGAAGGGTTATCACCGGCGATTTCTATTGACCAAAAGACGACAAGTCAAAACCCTCGCTCGACCGTTGGAACCGTTACAGAAATCTACGATTACTTGCGACTTTTATTTGCAAGAATCGGTGTGCCTTATTGTCCGAACCATAACATCCCAATTACTTCCCAAAGCGTACAACAGATGATTGATCAACTGCTAGAATATCCTGAACGCACGAAAATGCAAATACTAGCTCCAATTGTCTCAGGACGAAAAGGTACCCATAAGAAAGTGTTTGATGATCTAAAGAAACAAGGGTACGTTCGTGTCCGAGTCGATGGAACGATTCTAGACCTCTCAGAAGAGATTGAGTTAGATAAGAACAAGAAGCACTCTATTGAGGTCGTTGTAGATCGAATCGTTATCAAGGATGGAATTGAAGCAAGGTTATCAGGATCACTGGAAACGGGCTTAGACCTTGCTGGAGGTCAAATTCTAATTGATTTAATTGATGGCGATGAAATTCGCTTCAATCAACATCATTCATGTCCACAATGTGGTTTCTCAATTGGAGAGCTAGAGCCGCGTTTGTTTTCTTTTAACAATCCATTCGGAGCTTGCCCGACGTGTGATGGATTAGGCTCGAAATTAGAGACAGACGAAGAGTTAGTCATTCCAGACGCCTCTCTTAGCTTGCGTGAACATGCAATCTTACCTTGGAAGCCAACAAGTTCTAATTATTATCCGCAACTGTTAGAAGCGGTTTGCTCCCATTATGGTATTGATATGGATGTGCCATTTAACGAGCTTCCGAAAGAACATGTTGATATCTTATTTTACGGTAGCGGAAAAGATTTAATTGTTTTTCGTCACGAAAATGAATTTGGAACGGTGCGAGAGCGTACCATTTACTTTGAAGGTGTTTTACGCAACATCTCAAGACGTTATCATGAAACGTCGTCGGATTATGTTCGGGAACAAATGGAACAATACATGATTAGTAAGGCGTGTGGCACGTGTAAAGGACATCGTTTAAAGAAAGAAAGCTTGTCAGTTCTCGTTGCAGGAAAGCATATTGGGCAAGTAACAGACTTACCGATCCTTGAAGCGAAGAACTATGTAACAACACTCGACCTTACCGATAAAGAAAAGCAGATTGCAAGGTTAATCATTAATGAAATCGATGAACGTTTAGGGTTTTTAGCAAATGTAGGGCTCGGTTACTTGACGATGAGTCGAACAGCAGGAACGTTATCAGGTGGGGAGGCTCAGCGAATTCGATTAGCGACCCAAATTGGCTCTGCGCTGATGGGAGTGCTGTACATTTTAGATGAGCCGAGTATCGGTCTTCATCAACGGGATAACACACGTTTAATTAAAACACTTGAACGTATGCGAGATCTCGGTAATACATTAATCGTCGTTGAGCACGATGAAGATACGATGTTTGCAGCAGACCATATCGTTGATATCGGCCTGGTGCAGGCTTGGCTGGCGGCTATATTACGAGTGAAGGAACACCTGATGAAATTATGGAGGATCCTGAATCATTGACGGGTCAATATTTATCAGGGAAGCGATTCATTCCTCTTCCTAAAGAACGAAGAGCATTAACCGATCGGAAGTTGACGATTAAAGGTGCTACGGCAAACAACTTGAAAAACGTAACGGTTGATATACCACTCGGTGTTTTTAATGCAGTCACAGGCGTCTCCGGTTCAGGGAAAAGTACGTTGATTAATGATATTCTTCGTAAAGCACTGTCTCAAAAGCTCCATCGTGCAAGGGAGAAACCGGCAAAGCATAAAGAAATTGAAGGTATTGATCAACTTGATTATGTTGTGAACATTGACCAATCCCCAATTGGTCGGACGCCAAGGTCAAATCCTGCAACATATACAGGTGTGTTTGATTACATTCGTGAAGTGTATGCGATGACAAACGAAGCGAAAGTAAGAGGCTACCAAAAAGGCAGATTTAGCTTTAACGTAAAAGGTGGACGCTGTGAAACATGTCGCGGTGACGGGATTCTGAAGATCGAAATGCATTTTCTCCCAGATGTGTATGTGCCATGTGAGGAATGCGATGGAAAACGTTACAATCGTGAGACGCTAGACATCAAATATAAAAACAAAAACATCGCTGACATTCTAGCGATGACGGTTGACGAAGCGATTGTGTTCTTTGAGAACATTCCACGGATATACAGGAAGATAAAGACGTTACAAGATGTCGGATTAGGGTATATAAAACTAGGGCAGTCAGGAACGACGTTATCAGGTGGAGAAGCGCAACGAGTGAAGCTTGCATCTCAATTGCACCGACGTACGAGCGGACGCTCTTTGTATATTCTTGATGAACCGACGACAGGCCTTCATGTAGATGACATTAAACGTTTGCTACAAGTGCTTCAACGCTTGGTAGATAATGGAGATACGGTTCTAGTTATTGAACACAATCTTGATGTCATCAAGACAGTAGATCACATTGTTGATTTAGGCCCAGAAGGTGGCGATGGTGGTGGAGAAATACTCGTAACAGGCACACCAGAAGTCGTAGCTGAAACGAAAGGTTCTTACACGGGAGATTACCTAAAACCGATCTTAGAGCGAGAAAAGAAACGCATGGATGAACTAAAGGAATCTGTTAGCTCCTAAACGCTTGAAACCTTATACCGTGGCTGTTCGTAAATGGATTGTGAGATAGCTAAATGTTAAGGAAAGCGAGGGTACCATCATGGAAGAGCGTAAGATGATTCTCAAGATGATTGACGAAGGTAAAATTAGTGCTGAGGATGGAGAAAAGCTTATGCGTGCCATAAGCAATCATTCATCGAACATTGAACCGACCGTAAGCAGTTCAACAACGAGAGATAAATCTCAACTTAGCACAGATGTGAACTGGGAAGAAGGCAATCGCCGTTTTGATGAGCAAGCGGACCAAAATGTAAATCAAGACGACAACAACCGTTGGAGTGAAGGTGCACGTTGGTTTTCGGATTTTGTCGAGTCAGCAGTTACGAAGATTAAAGAACTTGATCTTGATTTTAACTTTGGCAATGCGGTCGAAGTTAACCATATCTTTCAGCATACAGGCATGAGTGAAGACTTGTTTAACTTATCCCTCGAAAATGGTGCAGTTGAGTTAAAGACGTGGGATGAGCCTGACGTGAAGCTTGAATGTACGGCGAAAGTTTACAAAGCGAGCAACGTTGAAGAAGCTCGAAACAGCTTCTTAGAAAATACGGTCTTCGAATCCATTGACAACGAACTTCATTTTTACACGAAGTCGAAGCGTATTAAATTGAATACGACCGTTTATTTGCCTAAGAAGAAGCTCGAAAAGGTAAAGTTATATACATTTAACGGTAAGGTGACGGTTGCTGATGCAGATACAACGTATCTGTCCATTAAATCTGTTAACGGAAGTTTAGATGTTGATGCAGTTAAAACAGAGCTTCTAGAAGCAGAAGCGTTAAACGGTACCGTACACGTTAAAGGTGGTACAATTGACCGCATCGATTTGAGGACGGCTAATGGTAGCGTAGAATTGGATGGAAGTTATAAAGACATTGATGCAGAAGCATTAAATGGAACGATCCATTGTCACTTTAAAGATGTGAAAACAGGGTATGCGTCGTTAAACGCCGGTACTGGTTCAGTGAAGGTTATTGTTCCTGATCAAGTGAGTACCAAAGCGAAGCTAAAGACAAATGTGGGAAGCTACCATTGGAAGCTCCCAAATGTTGACGTCCATGAGGAGAAGCGTGACTTCATCCAGAAAACGTTGACACTCGTTTCGAACCCTAACTTTGAGGATCAAATTCGCATCGATGCGAGTACTAAGACGGGTTCAATTTCAATTAAAACAGAGAGTGAAGAATAAAGGATAGAGCGGCGGGGTCCGCTCTCTTCTTTTATGGAAGGAGAGCTTGATCACGATGCTCGGATGTTTCTTTTATATTGTAGTAAATGCAGCAGTGTTGTTAATTACAGGATTGATTTTTGATGGGTTTGAATTAAGTGGATGGGGTTCAGCGTTTATTGCTGCCATTTTACTTGGTCTTGCCAATACGCTTGTACGTCCAATCTTAGTCGTACTTACGCTCCCGGTGACAGTTTTGACATTAGGTATTTTTATCTTTATTATTAATGCCTTTTTGCTCTACTTTATCTCGTTTTTGATGGGAGATGCCTTTGTAATTGACCACTTCGGTACAGCGATTTTAGCTGCTGTCGTTATGGCGTTAATTAACGCATTGCTCAATCTAATTTCTAAACCTTTTACTTCTTAATTGAAAAGGGACCTTGGCAGAAGGATAGCCAAGGTCTCTTTTTGGTGTACGTATGCTTACAAAAGGGTTGCCAGACGTCTGACATTCATCTTGAAGTTCTTTCATGCTACAATAGATAGGATCTGCAAAAAGATAATGGATAGTTTCGGAGGTGTGACGATGTCAAAAGTCACTGCGAAAAGTTTAATCGATCGATTCTCCATGGAGTTACTCGGTGGAGAAGATGGCATTTATCGACCGATTACGACGAGTGATATATCTCGACCGGGAATGGAAATGGCCGGTTTCTTTACATATTATCCGCGGCGACGGTTACAGTTGCTAGGGCGTACAGAGTTAACGTTTTTAGAGCGACTTACCGATCAGCAACGTACAGAAAGAATGCAAAAGTTATGTACACCGAACACGCCAGGTGTCATTATTTCAAGAGGATTAGAAGCTCCACCTGAATTGATGGAAGCCGCTGAAGCTTCAGGCGTACCAATCATGCGTGCAGATATGACAACGACACGTCTCATCAGTATGATTACAAACTTTCTAGAAGCGCAGTTAGCCGATACGACAGCTGTACATGGTGTTCTTGTAGACATATATGGAATTGGTGTTTTAATCACTGGGGCAAGTGGAGTAGGTAAGAGTGAAACGGCTCTTGACCTCGTACGACGTGGTCATCGACTTGTTGCTGATGATTCCGTTGAAATTAGTCAACAACATGCGGACACATTGATGGGACAAGCACCTGAACTCATTCGCCACCTACTTGAAATCCGGGGTTTAGGGATTATAGACGTAATGACCTTGTTCGGCGCTGGAGCGGTGCGACCATTTAAGCGCATTACACTAAATGTCCATTTAGAACTTTGGGATGAAAAGAAAGCGTATGACCGCTTAGGTATTGATGAAGAAAAATTACAGATCCTTGAAAGTGAAATACCGAAATATACGATTCCTGTTCGTCCTGGACGGAACTTGGCGGTAATTGTAGAAGTTGCAGCGATGAACTTCCGATTGAAGCGGATGGGGATTAATGCTGCTCAAGAATTTTCGAACAAACTAATGGATGTTATTGAAGATTACGATAAAGAAGAATTGTAATTGAAAGAGGTGACAGTAAGATGTTTTTATCCGTGCAACCTTTAAACCCCGTTGCTATTGAGATTTTTGGCTGGCCAATTTATTGGTATGGATTAATTATCATGCTTGGTGGTTTTCTAGGTTACCTATTGGCAAATCAAGAAGCAAAGCGTCGTGGTTTACCGAAAGATTTGATTTTGGACTTGCTCATTTGGCTGTGCCGATTGCAATTGTCAGTGCCAGACTTTACTACGTTTTATTTAGGCTCGATTATTATTTGGAAAACCCTGGTCAAATCATTGCGATTTGGGAAGGTGGACTTGCAATTCATGGGGGGCTTATTGGAGCCGTCATAACTGCAATTGTTTTTGCGAAAAAGCGTGGCGTTTCTTTTTGGAAGTTAGCGACATTACAGCACCGAGTATTTTGCTCGGGCAAGCGATCGGCCGTTGGGGTAACTTTATGAACCAAGAGGCACATGGTGGAGAAGTTTCTCGCCAGTTTCTTGAAAACCTTATGCTTCCGGAGTTCATCATTAATCAAATGTACATCAATGGTACGTACTATCACCCGACGTTTTTATATGAATCACTTTGGAGCTTGTTAGGTGTAGCGATCTTGCTTTACTTGCGTCGAGTAAACCTTCGCCGTGGTGAGCTATTCTTAACGTATGTTATTTGGTATTCATTCGGTCGACTCTTTATCGAAGGTCTTAGAACAGATAGTCTAATGATCTTTGATTTACTACGCACGGCACAAGTAATCTCGATCGTACTCATTGTCGGTGCGATTGTACTGATCATTTACCGCCGAAAAACAGGGCAATCCGACATAAGATATTTAGATGACGAACCGAAGAAAAAATTGAAGAACACAAAGAAAAAATAACGAGTGCTCATTGAAAGAGATGAATTATGAGGTAAAGCAGTTTAAAAAATAGAATACCCTTGGGGGAGCGTATGAAGACGTTGAAAAACGGCCTAAGGTCGGGTATTAAAACAACTTGGATGTTAGCAAAAATTATTTTCCCGATCACGTTCCTCATTACAGTGCTTTCACATACGCCTGTGTTGGATTGGATTGCACGTCAAATTGCACCAGTGATGGGTTGGCTTGGTTTGCCTGGGGAAGCGGCAATCCCACTCGTTCTAGGCAACTTTTTAAACCTGTATGCGGGAATTGGTGCAATTCTGTCGTTAGACCTTACTGTGAAGGAAGTTTTTATTCTTGCTGTCATGCTGTCATTTAGCCATAACTTGATCGTAGAATCAGCAGTTGCTGCGAAGCTTGGTGTCCGAATTTCAGTGATTTTAAGTGTGCGAATTGGTCTTGCGATTTTTTCCGCACTCATGATCAACTGGTTTTGGAACGGTGGAGGAGAACTTGCACAATATGGCTTTTTTTGAGGCAAATGTTGCGGCTGAGCCTAGTGGGGCTTTAGGAATTGTTGCAGACGGACTTATCGCAGCAAGCCTTGGCATTATGCAACTCGCTTTATTTGTTTTTCCGATTATGCTACTCATTGAAGTGATGAGAGATTTACATTTGCTAGATTGGTTCTCACGTAAAATGCTACCGTTTACGAAGATGTTAGGCATTGCGCCGAACACATCAACGACACTTGCATCAGGGCTGTTTTTTGGTCTAGCGTTAGGCGCAGGTGTTATGGTAGAAGAAGTAAAGAAAAATGGGGTAAAAAAGAAAGACGTCTACCTTGTCGTAATCTTTCTTGTAGCATGTCACGCGATTGTGGAAGATACGCTCATTTTTATTCCGTTAGGGATCCCCGTGTTACCGTTACTCGCGATTAGACTTGTAACAGCGATTCTTTTAACGATGATTGTCGCTTATTTCTGGAATCGATCAGAGAAGAAGCAAGCGTCTAAGGAGGAGATCATTCATGAAAACGGTCGATACAGTGCTTTTTGATTTAGATGGAACGCTTATTGACACGAACGAACTTATTATCGCATCGTTTGAACACACACTTGGAGAATATTATCCAGGGCAATACAAACGAGCGGATATTTTGCCGTTTATTGGCCCGTCACTTGATGAGACGTTCACTCGCCTAAACCCTAGTTTGGCGAACGATATGATTGAAATGTACATTGAACATAATCATTTGCATCACGATCAGTTGCTTCGCGAATATGAAGGTGTTCGTGAAGCCGTTGCTCAACTTTTTGACAAAGGGTATAAGCTCGGTGTTGTGACAACGAAGCGCCGTCCCACAACTGAGCGCGGTTTGGAGATTACAGGTTTAAAACCTTACTTCTCAACGATCGTAACGTTTGATGATGTAGAGAATGTCAAACCGCACCCAGAACCAATTAAAAAAAGCGATGACACAGCTCGGTAGCACTCCAGAACAAACGATCATGGTTGGGGATAATACTCACGACATCGATGGAGGAAAGCGTGCAGGTACTCAAACAGCGGCAGTCGGATGGGCCGTTCGTGGACTAGAAGAAGTCCGCTCACTTTATCCTGATTACATTTTAGAAGATATGCGAGATCTGCTACACATTGTAGGAGCAGACTAATTATGCCTCGAAATACAGAACGTTTCGAGGTTAATAAGGACAACTCGTTATGGCATATGTATAAGACGGTGTCGTTTTGGAAGGTGGCGAAGAACTTCATCGTCATTGAGGTTAGTCGTATTACACCGTTTTTACGTGTGAAAAATTGGATGTATCGCCATTTGCTAAAAATGGATGTTGGAGCCAAAACGTCATTTGCACTAAAAGTAACGCCGGATGTCATGTATCCAGAACGAATTTCTGTTGGTAGTAATACGATTATCGGTTTTAATACGACGATTTTGGCTCATGAATATTTGACGAATGAATACCGACTCGGTGACGTAAACATCGGTAGTAACGTCATGATTGGCGCACAATCGCTCATCTTGCCCGGTGTGACGATTGGAGACGGCGCTGTCGTTTCAGCAGCAACACTCGTTCATAAAGACGTACCTGCTGGCGCATTTGTTGGTGGCAATCCGATGCAAGTGATCAAACGTTCTTGAAACCTTTGGCCCCTTGCATCGTACATAGAATAAGGAGGTGTTCGAATTGGCAGCAGAAGATGGTTTCTTTCTAGCTATTCTTGCATTTATGGGTATTTTTATTGTTTTTATGTTCCTTTTTGCTATTGTAATGTATTTCTTTATGGCATTTGGGTTGTATCGCATGGCTGAAAATCAAAATATTGAACTTTCTTGGTTAGCGTTTATTCCAATTGCACAGTATTATTTACTCGGTGTTCTCGTTCAGAGTCGATTGACAGGTGGGATGCGAGAAGGGATTCCTTGGATTCTCGCTTCTTTGTTAGCGGCGAATTTTTTTCCTCGGTATCATCGCTGGAGTTATGCCACTTATTGGTTTCTTGGCGCTACCTATTTCGTTAGCTTCAGTCGGATTTACAATCTATGCGTCCTTCCATCTTTACAAGAAATATTCAGATCAGTACGTTGTGTTATTCGTATTTACGATTGTTACACTTGGAATGTTGGCACCGATCTTTGTGTTTTTCATTCGAAACAACATGCCGCTCGAAGAAGAAGCTGCAGCATAGACAGGAAAGAACGACATATGTGTCGTTCTTTTTTTATTATGGGGTTGAATTTCGTGTATAATTTTCTTATGATTCTGACTCAGGTAACGAGTACATTCGATTATCGGTTGACGGATGAATGTGGAGCGTGTAAACTCATCAGTATCTTTAATTCATTATCACTCTACCAAGTTAAAGTAAAAAACGTTAAAATTGGGGGATTGAGTTATGTCTAGCCCTTTTATGTTTGAGAAGCCTCTTGGAATGAAAGACACTCTTCCGCTCCTTTATGATCGAAATGAAGAAGTGACTTCTCAAATTGCAGAAGAAGTTCGTTTATGGGGATACCAAACCTTACATACGCCTGCGTTGGAGTATTATGACACCGTCGGTGCCGCGTCAGCCATTCACGATGCGAAGCTTTTTAAGCTCATGGACAGACAAGGAAGAACGCTCGTTTTAAGGCCAGATATGACAGCTCCGATTGCAAGAGTCGTGAGTTCTAGCTTAAAAGACGAACCGTTGCCGTTACGCCTTGCTTATAATACAGCACTTTACCGTACACAAGAACACGAGGGGAAACCTGCGGAGTTTGAGCAATATGGTGTTGAGTTGATTGGTGATCAGACGGTAAGCGCAGATGGAGAAATTATGGCGTTGCTTATTTCCGCTTTTGAGAAGACGGGACTACGTCACTTTCGCCTTGCTTTCGGACATATCGGTTTCATGAATGCGTTGTTCACGGAAGTTGTCGGCAGTGGGGATCATGTTCATGCGCTTAAGCAGTTCTTATTTGAAAAAAATTACGTTGGTTTCAAGCGATATGTCAGAAAGTTGCCGATTTCCGCACTAGATAAAAATCGACTAGAGCAACTGCTTTCATTGCGTGGTGGTCCAGATATGTTAGAGACTGCAAAGGAGCTCGTCTCGAGCTCTGATGCACTGCGTGCATTGCAAGAAGTACAAGAAGTGTGGAATGTTCTCGAAAGTTACGGTGTTAGTACATACATGAACATTGATTTGAATGTTGTGCTACACATCGATTACTACACAGGCGTTGTGTTTGAAAGCTATGGTAAGGAATTAGGTTTTCCACTTGCGAGTGGGGGTCGGTATGACGAGCTCGTGCCGAAGTTTGGTCGTCAAGCAAGCGCTACTGGCTTTGGAATTCGAATGGATCGCTTATTGGAAGCATTGAATCATATTGACCGCCCATTGAACCAAGAACGAACGCTAATCTTATTTAGTAAAGAGCGACAAAAAGAAGCGGTTGATGAAGCAAAGCAACTACGAGAGTCAGGCAAATGTGTTGTGATTCAGCATGTTACTGGCATTGAAGACTTAGACACATACACCTCAACATTCACACACGTCATTCAGCGAATCGGAGGCAGTGCATCATGAATGAATGGATAACCATTGCGATGCCAAAGGGAAGAATCTTTGAAGAAGCAGCAGCACTGCTAAGAAAAGCAAACTACCCACTGCCCGATGATTTTTCGTTTGGTCGGAAGCTGATTGTCGAGGCGCCAGAAGCGGGTATGAAGTTTTTCTTAGCGAAACCGATGGATGTAGCAACGTATGTTGAGCACGGTGTTGCTGACATTGGTGTTGCTGGTAAAGATGTTCTTATGGAAGAACAACGAGATGTCTATGAAGTGCTTGATTTAAACATTAGTGCTTGTTATTTAGCCGTTGCAGGGTTGCCGGGTGAAAGGCGAGAGCAAGTAGCCCCAAAGGTCGCCACGAAGTATCCGAACGTAGCGACGCAATATTTCAAAGAACAAGGTGAGCAAGTGGAAGTGATCACGTTAAATGGATCGATCGAACTTGCACCACTGATCGGCTTAGCAGATCGAATTGTAGATATCGTTTCGACAGGACAGACTCTAAAAGAAAACGGACTCGTAGAACTTGAGACGATTGAAGCAGTAACGTCACGGTTGATTGTAAATCCAGTGAGCTACCGCATGAAAGATCAGCGAATTGATGAAATTGTTGAGCGTTTATCTCAAATTGTAGAGGGGGAGAGTCGTGAGAATTGAACACGTAAAAGGTGAACTGAAAAGCCTACGCCGCAGTGTGGAAATGATTGATTCAAATGTTCAGTCAAGCGTGAAAGAAATTTTGTCAGACGTGAAACAACGTGGTGATGAGGCCGTTTCGCATTATACGAAAACGTACGATGGTGCGGATCTCTCTTCCTTTTTTTGTTACCGAAGAAGAAAAGCAAGCGGCTTATGAACACGTAAATAAAGACGTGCTACGTGCCATCCGTCAAGCTGCTGAAAACATTCGAGAGTACCACGCACGTCAGCTGGAACAAACGTGGATGATGACAAAAGACGATGGCACGATTCTCGGTCAAAAAAAATTACACCGCTTGACTCGGTCGGGGTGTATGTTCCGGGAGGAACGGCCGTGTACCCATCTACCATTCTCATGAATGTGATCCCAGCTCAAGTTGCCAAAGTTGAACGCATTGTTATGGTCTCGCCGCCAAATGCAGAAGGGAAACTGCATCCTGCCGTACTCGTAACCGCACATGAGCTAGGGGTAAAACACATTTACAAAGCAGGTGGCGCGCAGGCAGTAGCGGCACTGGCTTATGGAACAAAGACGTTAGAAGCTGTAGACAAGATTGTTGGGCCAGGGAATGTATTCGTTGCTGCTGCGAAGCGGGAAGTTTTTGGACACGTTGATATTGATATGATTGCGGGTCCCAGTGAAATCGTCGTTTTATGCGATGAATCCGCGAATCCGTCTTATGTTGCTGCTGATCTTCTTTCTCAAGCAGAACACGATGAACGAGCATCAGCAATCGCTGTAACGACGTCTAATTCATTGGCAGAAAACATCCGAGATGAAGTTGAACGGCAACTTCAGCAGTTGCCAAGAGAGGCGATTGCACGTCGTTCTATTGAACGTTATGGTGCAGTTTATGTAGCAGAAACGTTGGCTGAGGCAGTTGAAGTCGTCAATCAACTAGCTCCTGAACATCTGGAAGTCATGACGAAAGATCCGTACTTACTCCTCGGGAAAATTAAGCATGCGGGTGCAATTTTCTTAGGTGAATATAGCGCGGAGTCGGTCGGTGATTATTTCGCTGGAACGAACCACGTGTTGCCAACGAATGGCACGGCGCGTTTTTCTAGTCCGTTGAACGTGAGTGATTTTACGAAGAAATCGAGCATCATTTCTTATAGTAAACAAGCGTTAGATCAAAATGGACCTTTGATAGCGTCATTTGCTCGTGAAGAAGGCCTAGAAGCACACGCAAGAGCGGTCGAGATTCGTACGAAAGAAGGAGAGGTCTAATGACAGCGCGTAAAGGTGGAGTTGAGAGGAACACAGGAGAAACAGCCATCTCATTATCGTTGAATCTAGATGGAGAAGGGAATGGGAGCCTCGAGACGCCAGTGCCGTTTCTAACTCACATGCTCGACTTATTCCGAAAGCATGGACAGTTCGACTTGGATGTTAAAGCAAGCGGTGATACCGAGGTAGATGACCATCATTCAACGGAGGATATCGGAATTTGTTTAGGCGTGGCGTTAAAAGAAGCACTCGGTAATAAAGAGGGCATTAGACGTTATGGTGACGCTTTTGTTCCGATGGACGATGCGCTCGCGCACGTTGTCATTGATTTAAGTAATCGTCCTCATTTAGAGTGGCGTGTCGAGTTGCCACATGCAAAAGTCGGTCAATTTGATACAGAACTCGTTCGAGAATTCCTTGCGAAGCTCGCAATTGAAGCGCGGATGAACGTTCACGTAAATGTTCATTATGGCTGGAATACTCATCATATTATCGAAGCAATTTTTAAGGCGCTTGGACGTGCGTTGCGAGAAGCGGTAAGTCTTGATCCACGGGTAAAAGGAATTCCTTCAACGAAAGGGATGCTCTAAAATGATTGGAATTGTAGATTATGGCATGGGTAATTTACATAGTGTTTCTAAAGCATTGGAGCGACTCGGTGCAACGTACATCGTTAGTGATAACAAAGAGAAACTGCAGTCGTGCGACGGTCTGATTTTACCAGGTGTTGGAGCGTTTAAAGATGCCATGGAGATTTTGAATGAGAGTGGCCTTTCTTCGTTCTTAAAGCAATGGGTCGAAGAAGAAAAGCCCTTACTTGGCATTTGTCTTGGTATGCAACTATTATTCCAAAGTAGTGAGGAACATGGCCATACCGAAGGATTAGGGTTTCTCTCAGGTCACGTGAAGCGATTTACAGGTAAGACGAGAGCCGGAAATCGCTATAAGTGCCGCATATGGGGTGGAATCAATTGCGTTATTTGCAACCAGAGCATCCAATCGTAGACGAAACTGAACCAGGTCATGTTTATTTCGTACATTCTTACGTTGTGCATGCAAATACGAGTGATGTAGTTGTGGCAACGGCAGATTATGACGGGGATGTTCCGGCAGTCGTCGGCAAACACCACGTGTTTGGTACCCAATTTCACCCAGAAAAGAGCAGTACGCTCGGGATGAGTATGCTGAACAATTACATTCGTTATGTAGCGGAAAGGAGAGAGTAAAGTGACGACATTTTCTATTTATCCAGCCATCGACATTCGTGGAGGCAATTGTGTTCGCTTAAAGCAAGGGGATTACAATGAGGAAACGGTGTATCACGACTCTCCAGTGCACGTTGCAAAACAATTCGAAAGTGAAGGAAGCCGCTATGTACACGTCGTTGATCTAGATGGTGCGAAACAAAAGGAGCCTGTGAATTTTGAATCGATAAAGGCTGTGATTGAATCGACGAACCTACTAGTGCAAGTAGGCGGAGGGATTCGAACAGAAGCACACATCAAGCAGTATTTAGACGCAGGTGCCAATCGTGTCATCTTAGGCTCGATCGCCGTAGCGGAACCAGCGTTCACAAAGGAAATGCTCGCCAAATACGGGAAGAGAATTGTAATCGGTTTGGATGCAAGAGATGGTTATGTTGCAGTGAATGGTTGGTTAGAAGCTTCTGAGGCACGTGTAGAAGTGCTTGCCTCTGAAATGAAACTAGCAGGTTGTGAAACGTTTATTTTCACAGATATTCATAAAGACGGCATGATGGAAGGACCGAATGTCGAAGCGAACCAAGAACTTGCTGAGAAAAGTGGGGCGAACATCATTACGTCTGGTGGTGTTTCTTCAAACGAGGATATTTATCGTTTACTTGAATTGCGTAAGTACGGTGTAACGGGTGCCATTATCGGAAAGGCGCTCTACACAGACGTTATTGAACTACCTTCATTACTTCACGAGGTGGAACGAAGATGCTCACAAAACGATTAATTCCATGTTTAGATGTGAAAGAAGGTCGGGTCGTAAAAGGCGTCCAGTTCGTTGATTTAAGGGATGCAGGTGATCCAGTTGAACTTGCCGCATTTTACGATGATCAAGGTGCAGATGAACTCGTTTTTCTCGATATTTCTGCCTCTCACGAAGGGCGCAAAACGATGATTGACGTTGTAGAGGAAGTTGCGGGAACGCTCGCCATTCCGTTTACCGTTGGTGGGGGAATTAACAGTGTTGATGACATGCGGGCAATTTTGAGAGCAGGTGCGGACAAAGTTTCCCTAAACACTGCAGCGGTTCTAAGGCCTGCGCTCATTCGAGAAGGAGCAGACTTTTTCGGCTCGCAATGCATCGTGGTCGCTGTTGATGCGAAGTGGGATGAGTCGCTTGAATCTTGGCGTGTGTATACGCACGGAGGAAGAAAGCCGACCGATTGGGAAATTACGGATTGGGTAAAAGAGGCTGTTCATCAAGGGGCAGGAGAGATTCTGCTTACGAGCATGGACCAAGATGGACGGAAAACCGGCTTTGATTTGCCGCTTACGAGAACGGTTAATGAAGTTGTCGGTGTCCCTGTCATTGCGTCAGGTGGGGCAGGGAACCGACAAGACTTTGTAGAGGTGTTTGAAGATGCTGGTGCGGATGCAGCGCTTGCGGCATCAATTTTTCATTACAAAGAAACGTCAGTCGAAGAAGTGAAACAGACGTTAAAAGAGAACGGAGTGGTGGTCAGGTGAAGATTGATTCTTTGCGATTTAACGACGATGGATTGATTCCTGCCGTTGTTCAAGACGCTCGAAGTAAAGAAGTGCTAACTCTTGCCTATATGAATAAAGAATCGCTTCAGAAGACGATCGAGACGAAAGAAACGTGGTTTTACAGTCGAAGTCGAGAAGAGTTGTGGCATAAAGGTGCAACATCTGGCAATACCCAAACCGTAACTGACGTAAAGTACGATTGTGACGCAGACAGTTTAGTCGTACTCGTTGAACCTCATGGCCCTGCTTGTCATACAGGTTCTTACAGTTGTTTTACTTCGTCACTTATTAAGGGGGATGTTGCACAAGCGAACGACTCTTTCTCGATCATCCGAGATTTAGAGAAGACAATTGCAGCGCGAAAGCATGAACGCCCTGAAGGTGCGTATACGACGTATCTTTTTAATGAAGGCATCGATAAAATATTAAAGAAAATCGGTGAGGAAGCATCGGAGATTATTATTGCAGCTAAAAACCGTGATCTAGAAGAAATGCGTTGGGAAAGTGCGGACTTTCTATTCCATTGGCTCGTCTTACTAGAAGAACAAGGCATCTCGGTTGATGACGTGCTAGAGACGCTCAGAGAGCGGCATCAATAAGTTAAATAAACGTTTGTTTAATTTATAGACGACCATAAAGGTCGTCTTTTTTATGTGTGCACACGTTTTTTAAGCATCGACGTTAACATTGTGTCATAGTTAGAGTTGTGCTAAATTTCTAATATATAAATCTTATTTACTAGATCAAGAGAGGTGTGTGCGTATGGAGATTTTTGGTTTGCCTGCGGTCACCGCATTTTGGCTTTTCGTTCCAATGTCATTAACCATTCTTTTATCTGCAATTAGTTACATTCGCTTTAGAAGGAGGGAGTCTCAATGAGTGGTATTGAAATTCCTACCCTGATTACCTTTATTGTGTACATCATTGGTATGGCGATATGTGGAGTTGTTTTTTACCGACTGACATCGAGTATGTCTGATTATGTACTAGGTGGGAGAAGTTTAAATGGTTGGGTTGCCGCACTTAGTGCAGGGGCATCGGATATGAGTAGTTGGATCTTGATTGCTTTACCAGGAACAATTTACTTAAATGGTCTGAGTGAGATTTGGTTACCGATTGGTCTATCAATTGGTGCATACTTAAACTGGCAGTTTTTAGCGAAGCGTTTACGTCGCTATACACATATATCAGGGGATGCGATTACACTACCGGACTTCTTGGAGAAACGATTTCGTGATACGTCTAGAACGCTACGTGTTGTATCCGCATTTTTTTATTCTTCTATTCTTTACGTTCTACACGTCGTCAGGTCTCGTTGGTGGAGCCATATTGTTCGAAGGGACATTTGGTTGGGATTATCAGCTATCGCTCATTGTAGGTACGTTAGCAATCGTATCGTATACGTTTTTGGGTGGATTTTTAGCGATTAGTTATACAGACTTCTTTCAAGGGACATTAATGTTACTTGCTTTAGTCGTTGTACCAATTGTAGCCATTTATGAAATTGGGACGTGGGACAGTGCTGTCGCGTCGGTTGCCTCTATTGATCCTACATATTTAGATGCATTTGCTGGAACGTCACTGATTGCAATTATTTCTTTACTAGGTTGGGGGTTAGGCTACTTCGGTCAACCTCACATAATTACCCGTTTTATGGCAATCCGCTCTGAGCGAGAAGTACCAGTCGCAAGGTTAGTTGGGATGACTTGGATGGTCATTTCATTATTTGGAGCGATTTTTGTTGGGATTATGGGGATTGCATATTTTGACGGGATTGGCGCAGGAACACCACTTGATAACCATGAAACTGTGTTTATTATGTTTAGTCAAATTCTCTTTAATCCGTGGGTCGCAGGGTTTTTACTAGCAGCGATTCTTTCAGCGATTATGAGTACGGTTGACTCACAATTACTCGTGTCGTCGAGTGCGCTAGCAGAAGATTTCTACAAAGGGTTCATTCGACCGAAAGCGTCAGATAAAGAACTCGTTTGGCTCGGTCGTTTTGGTGTTATTCTCATTGCGGTCATTGCAATGATCTTAGGGTTAGATTCTGATAATACGGTGTTAGAACTCGTTGAATATGCTTGGGCAGGATTTGGTGCAGCGTTTGGACCTGTTATGTTGTTTAGTGTGTTCTGGCGGAGGATGACGAGCTGGGGCGCTGTTGCCGGAATTGTAACCGGTGGTGTTACAGTGATTGTCTGGTCGTTAATTGAAGGTGGAATCTTTGAACTTTATGAGCTCGTTCCAGGATTTATACTTGGAAGTCTAGCGATTGTGATCGTTAGTTTGTTGAACAAAAAAACCTTCGCAAGAAATTCTTGATGAGTTCGATTTTGTTGAAGTGGCAAAATATGACGAAGAGAAACGTGAATACTATCGATAAATAGAGACCCTGTGCAATTTCGCACAGGCTCTTTTTCTATGATTTATACCAAAAGTTGGGAGAGAGTGGAAACTAATGTGGTTTTCGTATAAAATCGTACTTGAGCATTAGTTCTTAAGGTCAGGAGAGATGTATCGGGTGCGAACGAACAAATGGTTCCTAGTCATGTTCGTAGTACTTCTTTCTGCATGTACGTTGGAAGAGGAAGAACCAGTTGAAGAAGAACAACCAGAACATGAGGAACAAATTGAATCGACCTATGAGTTCGGAGAATTCTCACGCTTTGAAGGAGATTCACCGAGTGAATGGATGCAGGCCGAACCTGGAAGTTTGTACAATGAGCCAAATGATGAAGAAAAAGCGTTAAAGATATTACGCGAGCAAGCTGGAAATGACGTCTCCGAATCGCAGTTGTACTACCAAATGTTAGATTTGGTTGCGAGTGATTATCGTGAATATCACGAGTATTTTGGTCAACTAGATGACGTGTATGATGATATCGTCGAAGCGAGCGCGCAAGTAAGAGAAGATGCACTGCAAATGAATGTGCATGTGATTTTTGATGCTCATATTGAAGCATTCACAACGAGTGAAATTGAACCGTTGCTGTATGAGTTTTTAATGGACATGCCGGATGATACGAATGTTTCACTGAAATTACTCGGTTCTGGACGAGTTGAGGAACCTTGTGAGACGAGTGTTGATGAGGATTCAGACTTATTATTTAACGAAAAAGAGGCAGAATCTCTACATGTCGAGTCGTATGACGAAACACCAATTGCTCACGCTCTAAATTCTGTTGAAAATATTTTCCCTTCGTATGATGAGGATAGGCCTGTTAAAAATGTCGTTTACTTAATCGCTGCCAATCAAGACAATTGTGATGGTGTTCCAGAGGAAGTAGCGAGCGAGTTGGATGCGATTATTAATGTAATTGGGTTTGACGTTGAAGAAGAGACAGATGAATATCTAAAAGCCATTGCTACTGCCGGTAACGGAAATTACGTTCCAGTCACCACAGTTGAAGAGTTAACGCGCACAATAGAAATTGCTTCTATCGAAACGATTCAGTTATGGCGTGATTGGCAAGTAGAGTGGATGGAGGATGAGCGTGATCGTCAAATGGTTTACATTGATGAATCACGTGAACAGCAAGATGAGATGGTTGAAGAAACAAGACTTGAACAAGAGCGTTTGCGTGCATTGACAGACCAATTAGAAGAAGAGTTTAATCTAAATGGTTCGATGATTCGTAGTAATGTCAACGAACGAGCGGTCGCCTTACGCAATTACATGGAAGAAACATCGCTGAAATTCCGTGATGAAGCCTTTCAAGCAGGAACGATGACCGGGAATTAAACTAAGTTGCTATCGTGAGATTAGCGACTTAGTTTTTTTTCGTGTAGGAATTAATTCATTGAACAAAAAGACGCTGTTCAGTAAGATAATGGTAACGACATAACGATCGATGGAAGGGGGATGTAAATGACAGGGATCAGTGCAATGCGTCGTTGTGAGCCATCTGATGTAGAGGCGTTACGATCGGTGAGTATCGATACTTTTGTAGAGACGTTTGCTTCTCAAAATGAACCAGTTCAATTGGAACGTCATTTGGAACGCGCCTTCGCTTACTCAAAGCTAGAGTTAGAGCTTCAAGAAGAACAATCTGAATTTTACGTGATTGATGAAGGTAATGAGTTTCAGGCACTTCTGAAGCTGAATGTTGGTGCTGCGCAATCAGAGCCGTTTGGAGAGGACTACTTGGAGATTGAACGAATCTACATACGGTCTTCCAACCAAGGCCAAGGAATAGGGCGAGCACTACTTGAATTTGCGTTTCAGCGAGCGAAAGAGCTTAATAAAATGTATGTCTGGTTAGGAGTTTGGGAGAAAAACTTACGAGCTAAACAAGTGTATGAACGTCTCGGTTTCACAGCATTTGATGAGCATTATTTTTATTTCGGTGAGGAGCAACAAAGAGATATTCTCATGAAACGGAGTAGTGAGTGATGAACACTCGCCTGTTATCACTTTTAATCCTGATTACTGGTCTTCTTTACATCTTTATTATTCCTAATGTTTTTGAACAGAGCACAATCATCGTCGTTTTTAAAGTTATACCGATGTTGTTGATCATTGTATATGGTTTGAAAATCCGTGAACGTGGTATAAGGAACTTGGTGATGTATGGTCTGATTGTCTGTGCAATCGCTGACGTTGCCATTGCGTATTCGTTTCTTGCAGGTTTGGTCATCTTTTTACTAGGGCATTTGCTTTATATTCCAGCTTTTTGGAAATATCGTAAACATACAACGTTGAAGTGGCCGTTTATTGCTATAGCGATTTACATGGGATCGATGGGTGGTCTTTGGATCGACGCTGATCGGTACGACTGAGCAAGGTCTGGTTTTACCTGTATTCTTTTATATTATTGTAATCGGACTGATGGGGATTGTCGCGATCAAAACGAGAAATCGATTAGCTATTATTGGCGCTCTTTTTTTTATCCTCTCGGATAGCATTCTTGCTTGGAATAAGTTCGTTGAACCATTATCAAGTTCTCATATATTAATTATGTCGACGTATTATGCGGCGCAGTATTGCATTGCTCGAAGTCGATTGTAAGGGGATGAGGAAGATGTTTACGATCAAACAGTACTTAGAAATTGACGGTCATGAACATGGGATGATCATTGAAGGGACGAATGAAGACAATCCAATTGTTTTGTTTCTACATGGGGGGCCTGGGTATTCAGAATATCCGATGATCTCACGTGAGAAACTAGATTGGTTGCAACATGTAACAGTTTGTTATTGGGATCAACGCGGCGCAGGCATGTCTTACAATCGTTCAACACAAGGTGAGCTTTCTCCTGAACGGTTTGTTCAAGATTGCGTACACGTGACGTTGCATTTAAAACAGCAGTGGCGAAAAGAAAAGATCTATCTATTCGGTCACTCATGGGGAAGTATAGTCGGCAGTTTAGTGGCGCATCAGTACCCTGAACATTATTACGCTTACATCGGAACCGGTCAAATCGGTCGCTATTTGGAATCGGCGAAAGATACCGTGCGTTTTGTGAAACAAAATGCTCAATACCGCGAAGATAAACGTGCGCTTAAGCGAGCGAATAAAGTTGTGTTTGATCAAGAGTTACATACGAGCCGTCCGCTCGTTCAAGTGCTCAGTTACGTAAATAAATATCGTGGTGGTATGAAGCGATCTGGTTATTCTACGTGGCAAGGTTTTGTTGATGTCTTACGGAGCAAACATTATACAGATCGTCAGAAGTTTAATGTGATCCCTGGTTCTTTTCAAACGTATAAAGAAGTGGGCGAATTTATGGTTCATGCTGATTTGGCGCGATTAACTCCGAACTTTGAGTTGCCTGTTTATATCTTGCACGGAAGGCATGACTTTCAAACGAGCATATTGGAAGCAGAGCGCTTCTACGAATTGATCGAGGCGCCTTATAAAGAGTTTCACGTTTTTGAAGAAAGTGCTCATTCACCATTTGTGGAAGAGAAAGAACAGTTCATCACCGTTCTTCAACAAATCATTCACCAAACAAGCGCCTAAGTCGAAGGAGGAGACGATGAAACCTTACGTCTATATCGGACATCCAATTGAAAAAGAAACAGAAGCCTATATTGCAAAGCATTGTCACTATAAAATTTGGAACGAAGAAAATGAAAAAGTGCCTGAAGCGGTGTTGAAACAAGAATTAAAACATGCTGACGGGGCGATGTTGACAGCAACGAAAGTGACAGATGAGATCGTTCGTGATGCGAACCAACTAAAAGTCATTAGTACAGTGAGTGTCGGCTATGATCAATTTGATGTTGATGTGCTTTCAAAACATGGGATCTACGGAACTCACACTCCTTATGTCCTCGACGATACAGTTGCTGATTTGATCTTCGGAATCTTGCTATCAGCATCAAGGAGAATTGGCGAACTTCATCATTACGTGAAAAATGGGAAGTGGACAATTGAGCCTGACAGTGCGTTTTACGGTCAAGATGTTCACCATAAGACGCTAGGCATTGTAGGGATGGGACGAATCGGAGAAAAGATTGTCCGTCGTGCAAAGCTGGGGTTTGAAATGGACATCATTTACCATAACCGTTCTCGTAAACCAAAGATTGAAGAACAATATGATGCATCGTATGTAGAGCTTGAAGAGTTGCTAAAAACAGCCGATTTTGTACTTCTTATGGTCCCGCTTACAGATGAAACTGTAAAATTAATTGGGGCAAACGAGCTTTCGCTCATGAAGTCTACAGCAGTATTGATTAACGGTGCTAGAGGCCCTGTTATTGATGAGGGAGCACTCGTTCAGGCGCTTAAGAATAAAGACATCTTCTCAGCGGCACTTGATGTGTTTGAAACGGAGCCTTTGCCGAGTGATCATCCATTTTTGCAACTCGACAATGTTACGCTGACCCCGCATATCGGTTCAGCAACGTTGGCAACGACGCGCGCAATGGAAATGCGTGCAGCAGAAAACGTCGTTCAAGGAGCATTGGGAAACGTTCCAAGAGACGTTATCCCAGAGCTAAAATCGCGTAACCGAGTATAAAAAAAACCGATGCTTAACAAGACCGAGAGCGATACGTAAACAATCATGTGAACGTATCGTTTTTGTGAGAATAAATCGAGTGCTTCGACACTGAACGTAGAGAACGTTGTAAAACCGCCAAAAAAGCCGATGGCAATAGTTGCATAGATGAACGAGTTTGATGCAAGTTGTTCAATCGCAATAAATGCACCAAGGCCAAATGAACCGAGAGCGTTCACGACGATCATGGATACAGGGATACACGCGTTTTGGAAGGCTTTAGCTAAAGTGAGCCCAAGCAAATAACGCAAAAGACTCCCGATAGCACCGCCAATTGTCACGGCTAGAATGTTCAATGATTATCACCTCGGTTTATTCTTTTTCCAATCATGTAACCAATAAAGGCAAGCGTAATGCCACCGATGATTGAAACGCTCAAGTAGATCGTTAAGAAAGCCACACTTTTATGAAAGATTTGTACAACATCGTAACCGAATGTCGACATGGTCGATAAACCTCCACAAAACCCTACCCCAAGACCGACAAATAGCGGCTGTTTAAATCGTGATTTCGTTGCGGTAAGTATGCCAAGTAGAAAGCTTGCAAGTAAATTAACGATCATCGTTGCAATGTGAGGCTTATAGGCAGTTCTAGCGCAAGGTAACGCACTGCACTTCCAGTTCCGCCTCCTAGAAGAACGGCTGTGATTGTATACCAATGACCTCTATTCACAACAATCCTCCTTTAGACTCGTCCTAAATTAGTCGTAACAAAAAAACTTAAGTAGCATCACGGAAAATAAACCGTAAAAACTCATGATGTAGTGCCACAAAAGAGAAACTTTTGGAAAGGCTTAGAGGGTTTTTAAAGCGTCTTATCTATGGTATAATCAAAACGTTATGCTTTGTTTTAAGGTGCCTTCCTTGACAAAGTACATTTTTTTATGTGAAGCCGAGAGTGAGGGTTTGTTCAATGGGTCAAGTTGTCCCTTTTATACAGAATCCAGAATACTTCTTTAAACAAGGAGTCGTTGCATATCAAAAGAAGGATTGGCAACGATCGATTCGCTATTTGCAACGTGCCATTGACTTGCGTCCTAGAAGGGGTTTTTCATTGTCAGCTGGCAGCCGTTTTATCGGATATGGGGCAATATGAACGCTCTAATGAAATTTTACTACATGTGATTGAACATATCGATTACAAGCTCTATGACTGTTATTACTTTCTCGCTAATAATTATGCCTATTTAGGCTTATTTGATCGCGCAAGAGACGCTGCGAATAAATATATCAACCTTATGCCTGATGGAGACTTCCGCGAAGATACAGATGAGTTATTGCAACTGTTGAATCTTGAAGACATCGGTAGCGATGAGTTTTCCGATGATGAATCGTTAGATGCTCCAATGTCGGATGAGTTTATTTTACGTTTTGAAGAAGTGAACCAATTTATTAAAGATCAAAACTATCTCAAAGCAGAAGAACAACTGCGAGAATTGATCTTTGAAAACCCGAGTTATTATGCGGCTTACAGTCAGCTTGCTCGCGTATTACACCTTCTCGGGCGCACGGAAGAAGCCATTCATTTTCTTGATGAACTCTTACAAGTTGAAGTTTATGTTCCGGCAATATGTCAAATTGCATTACTTCTTGATCACGCTGGACACGACCAAGAAGTTTATTATTGGAAAGAAAAATTAATCGATGTGATGCCAATTGATAAAAATCACATGTACAAAGTAGCCGCCACACTTTGCCGACTCGGTGAATATGAGGCTGCACTCCATGCTTTTCAATATTTGCATAAGCATTCTTACCAAGAAAAAGGTGTTTTCTTCTACCGATTCGGAGTTGCAGCATTTCATTGTGGTCACGATGCAAAAACGAAAAAAAATTCTGGTCGATGGCAAGGCGTACAGGACATGAAAAGGCCGCACTGTTGTTACAAACTTGGGAAGAACGTTCGTTATCGAATGAAGAAGTACAGTGTGAAACGGTTCAAGATTTAGCGTTCGGTCTTGATTAAGCAGATCAATGGACGACAAGGTCTAAGATCCCATATACTCATATCAGGATAATAAATACTAGATCGCAAAGAATACTGAAAAAGGAGTGGGCAGGATGACAGGGGATATAGAAAAAATCTATGATGTCATTATTATAGGTGCTGGACCTGCAGGGATGACTGCGGCTGTTTACACGTCTAGAGCTGAAATGTCGACATTGATGATTGAACGAGGAATTCCAGGTGGACAGATGGCAAACACTGAAGACGTGGAGAACTACCCAGGATATGACCATATTCTAGGTCCAGATCTTTCCAATAAAATGTTTGATCACGCAAAGAAATTCGGTGCTGAATACGCATACGGAGACATTAAATCCATCGAAGATGGTAAAGAATACAAGACGATTCATGCTGGAAGTAAGACGTACAAAGCGCGTGCAGTGATTGTTTCCACAGGTGCGGAGTACAAAGCATTAGGAATTCCTGGTGAAAAAGAACTTGGTGGTCGTGGTGTGTCTTACTGTGCCGTTTGTGATGGCGCGTTCTTCCGTGAGCGTGAAATCATCGTCGTTGGTGGGGGAGACTCTGCAGTTGAAGAAGCGGTTTACCTGACGCGTTTTGCTAATAAGGTAACAATCGTTCATCGTCGTGACCAGCTAAGAGCACAAAAGATTTTGCAGCAACGTGCATTTGTAAATGACAAGATCGATTTTAAATGGAATACGATTGTTAAGGAAGTAAACGGTGAAAATGGGAAAGTGAAAAGCGTGACACTTTCTGATGTTGAAACTGGTGAAGAGTATGAGCACGAAACGGAAGGTGTATTTATTTACATCGGAATGCTCCCACTCAATGATGCAGTCAAAGATCTTGGGATTACGAACGAAGATGGTTACATCGAAACGAACGAAGAGATGGAGACGGCTGTGGCAGGTATTTACGCAGCAGGAGACATTCGTGAGAAGTCCCTTCGTCAAATCGTTACAGCGACTGGAGATGGCAGTTTAGCAGCTCAAAATGCACAACATTATGTTGAAGAATTGTTGAATCAAGTGGAAGCTGGCAAAGGTTCGTGACCAATCGCCTAGGTCGTTACCCAATCTTTATAATTTCGTTATTCGCTTTTAACTGATTTGTAATCACGATGCAACACTCATGCGCTATGATGGGGTTAGTTAATTGACCCCCCTTTTATATATGTTGATGCGCAAGGCGAAATCGCCTTGCGCCTTTTTTGGGCATAAAGGTTATTGTCATGTATACTAGAGGGAGAGTTAAAGGATCGTGGCAGTATAGGGGGAGATCTTGTGAAGGAAGATATTCAAATTGTCGTCATTACGGGCATGTCAGGTGCAGGCAAAACAGTAACGGTTCAAAGCCTAGAGGATTTAGGCTATTTTTGTATCGATAACTTACCTCCAGCATTAATCCCTAAGTTATTAGATCTCATTGAAGCAGGTTCAATGAATCGAGTGGCACTCGTCATGGACTTACGTGGACGAGAGTTTTTTTGAACAAGTATTTTCAGCTGTGAGCTTGCTTGGAGATACGGCAAATTTACACACGCATATTCTTTTTCTTGATGCAGACAATGAGAAGCTCGTTTCCCGTTATAAAGAGACGAGGCGTTCCCATCCTCTAGCGCCGGACGGTTCATTGCTTGAAGGAATCGAAAAGGAACGTAAGATTCTCGAAGAAATCAAAGGTCGGGCAAGACACAGAATTGATACTACGAACTTAAAGCCAAAGCAACTTCGTGAAGAAATTAATCGTTTATTTTCATCACCGGAAGAACAGCCTTTTACCGTTCATTTTATGAGTTTTGGATTTAAACACGGTGTACCGATTGATGCAGATTTAGTGTTTGACGTACGCTTCTTACCGAACCCGCATTACATTGATCGACTTCGTCCAATGACAGGCCTTGATAAAGACGTATCTGACTATGTATTGAAATGGGACGATACGAAGAACTTTATTACAAAACTTCAAGATTTACTTACGTTCATGCTCCCGTTATACAAACAAGAAGGTAAAACGCAGCTTATTGTTGCCATTGGTTGTACAGGTGGACAACATCGATCTGTAACGTTAGTGGAACATTTTGCGAACCTATACGAACAAGAATACAACGTGCACAGAAGTCACCGCGATCGTAAAGTCGGGGGAGAAGAACGATAGTGGCCCCGCAAAAGGTGGTCGTGATCGGAGGCGGCACAGGCCTAGCAGTACTGTTAAGAGGTTTGAAAACGTTTGATGTCGAAATCTCCGCGATCGTAACGGTAGCTGATGATGGCGGAAGTTCAGGGAGGTTACGAAAAGAACTGAACGTGCCCCCACCTGGTGACGTACGAAATGTATTGGTTGCGCTTGCGGAAGTAGAGCCTTTAATTGAACAGCTGTTCCAACACCGCTTTAAAAACGGCGAAGGACTTAGTGGTCATTCACTAGGCAATTTGCTACTTGCAGGAATGACATCGATTACGGGTGATTTTGCGCAAGGAATTACCGAGTTAAGTCGTGTACTGAATGTTCGCGGGAAGGTGTTACCTGCATCAAATGACAGTTTAGAGCTTTCTGCGACGCTTACTGATGGTACAACAATTCACGGTGAATCCAACATCCCGAAAGCCAACAAGCCGATCGCAAATGTTTGGATCGAGCCTAAAAACCCAAAGGCACTTCCCGAAACTTTAAAAGCGATTCATGAAGCAGACAAGATTGTCATCGGTCCAGGTAGTCTATTTACAAGTGTCCTTCCCAATTTACTCGTCCCTGAAATCTCTGAAGCCATTAAACGTTCAAGTGCAAAGAAAATGTACATTTGTAATGTGATGACTCAGTTTGGAGAAACAGAACGTTACAGTGCTTCAGAACATGTAACGGCGATTCATCAACACGTCGGGACAGCGCTCTTTGATTATGTGATTGTCAACGATGCGCCGATTCCGAAAAAAGTAGCTATGCGTTATTTAGATGAGCAAGCAGAGGCAGTATCGTGTGATGAAGAAGCACTACTTCAACTTAAGTTACAAGTCATTCGAGATGATTTTATTCTGATTGATGATGGCGAACACATCCGTCATCATGCAAAAAAAATCTCCGAAGTAATATTATCAATATAAAAAGGTGGTGAGCGCCTATGTCTTCTTTTGCCGCAATGACAAAGAAAGAACTGACGCAAATCGATTCAGAGCATTGCTGTGAAAAGGCAGAGTTGGCTGCGCTCATAAGAATGAACGGCTCCCTTTCATTTAGCAATGGACGCTTATCTTTAGACATTTCTACAGAGAATGCTGCGATTGCTAGAAGATTTATACGCTCTTAAAGCGATCTTATCGCAATATGAAAGCGGAACTAGTTGTTCGCAAAAAGATGAGACTTAAGAAAAACAACGTCTATATTGTTCGCCTATATGAACAAGTGAAAGAGATATTGGCAGATACAGAAATCATGAACGATGGATTTACGTTCACACGTACGATCTCAAAAGAACTCGTTAATGAGTCATGTTGCAAACGTGCATACTTACGGGGCGCGTTTCTTGCGGGGGATCGGTCAATCACCCTGACACTTCATCGTATCATCTGGAGATATTCTCGCTTTACGAAGAGCATAACCGGGCGTTGCAACAACTGATGGCAGAGTTTGAGTTGCAAGCGAAAGTGTTAGAACGTAAAAAGGGATTTATTCTCTATGTCAAAGAAAGCGAGAAGATCACTGAGTTTCTTAACATTATTGGTGCTCATCAAGCGTTGCTCTACTTCGAAGACGTCCGAATTATGAAGGATATGCGAAACTCAGTAAATCGACTAGTGAACTGTGAGACAGCGAACCTCAACAAAACGGTCGGTGCAGCACTACGACAAGTTGAAACATTCAGTTGTTAGATCGTGAAGTAGGATTAGAGCGTTTGCCTCACAAAATTCGTGAAATCGCCGAACTTCGGGTACAACACCAAGATGTGACCCTCAAAGAGTTGGGAGAGATGGTTCCGAGTGGCAAGGTAAGTAAATCAGGAGTTAACCATCGCCTACGTAAAATCGATGAGCTCGCTGAGAAGATTCGCAATCATGAACCGATCCAAATTCCGCAAACATAACGTTTATAGAAAGGAAGACTGGCAATGATCCAACGCGAAGTGACTGTTTCCTTAAAAACGGGCTTACAAGCACGCCCCGCGGCGTTGTTTGTACAAGAAGCAAATCGATTCGGCTCGAACGTATTTCTAGAGAAAAACGGACAAGAAGTGAACGCCAAAAGCATTATGGGCGTCATGAGTCTAGCCATACGTAAAGGGACAAGTGTTACAATTAAAGCAGATGGGAACGATGCAAACGAAGCATTAGATGCATTAGAAACGTTTGTTACAGAATAGAAAACGGCGTAGCTCCTTAAGGGCTACGCCATTTTTTTTATGCCTTCGATGGTCGAAGTTAAATACTGTAAGTGTTCGCGGTAGAAGCTCGCACAACAATCATATTGAGTCATCAAAAACTCCCTTCAACGTAGACGTGTACGTTGAAGGGAGTATCGGAGTTAGTCTTGTACAGCTTTCCAAACGTCCCATTCGCCTGAGTCGTTCGGGTTGTTTCCTTGCGTCCACCATTTTGCTTCGAATAGTTGACCGTCATGCATGACGCGATCGCCACCGACGTAGACTTCACTTTGAGTCCAGACTGGGTATCCGTCTTCTAATTCAGGTTCTGTACAATCAGAGGCGATTTTCCAAACATCCCATTGTCCAGATTGTTCAGGGTTCTCACCTTGCGTCCACCATTTTGCTTCATAGAAATTGCCGTTGTGTTCAACGCGATCTCCACCAGTGTAAATGTTTGAACTAGACCAAGCTTCGTGTTCACACAGTGGTGGGTTTTCAGGTTCGGGTTCTGGAGCAGGTTCTGTTGCTTCTTCGTCTTGAGCCAGAACTTCAAACACATCACTTTGTGCAGTGTTCGTTTGTTCGAGGTACGTCGCATAGCCAATCATGACGTACTCACCTTCATCAAGTGGGTTGCCGTTAAGTGTAGCGTCGTAGTTCGTTTCAAACGTACCACCAGTTACGTCGGAATACGTATTTGCAAGACTAAATACTCACCTGTTTGAGCATCATAGACCCAAAATCCGAGTTCCTCAGCTCCTCGAGGAACATTCGCGACTACATCGAACTCATTAATTTCGTCAGTCTCAAGCACATTAAGACTCGTAATACGTGGATAATCAGGCTCTCCGACGAAAAGAATTGTCGGTACTTCAATCGTATCAGTTAAACTCTGTACGGTAATCGTACCTTCATAGTAATCTTGTTCAAGTAGATCAGGATTTACCTGAATGTTAAGGCGTACTTCGCCAGAATCTCCTGGTTGAAGGGCGATATCGCTGCTTGACATCGCAGTAATTCCACTTGGATTGCCGTGGAATTCAATATCAAAGCCATAGGCTTGGCGTTGATCAGAAACGTTATTGATCGTAAATGAACTGCGCTTCGTTTGGATGCCGTCTTCTTCTGTGAAAATACCGAATGAGTGGCTACCTGGTGAAACAGTTGAATCAACGGTTAATGCTTCAACGAGACGAATGCTACCTGTTCCTTGTGTGTTAAATGGATAAGCATTTCCGTCTGCATCATAAAGTGATTCAGCTGTGTTCATAAGTGCAGAGCGTACATGATCAACAGATGCATTTGGATCAGCTTCGAGAAGGAGTGCAGCAGCACCGGCAACATGCGGTGAAGCCATGCTCGTTCCTTGCATTGATGAATACCCATGTGGGTTTGAAGAATCGTGTGTTGGAACAGTACTCACGATCGCTACACCAGGTGCTGAAACATCTGGTTTAATCATCCAAGTGTTCATAACCGGGCCTCTTGAAGAGAAATCAGCGACAGTTTCGCCTACTTCACGTTCAAAATCAAGGTCAAAAGAAACGGTATTGTTTCCTTGAGTGATTTGAGATTGAAGTTGTTGACCATCTTCTAGTGAAAGCTTAATCGTTGGAACAGAAAGACCTGGTACGTCAGGTTGTTCCCCGGCAACATTATTGAAAATAATTGCTCCAGTGGCACCTGCTGCTTCAGCGTTATCCGCTTTCTCAACGAATGGCAGGTCACCACGAACCATTAGCGCAATTTTGCCTTCAACATCAACGTCCTCAAAGTCTTCTGGAGCACCAATTCCTACATCAACGACTTCAAAGTCTCCGTCATTTAAACGAAGGAGTTCTAACTCACTCGGGAATCCCATCACCTCTGCGGAATCAAAGCTTGCACTTCCGCTCGATAAAGCTGCGGAGTATTCTGGGAAAGGAAGTTGAGTTGCACCGACAGAAATTGCATCTCGTGACGTTCCTGGTGATCCAACTGTCCAGTTGTTAGGGCCTGAATTTCCGTTAGAAGTGACTGCAACAACACCGTCAGCCATTGCTTGATCTAAGGCGATGCTCGTTGCGAAGTCAGGGTCATTCAAGGTGTTCCCGAGAGATAAGTTCATAATATCTGCGCCATCAAGAACCGCTCGTTCAATCCCTGCAATAACGTTTGCTGTCGTACCAGAACCACCAGGACCTAATACACGGTATGCTAAAAGATCTGCATCAGGAGCAATGCCCGTTACGAGTCCGTTACCTGCGACTGTACCTGCTACGTGCGTACCGTGGTTCGTTTGATTACCTCGAGGGTCTCCTGGAGGTGTTTCTTGTGGGTCTTCGTCGTTATCAACAAAGTCATAGCCTTTGTAAGAACCAAAGGAGCTTGCAAGGTCAGGGTGTGTGTAATCAACACCTGTATCAATTACAGCGACAGTTACACCATCCCCAGTGAACCCGAGGTCAAATGCGTCTTCATTCCCGATGAATGGACCGCTATCGAGCATATGCGGACTAAATTCCTCTTCTGTAATCGGAATTTCCTCACCGACCGTCCCTGTTTCATATTCAACGTCAGGGTAAACCGCTTTTATTCCGTCAATAGTAAGTAGTTGTGGAATTTCATTTTCAGGTAGTTCAATAGAAAAGCCTGAAAAAAACGTATCCATACTCTTGAATCACATCGACTGAGCTTACGTTCAGTTCAATGTTCTCGATGACGTTACTTCGTTCATCAGTAAGTACAGAGCGTGACTGACGTACCCCTCGTTGCTTTGCTTCTA
Source organism: Geomicrobium sp. JCM 19055 (assembly GCF_000698185.1). Classification (NCBI taxonomy): domain Bacteria; kingdom Bacillati; phylum Bacillota; class Bacilli; order Caryophanales; genus Geomicrobium; species Geomicrobium sp. JCM 19055. The sequence continues at coordinate 389,013 of NZ_BAXL01000001.1, forward strand.
GTTCAGAGTACTCTTCTAACTCTACAATAACCGTCTTATTGGAAGAAGAAGAAAAGTCATGGTCCCGAAGATTTGTGCCTGCATAAAGTCCTCTGCTTGTTGAGCATTAGCTCCTTGAGGTAATGCTGAAGACGCTAATAAAAAGAAAATACTAGAAAGTGCGAAAGTTTTGAATTTAGTCATCTTGTCCTCCTTTTTGCAATTAAAGCTTGTAATGTAAGTACGAATAACCCCCCTTTAATCTTCTATTGAACGACTATTTCTATATACGAAACAAAAAGCCTCCCCAAGTAATTGAATACAGTGATTTCGACCTCCATAAAAAGATGGATTTGTGACTTAGTAACTAAAAGATAGTTAGGTCTAAAATCGAGGGGTTTTTGTTTTCATGAAGTAAAGGAGCCTAGCACACTCATTTCACAACATCATCGAAAAAGATATGTATCTTTTGTGCTTGAAGATGAAATGAATGACGAACAACACAGTGGAGTCTAGATTACATTGCGCTGTATGAAAATGGGTGGGTCAAGACATCGAATAACCATGCAACTTATACATTCATACATATGCTGATAATAATGAGAGGAGGTTTAACATGTCGAGATCGAAAAAAAGATCATTGTCACCAACGAATTGTCATTAACAATAACCTCATCAATGGTCCTGGTAACGTCCCACCGGTGCCAACACCAACGATTCCACCAGAGCCTGATATTTGTGGAAAGATCTACGTTGCAGATGGAAGGGATCGTTCAATAACTGTGTTAGACGTGGCTACCGGTGAAGTGATTAGAACGATCCCATTGTCGGGCAACCCATTCTCTGCGTATGTCAATCAAGACAAACGTCAATTGTACGTGATTGATAGTTTTGAAGGTTTATTGGAAGTGATTGACGTCGAAACAGATGAAGTTGTACAAACGATTCGAGTAGCCTTTGGAGCGGATATTGCAACCAACCTTGTTTATGACCCTGTACAAGACATTATTTATATAACGGTTTCTTCAGGAATTCGTTTGTTAGATGCAAACACCTTTGAACAAGTTGGGTTTATTAATACCAATGCAAGTGCAAGTAATCCTTATGATATTGCACGAGATTCGGTCACAGGCTACGTGTATGTAACAAATTCATTTGGTAATTTTGTTTACGTTATTGACGGTTCAACAATTATCGGCCAAATACCCGTAGGACAAAATCCAAACCAAATTACAATTGACCTAACGACGAGACGAGCGTACGTATCAAATCATGGCAGTCGAGATGTACCGGTAATCGATTTGACGACAAGTCAAGTCATTGCAACGATAACGACGGGGAATGTTACACCGTACAGAACCGCTGTTGATGTGGCGACGAATACGGTATACACCGCATTAAATAACGGTACAGTTGCTGTTATTGATGGTGATACAAACACAATTATTGATTATATTGACGTTGGGGGATTCCCAAGAGCAATTGCAATCAATGCCATTGATCGACTCGCTTATGTGAGTAACAACTTAGACAATACCGTTTCCGTCATTGACCTTAATACATGTGAAGTAATCGTTACAATTCCTGTTGGGAATGGACCGTACGGCATAGGAATTTACCAATTCCCTTGTTAACGAAGGCAAAATAAAAACGGAGGAAATGAGACTCGCTCATCTTCTCCGTTAAATCGTTCCCTTTGTTTATTTTCCAGGTTGACCGTTTTTCTCAAAGATTTGATCAACAAGACCGTACGTTTTGGCAGCTTCAGCTGTCATAAAGTTATCACGATCTGTGTCGCGTTCAATCACTTCAAGTGGCTGACCGGTTCTTTCAGAAAGAATTTGGTTTAGCTTGCCACGCATTTCGATAATACGACGAGCGTGAATCTCGATGTCAGATGCTTGACCTTGCGTTCCGCCGAGTGGTTGGTGAATCATAATCTCACTGTTCGGAAGTGCGAAACGCTGACCTTCTTCTCCAGCAGCGAGAAGGAACGCTCCCATTGATGCTGCCATACCGATGCAAATCGTCGATACTTTCGGAGTAATGTATTGCATCGTATCATAAATTGCCATACCTGCTGTAATGGATCCGCCTGGGCTGTTAATATAAAGAGAGATATCTTTATCTGGGTCTTCAGCTTGTAAGAATAGCATCTGTGCAACGATGGAGTTGGCTACGTTGTCATCGATTCCAGACCCTAGCATAATAATGCGGTCTTTCAATAAGCGGGAATAAATGTCATAGGCACGTTCACCGCGATTTGTTTGTTCAATAACTGTTGGGATTAAGTTCATTGTCGTACCTCCTCATATGTTCTGCATTTATCTTACCTCTTAGGTCAATAAAGGTCAAATCAAACGCATACTCTCATTATATGATTTCCGATCTGCAAATTATTCAAACCCATCTAGCATGATTTTGTGATGTAACGTATAATATAGAAAAAGTTCAACTTTTAGACATAATTTGAAGACATGATTTACGATAGGCAATTCTTATAGGGGGAGATTGTAATGAATCTGGAGATGGGCCTGTTCCAACAACAGACGATGAAGCTAGTCATGACGCAGCAATTGCGCCAGGCGATCTCACTGTTGCAGTACTCATCATTAGAATTATCGGAATACATTGAGGATCAAGCCCTTGAGAACCCGCTGCTTGAGGTATTGGAGTCTGAAGAAACGCCATTTATACCAGATGCTCCTGTACTTTGGAGAGATCGTGATGAGTCTGGAGTAGAAAACGGTGCAGAATCGTTCTTAGAACAAATTAAAGAAAGTCGTACGGACTTGACAACCATTCTGTTTGAACAGTTGCAACATTTGAATAGTGATAAAGCGACTCATGACCATATTACTTATTTAATTTATAACTTAAATGAACAAGGCTATTTACAAGTTGATGTTGATAAAGCAGTGAATGAAGGTAGTATGACTGAGTCACAATTTCATAAAGCGCTCTTTCATTTACAAGGGATGGAGCCAATCGGAGTCGGTGCAAGAAGCTTAGCAGAGTCACTATTGATTCAAATGCGTGAACATCCTGAGGAGTTTGAACTTGCAGAAACCATTGTAGAATTTTATTTGCAACCGTTTGCAGAGAAGAAATGGAAAGCGTTGAGTGAAGAATTACAAGTGACGATGAAAGAATTGCAAGACGTTCACGATTACATTCAGCAATTTAACCCTTGGCCAACACAAGGAATGGGTGGCGAACAGCCACGTTTTATCACCCCAGATGTGTATGTCGTGCGTGAAGACGACCAATGGCGGGTGCAATTAAATGATGAATCGCTACCGAGAATTCGATTGAACGACAGTATCGGAATTTATTAGAACAAAAGAATACCGAAAACAAGGAAGCTTTCGACTATGCCCACCAAAAGTACAAACAGCTTGTTTGGCTGTTAAAAAGCATCGATCAAAGACAGCAAACCGTTCGTCTTGTAACAGAAGCCATTGTTGACTATCAACAGCAATTTTTTGATACGGGTAATTTGCGACCGATGACGCTGAGGCATATTGCAGAGATGGCAGGTGTACACGAGTCAACAGTTTCAAGAACGACGACGTCGAAGTACATCCAAACCCCGCGGGGATGCTTTGAGCTAAAAGCCTTCTTTAGTAAAGGTTTGCAGCGTGCAGTTGGGGAAGATACTTCTGCGACCGTACTAAAGCAGTCGATTCGTGAGTGGATTGAGGAAGAAGATAAATGCAAACCTTTATCCGATCAGAAGATTACCGATCGATTTCAAAGTGAACAAGGGATTAAAGTTTCTCGTCGTGCAGTCGCAAAGTATCGAGATGAATTAAAGATTCCTGCATCTTCTAAAAGAAAACGTTTCGCTTAAAGGTCGGTGTTTTTTTACACCGACCTTTTCAATTGGAAAGGATTATGACCATGAAAAATATCGCTCTACATAGTTTGTTAGTTTTAGCTTTTACGGTTTTACTGATTAGTGATTTTTTTCCAGAATTCCCGGTAATCGGTGCTCTTCCGGTTTCGTTCTTATTCGTGATTATTATTGTGATTTATATTGTCATGTTTATAACGAAAGCGATTGATTCGCGGGACCCACTTTATCGTTTTAAAACGCAGTTGTTTCTCACCACGTACCTCGTTGTTATGGTGTTTGCATTAACTGCATTAGGTGGAGAGTCTGAACTTGGGATAACACCTTATCATGAGATTTTTTGGTTTATTGTCATTGTTTCTTTCGGTGACCTTCTATTTCAATGGCGACGAGTAAAGCGTCATCGCACAATGAACCCTGAAGACTAGTGAAGTCATAAGTTTAAGAGATTGCTTAGCCACTCGGCAGCAAAGATTGATAAAAGCATCATTACAATGGCAAGGATGACGACAGCAATACTAACCCATAAGGTTGCCTTGCCTTTAGAGTCTTCAAACGAGACAATAGCTGTAGCGGTCAATTGACTGCTAAGAAGGAAGGTACCTAAGAGCGAGAGACCTGCTACACCATATTTCGTATAAAAATGTTCGAATTTAGGATTTGGTTGTTTTTTTGATTCTTGTAGAGCGTCGCTTAAGTCTCCGAGAGAATTTACGAATGCTGTTCCCCAAAAAAACAAAAACAACAATGCTCATAATATTTCCGACAGTCGCAACGAAAGTTGTCGTGACGGGGTGTAAGTTAAAAAGAACAATGCCTGTTGGGATCGCAATCATGACTTCCATAAACGGAATCAGACTAGCGATGAAAATGAAGAAGTAGTGTGAGAGATCGTTAAACATAAGCAATAACCTCCCTTTTATTAAGTCAATTGACTTAATAAAAGTATAACGTAATAATTTATGAAAAGGCAAGAAGTTGGATGCAGCATGCCAAAACGAGTGGACCATCAAAAAAGAAAGCAAATCATAGCAAAAGCGGCTATGAAACTCATTGAACAAAAGGGGGCTGAGGCAACGACACTTCGAGATATTGCTAAAGAAGTCGGGCTGTCGCTCGGTTCCATTCAATACTATTTTCCAAAGCAAAGTGATTTATATCGGTATACAATGGAAACCTTATTTCAACGGACAAAGCAACGGATGGACGAAGTTGAACCGAAAGGGACGTCTGCATTTGACTATGCAGTTCAGATGATTGTTCAATACATACAAGTAGGCGATCAAGAGCAGCGAATGGAAAATGCAATCTGGATTCAATTTGCAGTGATGGAGCAAGAGGAGAATAAAGAACTATATCAGCGGTTTACAACGATTTACCGTGAATTTCTAGAAACAGTCTTTGTTCAATTGCAGAAAGGAGATTGTTTGAAAGAAGGGTTAGACCTAGATTTAGAAATAAAAAAATTAGAGATTTATACGGATGGACTTATTTTAAATGCAATTTCAAAGTTAAGAGGCTTTAGCCAAACGGAAATTGAGACGTACGTTCGTCACTATTTAGCTCATATTTGTCGATAGAAATAACCTTCTTAAAAAATGGCTTTTGTGGCTTCGCTTCAGTGGGCGTGGCCTCAGCGGTTGTGCTGTTTTTGTTTTGCCTTATAATTGCCGACGCATGAAGGCAGTAAGAGTAAATTGTGAACAAAAAAAAGTTTGTTTTATTAAATTTCTGTAAATTAATTGTGTGATGCTAATTTTTACTCTTTACGTTTAGCGCGATTTTGATATAATCTTCTTAACCCTCAGCAAGTAGGGGGTTCAAGCAGCATAGAATACGATTAATAGTTAGTGTTTTTAAAACGAATGATAATGATATGAAAGATCGGGGTGATTGACTTTGGGAAGGTGTTAGAGCTTACAAATGGAGTGAGTTTGAGATTTTCATTTTGTTGGAGCGATTGCGTGTGCCTCTCGAAGAATTCCGAACCGATCGAACTTAAATGAACGTATAAGCGACTTACCGGTTTGAATAGAAACACGCGAAAAGAAGTAAAATAGATGATGAATGTAAAAGTATTTCTGTTCAAAAAGAATGACAAAACAAATAATTCTAAAATAAATGTCTTTTCAAAATACACGGAGGTGAATCCCTCTTACTGAGGGAAATAATTGGATTTAAGTACAATAATTAATCTTATTCTAATTGTGGTTTTCTTGGCCTTAACTGCGTTCTTTGTGGCTTCGGAATTTGCAGTTGTAAAGATTCGAAGTTCAAGAATTGAACAATTAATTGCAGAAGGCAATAAAAAGGCAGTTGTCGCCAAAAAAAATAACTCAAAATCTAGATTATTATTTATCCGCTTGTCAGCTTGGAATTACGGTGACAGCATTAGGACTTGGAGCATTAGGAAAGCCAGCTGTCAGCAGTCTTATGTATCCGGTGTTTGATTATTTTAATGTATCACCTTCAATGTCATCGGTCATTTCTTACGCGGTTGCGTTTCTTCTTGTAACGTATTTACACGTTGTCATTGGTGAAATGGCACCGAAAACGTTAGCTATTCAGTTTTCTGAGAAGATGACGTTAATGTTGTCAGGCTCTCTGTACTGGTTCGGTAAAGTGATGTTTCCTTTTATCGTCACACTTAATGGTGCTTCACGTTTGTTGCTTCGAACGTTTGGTGTCAAACCAATCGGACACGACCAAGCGTATACGGAAGAAGAATTAAAAATTATTATGACGCAAAGCTACCAAGGCGGAACTATTGATAAAGAAGAGCTTCAATATATGGAGAATGTATTCTCGTTTGATGAACACGTTGCAAAAGATATTATGGTCCCGCGAACTGAAATTGTGACTATTCAAGAAGGCATGACGAATGCAGAGCTCATCGCCATTTTTGATGAACACAATTTTACGAGATACCCAGTGGTTGATGATGGTGATAAGGATAAGATTATCGGTGTTGTAAATGCAAAAAAAATGCTACAAGACATCGTTGCGGGAAGAGATATAGACATTAAACTGTACATGCGCGACCTCCCGTTTATTCTAGAACCGACGAGCATCCAAGATTGTATGGTCAAGATGCAACAAGACAAAGTTCAGATGGCGATTATTATTGATGAATACGGCGGAACTTCAGGAATCGTTACGATGGAAGAAGTCATCGAGGAGTTAGTCGGTGAAATACGAGATGAGTTTGATGAGGATGAAGAGAGCGACATTGAAAAAGTAGCAAAAGACGTTTACTTCATCAACGGTCGTGTCTTACTTGATGATCTAGAAGAGCAGTTCGGACTGGAATTTGATAACCGAGAGCATATCGACACCATTGGTGGATGGATTCAGTACATGACCCAAGAAAATGACGAATCGGTCCAAAAAGTCGAAGTGAAAATGGATGAACACCGATGGTCTGTAGTTGAAGCCGATCATCACCAGATAAAAAAAAGTGAAATTCAAACAGCACGCATCAGTGACATAACTTTAACAAAAAGCATACTAAAAACTGTGGAGGTGAGTCCCTCTCCTATTGAGAGGGAATAATTGGATCTATTTATTCTCGTTAATTTATTTTTCGTAGCTTTGTTTATTCTCTTAACTGGTGTTTTTGTAGGTGGCGAGTTCGCCATTCTTAAAGTCCGCATGTCAAGAATTGACCAACTCATTGCAGAAGGTAATAAAAAAAGCGATCCTAGCAAAAAAAGGTTGCTCATAACCTTGATTATTACTTGTCGGCCTGTCAGTTAGGAATTACCATTACAGCTTTAGTGTTAGGTGCGCTCGGTGAACCTACGGTTCAGAGAATGCTTCGTCCCGTGTTTGATTATTATAGTGTTTCTGATGCGATGGCGACTGTTCTTTCTTATGCAATCGCACTCGCTTTAGTAACGTTTCTCCATGTAGTTATTGGAGAGCTCGCGCCTAAGACATTAGCGATTCAATTCCCTGAGAAAATGACGTTATTACTTGCGCCACCACTGTATTGGTTCGGTGTCATTATGGGACCTTTTATTCGCATTCTAAATGGTTCAGCAAGGCAGATTCTCGGATGGTTTGGTGTGAAGCCAGCTGGACATGAAACAGCGTATAGCGAAGAAGAATTAAGGTTAATCGTTTCAGACAGTTATAAAAGTGGTCAAATCAATCAAACAGAACTTGCTTATTTAGAGAACTTCTTTTCATTTGATGGACGAACGATGAATGAAATTATGGTTCCAAAAGAACGAATGATCACGTTAAAGGTCGGAATGAAGATCGACGAAATTCTTCAAACCATTGAAGATCATGGATACACACGTTATCCAGTTATGGATAATGAGAATGACAAGCTACTCGGTTTCTTGAATACAAAAGAAATGCTAACGAGCATTGCAGCAGGTCGTAACGGTGGGATTGAACAATTCCTTCATGAGATTCCACATGTGAAAACTTCAATGGCGATTCAAGAAGTGTTCTTGAAGATGAAGAAAGCTCGAACGCACATTGTCGTCGTGACGGATTCTCAAGGTAAGATGATTGGACTTGCAACGATGGATGACATTCTTACTGAAATTGTCGGTGAAATGCGTGATGAATACGATGATCATGCAGGTCTTGTAACGTAAGAATTCATACAATCACTAAAGAAACGCACCCTTTACGGGTGCGTTTCTTTGTTTCGCCTATAAAAGAAAGTCATTGCAAGCGGCCACCAAAGCACAGCAAAAATCGGGTAGACTGCCAGATTTCATGGGGAGTTGTAATGAGGTTCACCACAACAAAAAAGATACTCGTCGTTGTTGCCATGAGATAAGAATAACAAATGGGGCGATCGCTCCATTGTCTCGTGAAGGGCCACCATAGTAATGCGAAGAGTAGAAAGATGCTCCAAGGAAAACGGTCATCGTAAACAAAATTTAGCATTACATAATAGCCGCCCAAGATTAAAAAGCTAATCCATGCAAACGGTTTTGTTTTAAATTGATGAGGGAACCAAGCGGATAGGGGCCACCAAATGAGTGGAAGAATATAGAGAGCCCATAAGTATTCGGGTGTCTCAATGACATTTATTGCAGTCATTAACCCTATAATCCATATCGCTCCGATCGTACTGTAAACCGGATGTGGCAGCAAAGAGAAAGGCCAGAGTAATAAAAACAAACTCACATAAATAGACCAACTCACGTTAGGATTTAGCAATAGATCAAGCGTGATAAAGACGATAGCGATGATTGATGTTGCGAGTAGTACTGCAGCCAATTCGGATCGTCGGCTCACGTTACTTGTCCTCCGTGCGTTTGTAAACGAACGTCATCGCTAGTGGCCACCAAAGAATGGCGAACGTCGGGTAGATGAACCAAATCGTGTCTGGTGTGTAGTAAAAGTTGATAAAAAGAAATAGCAAGATTACAAGCGAGCTTCCCCATAGGGAAAAGTGCAAATTCAATTTCGCTTTTTTTCTTTTTGTAAGTGATGGATTGGTCGGGTATGATTCACGTAATTCGGCTTTTAATTCTTCGGCATCTCCAAATTCCACAATGGCTTTATTAATCGCATCTTCTTCTGACTTACCCGTCTCCATTAAGTCGCGTACCTTTTCTTCCAAGTTCCAGCAAAGGTCATGAAGCATTGCTTCTTTTTCTTCGCTGTTAGGGATATCACGAAAAAGATGTTCGACATGCGCACGTATGTCTTTCATTTGTTTCCCTCCAAAAATACATCTACAATTTCTTTCATTTCGAGCCATTCATGTTTCAATTCTTGTAAGTATGCTTTCCCAAGAATCGTAATGGCATAATACTTGCGTTTCCCGCCGTGTGACTCAGTACCAAAGTAAGAATGAATCAACTCTTTTCGTTCTAACCGTTGAAAGGCAGCGTAGAGGGTTGCTTCTTTAATCATGAATCGTTCATTTGTTCTCAAGCTAATCTCTTTAGAAATTTCATAACCGTAACGATCTTTTTCGAGGATGAGTGTCAAAATAATGCTATCTAGGTGTCCTCGTAACAAGTCACTTCGTACCACAACGCACGGTCCTTTCTGTGTATTCTATCTGATAGAGTAATCATAGCGTTAATTACTCTATCTGTCAAAGTAATGATGAATCAATTGCAAAAACGACAATCTTAATTTATAATGATAATTAAGTTAGTGGGAACAGAAAAGTCAATGCGGGACTTTTTCGTTCCCGGAAAGATGAGCTGAGTAGATCATGGATGAAACATTACTAAAATGGCAGCAGAAACTGCAGCCAGATCTGATGGATAACCTTATAAGGAGGTATCATCTTTTACGTTACATTCGTGTGAGTGAACCGGTTGGTCGAAGAGCATTGGCACAAGAAATGGACATTTCGGAACGCGTGTTGAGAAGGGAAGTTGAACTGTTTAAAAATGAACAGTTGCTTTTAATTGAGACGCAAGGTATGCGCCTTACTGAAGATGGAAAGAATTTGCTCGAGGCATTAGAATCTTCGATTCAAGTGCTTACGGTCGAACATCTTTGCAGGCGAAACTTGAACGCGCGCTTCATGTGAAGCGAGTCATCGTCGCTCCAGGAAATAGTGATGAACAAGACTGGGTGAAAAAAAGAGATGAGTCGCGCATGTGTGGACGAAATGATTCAAACACTTGGTGAAGGAGACGTTGTTGCAGTTGCAGGTGGAACAACGCTGGCCGCTTTGGCCGCTGCTGTGTATCCTCATGCCAGGCTTAGCAATGTCACATTTGTTCCTGCCCGTGGGGGACTTGGCGAAGACGTGGAATTGCAAGCAAATACGATTAGCGCTGATTTAGCGAAACAAGCAGAAGCGAACTATCGATTGCTTCACGTACCAGATCAATTAAGTGAAACAGCCTATGATTCATTGATTGAAGAACCGGGTATACGAGAACTACTACAGCTAATCCGTCACCCTCGTATGGTCATTCATAGTGTTGGTGATGCATTATCAATGGCGACACGAAGAGGATCAACGGAAGAACACCTTAAAGGTTTAAAAACGAAAAGCGCTCAATCTGAAGCGTTTGGGTATTACTTCGATCATCACGGGAAGATCGTTCATAAAGAACGAACGATTGGATTACAGCTCTCGGATTTGAATGAAGAACAAATGGTCATTACGGTTGCAGGTGGTGCTTCTAAAGCTAAAGCGATTGCATCCTATATGACGCATCGACCGAGTGATTTATTGATTACAGACGAAGCAGCAGCGAAAGCTGTTTTAGATACTCTAGAGGAGGATTTATAAATGACAACGAAGATTGGTATTAACGGTTTTGGACGAATTGGACGCTTGGTGTATCGTGCATCTTTAAACAACCCAGAGGTAGAAGTAGTAGCAATCAATGACCTTACAGACGCAGAGATGTTAGCACACCTCTTGAAATATGATACTGTACATGGAACGTTCCCTTCAGAAATTGAAGTAGACGGCGACAACCTTCTTATTGGTGGGAAGAAGATTGCGATTTCTTCTGAGCGCGATCCAGCACAAATCGGTTGGGATCAATATGGCGTTGACGTCGTAGTCGAAGCGACAGGTCGTTTTGCTTCTAAAGAAGATGCAAGCAAGCACATCGAAGGTGGAGCAAAACGCGTCATTATTTCAGCACCTGGTAAAGATGTAGACGCAACGTTCGTAATGGGAGTAAACCATGAGACGTACAACCCAGAAGAGCATACGGTTGTTTCTAACGCATCTTGTACGACAAACTGTCTTGCGCCATTAGCAAAGGCATTACACGATGAGTTTGGAATTCGCCGTGGAATTATGAACACAGTACACTCGTACACGAACGACCAACAAATTCTTGATCTTCCTCACAAAGATTATCGTCGTGCGCGTGCTGCTGCGGAGAACATTATTCCAACGTCTACTGGAGCTGCAAAAGCTGTAGCGCTCGTGCTTCCTGAACTTGAAGGTAAGCTTAATGGAGCTGCAATGCGTGTGCCAACACCGAATGTATCACTCGTTGACTTCGTTGTTGAACTTAATCAAGATGTCACGGATGAGCAAGTAAACGCGAAGCTAAAAGAGCTTTCTGAAGGAGAAATGAAAGGTATTCTCGGTTATAGCGAAGAAGAGCTTGTCTCTAGCGACTATAACGGTAGTACGCTTTCTTCTACGATCGATGCGAAATCGACGATGGTTATGGAAGGAAACATGGTAAAAGTTATCTCATGGTATGATAACGAATACGGATATTCAAATCGTGTTGTCGACTTAGTCGCTCATATGGCTAGAGTTGGGTTATAATAAGATATGAAAAAGGAAAAGGGAGAGACGTACGCGTTCGCTCCCTTCTTTCTTATGAAAATTAACGTATAAATGCGTTAAGGAGGACCTTTTCCATGAATAAACGAACAATCCACGATGTAGATCTAGCAGGTCAAACGGTATTCTGCCGTGTTGATTTTAACGTACCCCTCGACGGTGAAACCGTCACTGATGATACGCGCATTCGCGCAGCAATCCCTACAATTCAACTTTTACAACAAAAAGGTGCGAAAGTGATCTTGGCAAGTCATCTCGGACGTCCAAAAGGCGAAGTCGTTGAGAAATTGCGATTAGACCCGGTCGCTAAGCGTTTAGAACAACTGCTTGGTACAACGGTACATAAAGCAGACAATGTCGTTGGCGATGATGTAACAAAAGCTGTTGATCAGTTGCAAGAACAAGGAATTTTATTACTTGAGAATTTGCGATTTGAAGCAGGCGAAGAGAAAAACGACGCTGCACTTGCTGAGCAACTGGCTAAGCTTGCGGACGTCTATGTTAATGACGCGTTTGGTGCTGCTCACCGTGCTCACGCTTCTACAGAAGGCATTGCACATCATTTACCGTCAGCTGCAGGACTTCTCCTTGAAAAGGAACTGGATGTACTCGGAAAAGCACTAGAAAATCCGAACCGCCCGTTTGTTGCAATCATCGGTGGTGCGAAAGTGAAAGATAAAATCGGTGTTATTGATCACTTATTAGATAAAGTTGATACGTTGATTTTAGGTGGAGGTTTAGCTTATACGTTTATTCGTGCACAAGGATATAGCGTCGGCAAGTCACTTCTTGAACACGACAAAATTGACATGGCAAAAACGTTCATGCAAAAGGTAAAGGATAACGGCGTTCAATTGTTACTTCCTGTTGATGTGAAAGTAGCAGACGCATTCAGTGATGATGCAAATACTGAAATTGTAACGGTCGATGCGATTCCAGATGATTGGCAAGCGCTTGATATTGGACCGAAAACGATTGAACAGTTCAAGGCAGCTGTAAAAGATGCAAAACTTACCGTTTGGAACGGTCCGATGGGTGTATTTGAAATGGACCCGTTTGCTGATGGAACAAAAGGTGTTGCAGAAGCGATGGCAGAGAGCGATACGTATTCTGTAATTGGCGGTGGCGACTCAGCTGCAGCAGTTGAGAAGTTTAACTACGCGGATCAAATGAGCCATATTTCTACGGGTGGAGGAGCTTCCCTTGAGTTTATGGAAGGAAAAGACCTCCCCGGTGTGACAGCACTTCAAGATAAATAAAGGGTGATAATCAATGAGAAAACCATTTATTGCAGGAAATTGGAAAATGAACGTAACGGATGAAGATGCTCTTCATTTCGTGACACAAGTGACAGAGAAATTGCCTTCATCTGACAAAGTTGAGTATGCACTTTGTGCTCAAGCGATTTCCTTAAAAGGAATGAAGGAAAAAGCGGTCGGCACAGATTTACAAATCGGTGCTCAAAATCTTCATGAGGAAGAAAAGGGTGCGTTTACTGGTGAGATTAGTGCCGCGGCACTCACTTCCATTGGTGTGAAGCTTGCGATTATTGGTCATTCTGAACGTAGAGAAATGTTCAACGATACAGATGAGCGTGTGAATGCCAAAGTCAAAACAGCCCTCAATCACGGAATTACACCGATTCTTTGTGTTGGAGAATTGCTTGAAGACCGAGAATCAGGAAGCGCTGATACTGTTGTAAAGGCGCAATTAGAACAAGCATTAGCGGGGATTGAATCTGCACGAGCTGCTGAGGTTGTTGTTGCGTATGAACCGGTATGGGCAATCGGAACTGGAAAATCTTCAACGCCAGAAGATGCAGAAGCGATGTGCAAAACGATTCGCGAGTTTCTTTTTGACACGTACGGACCGGAGACGGCAAATGCAATTCGAATTCAATACGGAGCAGTGTGAAGCCAGAGAATATCGCGAGCTACATGGCTCAAGACAACATCGACGGTGCCCTCGTTGGTGGTGCGAGCGTAGATGTTGATTCGTACCTTGCATTGATTGAGGAGACAGTACGATGAGAAAGCAACCGCCAGTTGCTCTTATCATTTTAGACGGGTTTGCTCTTCGAGATGAAGTTGAAGGCAATGCAGTTGCGAAGGCAAATACCCCTAATTTTGATCGATTGTGGAAGGAGTACCCTCATGCGACGTTAATAGCTGCAGGTGAGGATGTTGGTCTTCCAGCTGGTCAGATGGGAAATTCTGAAGTTGGTCACATGAACATCGGTGCTGGACGAGTGATTCATCAAAACTTATCGCTCATTAATAAAGGTATTGCAGCGGGAACATTTTTTTTGAGAACGCGGTTTTCCAAGAGGCAATTGATCACGTCAAAGCGAAAAAATCTAATTTGCACATTTATGGGCTTCTCTCTGATGGCGGTGTTCATAGTCATATTGAACACCTATTTGCACTACTCGAGATGGCTAAGGAGAATGACGTAAAAAAACGTCTTCATTCACGGTTTTCTCGATGGGCGTGACGTAGGTCAGAAAAGTGCTAAAATCTACCTTAAAGCGTTACAAGAGAAGCTTGAGGAATTAGGTATAGGGATACTAAGTACGCTTCATGGTCGGTATTATGCAATGGATCGGGATAACCGTTGGGAACGAATTGAGAAGTCTTACCGTGTGCTCGTTCATAATGAAGGAAATGTCGCAGAAGACCCACTTGCCTTGATTGATCAGTCATATGAAGCAGGGACGTTCGATGAATTCGTTGAACCTACGGTATTGCCAGGTGCGAAGCCGATTCAATCGGGAGATGCGATCATTAGTTACAACTTTAGACCTGACCGTGCGATTCAGATTTCTAAAGTAATGACTGATCCGAGCTTTAAAGAATTCGAACGTGGGGGCAAACACCCAGAAATCTTCTACGCGACGATGACGAAGTATCATGACGATGTTGTAGGAGAGATTGCTTTTCCGCCAACGAGGCCAGTGAATACACTGGGTGAGACGATTAGTGAAGCAGGGTTCTCGCAACTTCGTATTGCAGAAACGGAGAAATACCCTCACGTCACGTTCTTCTTAAACGGTGGTCAAAATAATGTCTTTCCTTTAGAAGAGCGGATTTTAATTGACTCTCCAAAAGTTGCGACGTATGACTTAAAGCCAGAGATGAGCGCTCCTGAAGTGACAGATGCTCTCCTTAAAACAATCGAAAACGACCAACACGATGCCATTGTGTTGAACTACGCCAACCCTGACATGGTTGGACATTCAGGACTACTAGAACCAACAATTAAGGCAATTGAAACGGTAGATGAAGGATTAGGGAAAATCGCTGACGCCATTCACGCAAAAGGTGGTACACTAATTGTGACGGCTGACCATGGGAATGCAGATGAAGTAGTGACAACTTCTGGAGAAGCGATGACAGCGCATACGACAAATCCAGTTCCGGTCATTGTTACGAATGATTCGTACACCCTTCGTGAAGACGGTATTCTTGCAGATTTAGCACCTACGATGTTAGAACTGATGGACATTAAGCAACCGAAAGAAATGACAGGCAAGAGCCTATTAAAGCGATAAAGGAGATTGGTTAAGCCATGACAATGATTGCAGATGTATTGGCACGTGAAGTATTGGATTCAAGAGGGAACCCTACAGTTGAGGTTGAAGTCGTAACAGAAGATGGTATTTTAGGACGTGCCCTCGTACCAAGTGGAGCTTCCACAGGAGAGCATGAGGCTGTTGAGCTTCGTGACGGTGGTACTCGTTACATGGGTAAAGGTGTTCTTAAAGCCGTTGAAAATGTGAATGAAACGATTGCACCACAACTTGTTGGCGTCGATGTAAGTGATCAAATTGGCATTGACCAGCTAATGATTGAACTAGATGGAACGACGAACAAAGGCAATTTGGGAGCCAATGCTATTCTTGGTGTTTCAATCGCTTGTGCTTATGCTGCAGCGCAAGAGCAAGGTGTTGAGCTTTACGAATACCTTGGCGGGATCAACGCAAAAACGTTACCAGTTCCAATGATGAACATCTTAAACGGTGGCGAGCATGCGGACAACTCTGTTGATTTGCAAGAATTTATGGTTATGCCGGTTGGTGCAGACGATTTCCGTTCTGCGATGATGATCGGAACAGAAATCTTCCATACATTGAAGAAAGTACTTCAAGAAAAAGGCTTGAATACAGCCGTCGGTGATGAAGGTGGTTTCGCACCGGATCTTGATTCAAACGAAGAAGCGCTAAGTACAATTATGGAAGCTATTGAGCGCGCTGGATACAAGCCAGGAGAAGATGTTGTCCTTGCGATGGATGCTGCAGCTTCAGAAATGTATGAAGACGGTAAGTACAACTTAAAAGGCGAAGGGGTCGTTAAGACTGTTGATGAAATGATCGACTTCTACGAGAACCTCGTTAACAAATACCCGATTGTTTCTATTGAAGATGGACTTGATGAAAACGATTGGGACGGATGGAAGAAGCTTACTGAGCGCATCGGTGACCGCGTGCAACTCGTCGGTGATGATTTGTTTGTCACAAACACAGTAAAGCTTGCTGAAGGCATTGAGAAAGGTGTCGGCAACTCGATCTTAATTAAAGTGAACCAAATCGGTACACTGACTGAGACGTTCGATGCAATTGAAATGGCGAAGCGTGCAGGCTATACAGCTGTCATCTCTCACCGTTCAGGTGAAACAGAAGATGCTACAATTGCGGATATCGCTGTAGCCGTAAATGCTGGCCAAATTAAAACAGGTGCACCGTCACGTACAGACCGTGTTGCGAAGTACAATCAGTTGCTTCGTATTCACGACCAACTCGGTGGACGTGGCGTTTACCCAGGCAAAGAAACATTCTATAACTTAGACTAATTATAAAGGGGCTGTCCAATCGGTTCAGCCCCTTTTCTATGCCTAGAAGGTCAGTTTGCCTAATGTTGTCCTTTTGTGCTAAGATAAAGTAAGGATAATTACGTGAAACAGGGGCAGTCCGACGGCTTCCTTTGTCGTACTTGGGAGGTGCGCACACGATGACTACCATTTTAATCGTATTATTGATTTTAACTGCGATCGCTTTAATCACAGTTGTTTTATTACAATCAGGGCGTAGTGCTGGATTATCCGGAGCGATTTCCGGTGGTGCAGAACAATTGATGGGTAAGCAAAAAGCACGGGGTATCGAGGCTTTTCTCTCAAAAGCGACAGTTATACTGGCTGTACTTTTCTTCGTGCTAACGATATTATTAGCGTACTTCATTTAAGCAGCTAGGGAGCGTATTCTCCCAGCTGTTTTTTTGTTTGAATTACATTAAATTAGGGAATTCTACGAGCGTTAGCATTGAACGGAGGGGTTACAGTATGATCGGATGTTTATGTTTGCACGGGTTTACTGGTTCCCCAGAAGAGTTGCAGCCCCTTACAGAGCGCCTGCAAAGAAAGAAAGGGTGGCTCGTTTACACACCAATACTCCCAGGTCACGGTGTAGGGGAAGATATAGGCGAAGCAGAAGGGGCAAAATGGATTTATACGGCTGACCGTGCCGCAAAAGAAATGCTAAAACACGTGGATGAATTGTATGTGATCGGCTTTTCAATGGGAGGGATGCTCGCTTGTTACTTAGCAGCAAAGTACCCAGTGAAGAAGCTCGTTCTCTTAAATGCTGCGGCTTATTATGTGAATAGACCACAGATGGTTCAAGATTTAGTAGCGAGTTATCGAGGATCTGAGAACCTTGGCTTGATCTTGTAAATGATAAGCGTAGGGAAACACCAATGACGGCTTTTTATCAATTTATTAAGACGATCCGACTCATGCGGCCGTTCGTTGAAGGTGTTACATCACCTGTGATGATTGGGCAAGGGATGAAGGATATTCTCGTTCCTGAAAAGAGTGCCACTTATTTGTTTGAACAAATAGGTTCTAAGAATAAAACGTTAAGGATGTATGAACACTCGAATCATTTTCTATGTCATGATGTTGAACAAGAACTAGTCATTCGAGATGTTGAGCATTTTTTTTGAAAGGGTAGTTTCACCATGAAAATTAAACCAGCGCAACCGTTTACCTTTGAGGGAGAGAACGATCACGCGGTTCTCTTATTACACGGATTTACCGGCTCATCAAGTGATGTAAGAATGCTCGGTCGATTTTTACAAAAGCATGGTTATACATCACATGCGCCAATGTTTCCTGGTCACGGTGTTCCACCAGAACAACTAATGGAAACGTCTTGGCAGGATTGGTGGGGAGCGGTCGAGGAAGGCTACCAACACCTTGTGGACCTTGGTTACGAGAAGATTATCGTTTGTGGGCTTTCCCTCGGCGGTTTGCTCAGTTTAAAAGTCGGTTATACTTTTGATGTAAGAGGGGTTATTCCGATGTGTGCTCCAATTATGCAACAAGGGATGAATGACCGCTTATATGATGGTGTACGTCAGTATGCAAGACAATATAAACAATTTGAAAAAAAGGACGAAGAAACGATTGAAGACGAAATGGATGAGTTTGAAACACTTCCGATTTCTACACTTCATTCAATTGATGAATTGATCTTTACTGTAAGAGACCATTTGCATGAAATTAAACAACCAACCCTCGTTATTCAAGCAGGAAAAGACGAACTTGTTCCACCTGAGAATGCAGATGTTATTTATGATGAAGTACAAGCCGAACTTAAAACCAAAGAGCTCTATGAGGATGCTCCGCATATTATTACGCTTTGGAAAGATAAAGAGCGTGTTCACGAAAGAATCCTATCATTTATAAAAGAAATTGAAGCTAGATAGCAATAAGAAAGGAGATTAGTATGAGAGACGAAATACTAACTTATATAAGAGAAGAAGCAACGAAGCCACTAAGTGTAAGTGAGCTTCAAGAAGCATTACAATTAGAAGATAACGCAGAAAACCATAAAGAATTAATGAAGACGTTAAATACGCTTGAAGAGGCTGGAGAATTAATTCGTACACGGAATAATCGTTACGGACTTCCAGACAAAATGAATTTAATTAAAGGGAGAGTACAAGCTCATCAAAAGGGCTTTGCGTTTATTATTCCTGAAGATGAAGGTCTAGAAGATGTGTATGTAGCGCCTGGTGATTTAGCAGGGGCCATGCACAAGGACATCGTATTTGTTCGAGTATCGTCACGTAAAGGCGGGAATCAAGGAGATCGCGCCGAAGGAACGGTCGTGAGAATTCTAGAGCGCGGAATGACGAGAGTTGTGGGTACGTATGAAGACTACGAGCGATACGGATTTGTGATTCCGGATGATAAACATTTGTCGAGTGACGTTTTTATTCCAGAAGGGCGTAATCACGGCGCTGCTGAAGGCCATAAAGTCGTCATTGAAATTACGAAGTATCCAGAAGGTCGTCAAGGTGCTGAAGGAGAAGTCGTTCACATTCTAGGGCACAAAAACGATCCTGGAACAGATATCTTGGCGATTATTCACAAGCACGGACTGCCAGGTGAATTCTCTGATGAAGTGCAACAACAAGCTGCAGATACTGCAGATCACATTAAACCAGAAGAAATTGAACGTAGACGAGATCTTCGTGACGAAACGATCGTAACAATTGATGGCGCAGACGCGAAAGATTTGGATGATGCAGTGAATGTTGAAGAACTTGAAAACGGCAATTACAAATTAGGCGTTCACATTGCGGATGTAAGCCATTACGTAACGGAAGGTTCACCAATCGATGTGGAAGCGGCAGAGCGTGGGACGAGCTCATACCTCGTTGACCGTGTAATTCCGATGATCCCACACCGATTATCAAACGGTATTTGCTCATTGAATCCGAAAGTTGATCGGTTAACACTTTCTTGTGAAATGGAAATTAGCCCTTCAGGTGACATGGTAAATCACGAGATTTTCGAGAGTGTGATTCGAACGACCGAAAGAATGACGTATCAAGCTGTAAATGAAATCCTTGCGGATCGCAATGAAGAAACGAGAGCGCAATATGAAAAGCTCGTGCCATTTTTTTGAGCGAATGGAAAAATTAGCAGCGATCCTACGTAAGAAGCGTTTTGATCGTGGCGCGATCGACTTTGACTTTAAAGAAGCCCAAGTCGTCATGGATGAACAAGGAAAACCTACGGATGTGAAAATTCGAGAACGTTCTGTTGGTGAGAAACTCATTGAAGAATTCATGCTTTGTGCAAATGAAACAGTTGCAGAGCATTTTCACTGGTTGAAATTACCTTTCGTCTACAGAATTCACGAAGACCCTGATGACGATAAGTTGCAAAAGTTTCTTGAGTTCATTACGAGCTTCGGTTATGTCGTAAAAGGACGTGGTGACGCCATTCACCCACGTGCATTGCAAGAGATCTTAGCTTCTGTAAAAGGTGAAGCTGAAGAAACGGTTATTTCAACGGTTCTCTTGCGATCGATGCAACAAGCGAAATACGACCCATCGAATGTTGGCCACTTCGGACTGGCGGCTGACTTCTATACTCATTTCACCTCTCCAATTCGCCGTTATCCCGACTTGATCGTTCATCGTTTGATTCGAAC
This sequence comes from Geomicrobium sp. JCM 19055, assembly GCF_000698185.1. Lineage (NCBI taxonomy): Bacteria > Bacillati > Bacillota > Bacilli > Caryophanales > Geomicrobium > Geomicrobium sp. JCM 19055. The sequence goes on from NZ_BAXL01000001.1 coordinate 409,611, forward strand.
GTATTTAGTGAATGGGCAAACTGGTAAGAAAACGACTGATTACTGGCAAGGGAAGCTTCCTGAGATCACATCCCATTCTTCTGAAATGGAGAGGCGTGCGGTCGACGCAGAGCGTGATGTGGATGACCTCAAGAAAGCAGAGTATATGAAAGATAAGATAGGTGAAGAGTTCACTGGTTTTGTTAGCGGCGCTGCCAACTTCGGCCTGTTTATTCGCTTAGAGAATACGATTGAAGGAATGGTTCACGTTAGTCACCTTACCGATGACTATTACCATTATGACGATCGTCAGTACGCACTCATTGGTGAACGCAGCGGGAACATGTTCCGCATTGGAGACCAAGTAGAAGTGAAAGTTCTCGAAGTAAACTTGGATGAAACGACCATTGATTTTGAAGTTGTTGGCATGCCAAAGCGTAAGCGACGTGACACGCAAAAGCAAAAGGTTATTCAAGGTGAACGAGGTAAGAAACCTGGCGACAAACGCGAAAACCGTGGAAAGAACCGTCAAAGCGGAGGAACCAAAGGCAAGGGTGGTAAAGGTCAAAAGAACCCACGCAATAAAGGTTTCCGCTCAAACAACAAGAAGAAAAAGAAATAGATTGAAGGCCATTTGAACAGTTTATGTTCAAATGGCTTTTCTCTGGTGAAACGTTTAATCGAACGGATTCGTAAATCATTTGATTGATTAGGAGAGGAGCTTATACATGTTATATTCAGAACGTTTGCACTTAAGGAAGTTTACAGTCCACGATGCAGAAATTTATCATGCATGGCGGACAGATGAACAAGTGATGAAAACGACGAGCTTGTCCTTAGACGATTTTACATTTGAAGAGACGAAGCAGTTTGTCCAACAAGTGCTAGTCGGTCATCCCCAGTCGAAAACGTATATGATCGTCAACACGGAATCCAACACACCAATTGGTGTCATATCACTTATTCATATGGATACAAAAAAATCGCAATGCAGAAATGATTATTGACATCGGTGAAAAAGAGTATTGGGGAAGTGGTTATGGGTTTGAAGCGGTGAATGTGCTGCTTACATACGCGTTTTTAGAACAGAATATTCATCGCATTTCACTTAACGTTTTTGCTTTCAATGAACGCGCGATCCGCCTTTATGAACGCATTGGCTTCCAACAAGAAGGAAGAAGCCGAGAAGCTATTTTCCGAGATGGGCGTTACCACGACATCATACAGATGGGGTTATTACAAACAGAGTTTATCGGTAAGCGCGCCATTCTGACTCAGTAAAAAGTTCAGAATCAGAATCGGCTGTTCAGTAACAAATTCAGCGTAGTGAGTAATACGATGTTAGTTAATTGGAGCTTGACTATTGTCATTCTTTCTAAGTGTTTCTAAAAATGTTTTTACACGGTCTCGGTACGGCCGAGTGTCGTAATGATTGTATAAGTTTGTTGATAATCGAACAGGATCTCCATAGAAATAGCGTTCGAATTGCGTTTGCCTTGAACCAAAATCACCCATCGTCAAATCTTTGGCAAGTCGTAACAATTGGACTTTTTCTTTTGCTGAGGTGTCATAACCACCGATAAAGCGTTCGAGCAACGGAGCAATTGGAGATTGAAAGTCTTTTTCGTTCGGTGCGGCAATGAAATTACTCGCTCCGATTAATTGAATGATCTCGACAAGTCGTGGGTACGTCGTTTGGTAATAAGACACGGCCGCTTTAAGTGGTGGTGCAAATGGTACCATCATGCCGTACTCATTGACCCCTGCTTGCGCTTCAGAAGAATACACAAACGCGCGCATCGCTTCTAGTGCTGTAATCATTTCCGCAAGCTTTTGTTGAATGTGTTGAAACTGGCTGATCTTAAGCGTTTCAACCATCTCCTCAGCGATACCGATGAGCCATTCCGTTTTAACAATTTGCCTGTTTGATGCGTGGAACAACAGTGCAGGTTCTAGACCTGTTTCAAAGAACAAGCCTTGTGATAAACGCTCACTTTTGTAAAGAAACACCCGATCCCATGGCACAAGGACGTTATCGAAAACGACAATTGCATCGCCTTCTTCAAATTGAGAAGAATACGGTTCGTCGTAAAGGGAATCATTTGCGTAGGAAGGTCTGGCGAGAAACTTTAGACCTGGTGTGGCTGATGGAATGGAGAAAGCAAATAATGAGTCTTTCTCAAAACCTGCGGGCAAGACGATAACCTCATCGGTAATTCCTCCTTGAGTGGCGAGAAGTCGTGCACCATCGATCACGATTCCTTCGTCAGTTTCGTCTACAATTTTAGCAGCGATGGGCAGTTCTTCTTCTTCAGAAAAGAACGACGATCGTTTTCTTGCTTTTGGATTCACAAACGTATGCGTAAATGTAAGATCATGTTCGAGTGCTTCTTTATGAATCCGTTCAATCCGCTCACCATACTCACTTCCCGCCATTGCAAAATAATCTTTTGCGTTCGCCAACGTTGTAATGATTGTGTTGCCGTATTCCGGGGATCTGCCGAGTAACCCCGCATTCTGGTTTGCCCATACTTGTGTCGCGAGTCGGTGTTTCTCTAAGTCTTCTTTTGTTTTCATCGGTTCATATGAGAAATTGCTTTGATGATCTTTGGCACTCAAGATGTCTTCGTATTGCTTCTCATGCACAAGATCATAAAGTTTCGCTTTGCTTTGAAGTACCGCTTTGAATGCGGGATGCTCTGTTACAGGGCCTTGTAACAGTGACCCCTCAAGCCATATTTCAGTTTTTAGCTTTGATATTCGATGTAAATACTCTTTACCCGTTACCGTTACCATGACATTCGCCCTCCTTACAGTTACCTTATGCAATGTCATAAAAACGGTAACGACAATCACAAGATAAAACGAAAAAGGGCCTATGTGGTATTCGTAAAAATATTATTAGGCTATACAAATATAAAATGTGATATACTTATTCTATCGATTGAAGAAAATGCGGAGGTATGAAATGGATAGAGAACTTGCATTAGAAGTAACGAGAGTAACCGAAGGTGCCGCACTTGCAGCCGCAAAGTGGTTAGGTAGAGGCGATAAGAATCAAGCTGATGGAGCTGCAACTAATGCGATGAGAGAGATTTTTGACTCCGTGAACATGAAAGGTCGCGTCGTCATCGGTGAAGGGGAAATGATGAAGCACCGATGCTTTATATCGGTGAAGAGCTAGGAACAGGTAATGGCCCTGAGGTTGATATCGCGGTCGATCCAATAGAAGGTACAACAATTGTTGCTAAAGGATATACGAACGCAATTACAGTTCTTGCAATTGCTGATCGTGGCAACTTACTTCACGCTCCAGATATGTATATGGAGAAATTAGCAGTAGGTCCAAACGCAGCGGGTAAGGTAAGCATTGATGACCCTGTTGAAAAGACAATTGAAATTGTAGCAAAAGCGAATAATAAAGCGATTGAAGACGTTACAGTTATGGTTCTAGAACGTGAACGTCATCAAGATACGATTGACCGAATTCGTGAGAAAGGTGCACGAGTAAAGCTTTTCTCAGATAATGATATTAGTGCGGCAATCGCAACGTCCCTTCCTGGAACAGGTGTTGACTTATTCTTAGGAACTGGGGGAGCTCCAGAAGGAGTTGTTGCTGCTGCAGGACTGAAGTGCCTCGGTGGAGATATGCAAGGTCGCCTTGTCCCACAAAACGATGGAGAAATAGCTCGTTGTAAAGAGATGGGGATTGAAGATCCACACCGTATTCTGATGTTGAATGATCTTGTTGCGGGGGACGATGCAATTTTCTCAGCAACAGGTGTAACTTCTGGAACGTTTCTTAATGAAGCGAAGTTTCTCGGAGGCGGTCTTGTAGAAACGGATTCAATCGTTATGCGTGCGAAAACGAAAACCGTTCGTTACATCAAGACGGTTCACAATTTAGAGCATAAACCGAATTACTACTTGAAAAGTAACGACTAAATGATACACTGAAGTTAATCAAATACGGAGATTTTTTAGGAGGAGCCTGCCACCAAGGACAATTATGTCCCAGTGGCGGGCTCCTTTTTTTATTGGATAAGGAGTGGATGTAGATGGCAAAAGTACAGTTGTCGTATTTCAGAAATGGGCTCACACCACCAATAACCGCAATCGCCAATCATTTGAATTATATCGAGCAAAAAGAGCCGCATCAGCGCTTTTTTGGGAAGTCGTTAACAGATCGACGCGCTTTCGTTCAAAAAAATTGATAGACAAACTTCGGCAATTGAACCAGCGTTTCGGTTACATATTTCTTTTAGTTTCCGTGAACTCGATTTTAAACAAGTCATTCAAGCAGCGATGTGGAGGTTGGAACGTCAATTGAGGATAGATTTCGACTGGATTGCAATGGTTCATTGTGAATCTAATGATTCACACGTTCATGTGATCATACGAGGGTGTGATTTACACGGAGAGCCTTTAATTTTCTATCCGTCACACGTGCTTCAACTAAAAAAAACAGATTGAAGCAATTGAGAATGAACAGCTGCGAAATGAAGAGAAAGAGAGGGAAATTGCCTCCTACCTTATTAACATTTCCCGAAACTAACGATGTACCAGTCGTTTACAAATGAAAGAGGACACAACTATGTTAAACTTACATGGAATGACCTTTAATGACTCAGGAGGATTATATGAACTTAGGTTTGTTCTTGTTGCTCTTAATCGGGACAACGATTGGAATTGTTTGGACGTTAGCGATCGCTAAGAATCCTGGTTCGGAGAAGTATAGCAGTGAAAGTAGCTTTAATCTGTTATCGCTCCACTATTTAATTATTGTTCCAATCATACTCGTCATTTTAACGATTATATTATTCTTTCTAATGTAAAGTGAGTCAGCAATTGTTCATTGCGACTCACTTTTTTTCAATTTAAGGCAATGAAACGTCAGGGAACAAGTACAGTGGAATCGGGAAGTAGGTAATCCCGTACACGTACGGTAATAATTCATACTGATTAAAGAAGACGACAAGTGTTTGATCAGCGATGTAGAAATTTGTGTCGTCATTCACTCCTGAAAAGGGGACGAGTAAATCACTCGTTAAATGGCGCTCGTCGAGTTGACTTTTGATCTGTTCATTTATGATCGTTCGGTGATCATTGGTTGTTAAAAAAAAGATCTTTAAATGAAAGAAGTTGCCCGGTTTCTGTGTTAAACGTTAAGCCCTTCTCAAGCGTTGTTCCGTGTGCGCCACCAGAAAATTGATAAATCGAAAGAGTTAAGCTTAAGATGTGTGTTGATTCGTTTTAATGTCATACGTTCCTGTTAGCTCGGTTTCTTTTTGGCCGTACCCTTGATCTTTCATCATACGCCACACCGTTTGTTTGATCGTTTGATTAATTCTCGTTTCAGCTTTTTTGTTTTTATGTTCCCGAATTGTTGGGTAGTAGACATCCACTCGAGGCTGTACAATATGATGTGACGAGACACTGAGTGGTAACTGTTCAATTAATGACATCGTATCCCTCCTAAGATAACGTATGTCGATGATGTAGAAATGGAGATGAAAAATCATGCAAAAACGTGCAAGTCATTATTTGCAGTTTGGTTCAATGCCAAAGGGTTCGAAAAACTCTATTACAGACGTGCCAGGTGTAACTGTTGGTCATGTAACCTTAGTAGAAGGAACGGCAATCCGAACAGGGGTAACAGCGGTTTTGCCTCATCAAGATAATCTTTTTAAACATAAAGTTCTAGCGAGCTCTGCGGTCATCAATGGCTTCGGAAAAACGACGGGACTCGTCCAATTACAAGAACTTGGTACGTTAGAAAGTCCAATTATGCTAACGAATACATTTAGTGTGCCAGCCGTAACCGAAGGGACGATTCAATGGTTATTAGAACGTAACGAAGAGATTGGAACGTCAACAGGAACCGTAAATGTCGTGGTTGGAGAATGTAATGACGGCTATTTAAATGATATAAGAGGAATGCACATACGCTCTCATCATGCGAAAGAAGCGATTTATAACGCAAGTGCTGAAGTAGCTGAAGGGTGTGTCGGAGCAGGAACGGGCATGAGTTGTATGGGTTACAAAGGTGGGGTTGGAACAAGTTCTAGAAAGGTTGGGGATGGTACGTTAGGTGTGCTTGTTGTCTCAAACTTTTCGCAATCTTTAGATCAACAAGAGCCTCCGGGTTCAATCATGATGATCGTTGCAACGGATTTACGAGTAAATGAAAGGCAGTTACATCGAATTGCGAAGCGAACCGCATTTGGACTTGCACGAACTGGATCGACGGCACATCACGGCAGCGGTGACATTGCAATTGCTTTTTCGACAGCTCACCGAACGGCACACGATCAATCCGAACAAGTGGATAACTATTCTTTTCTTCGAGACAACGATGCAATCATGAATGGAATTTTTGATGCGACCGCGAGCGCTACAGAAGAAGCGATCTGGAACTCGTTGTTTGCTGCGGATTCAATGACCGGCAGAATGGGTAATAAACGTTTAGCAATTACAGCAGAAGAAGCGCAAAAGATTCGAGCGAGATTTTCTTGATTGACTCGAAAAACAACTCCTTATATTTGGAATTTGTGTAATAATATAGACAAAAGGCGTTTCAAATGGAGAGGGTGAGTGCCTTATCGTTCTAATCGTACAAGTTTTAAGTATACTGCCTTATCTCATGTTCGTTACCGTGTGGCTTTATAACGCAATGAATCAGTATGAATCATTGCGAACGCTGGTTTCTGGAATTGCGCTAACGTTGTTTTCGGCAATGTCTTTTTGGGTCGTTTCATCGTCAGGTGTAAATTGGTTACCGAATTGGCAATTACTCATTGTTTGTGGGGGAGCCGGTGTCATCTTTAGTTTCATTGGTGTGTACCAAATGAACCGAAAGGGGAATCATAATGAACATTCAGTTTCAGTCAATCACAGTAAATGAGATTACATTGAATGTGGCAAGTGCTGGAGACCTAGAAGGTGAACCGATTATTTTATTGCATGGGTTTCCTGAATTTTGGTATGGCTGGAGAAAGCAGATTGAACCGTTAGCGAAAGCGGGGTATCACGTCATTATCCCAGACCAAAGAGGGTATAACCAAAGTGATAAACCGATTGGACGCAGAGCCTATCAACTCGATGAACTACGAGACGATCTTGTTGGTTTAATTGAGAGCATAGGGAAAGGCAAGGTAACCGTAATGGGTCATGACTGGGGAGGTGCTGTTGCTTGGCACCTTGCAACGACTCATCCGGAGTTAATCAAACGTTTAATTACCATCAATATTCCTCATCCGGCGGTCTTCCCGAAAGTGCTACTCACCTCACCGATGCAATGGATACGTAGCTCCTATATGGCTTTCTTTCAATTGCCTGAAATTCCAGAACGGTTTCTAGAAGCCGGTGATTTTTCGTATATGAGTGAGGCCCTTAAAATGTCGAGTAATCCGGGTACGTTTACAGAGGCGGACCTTGAATTGTATGAAGCAAGTTGGCGTCAACCAGGTGCAATGACAGCCATGTTGAACTGGTATCGTGGAATGCCACAAAGCATTAAATCGATGGACCTTGATGTAGAGGTGACCGTACCGACGAAAATGATCTGGGGAGTCGGCGACCATTTTCTATCAACGAAACTTGCAAAGGAAAGTCAAACACTTCTAAGAAATGGAGAAGGAGTGTTTATCGGTGGGGCAACGCATTGGGTACATCTAGAACAACCAGAACTTGTAAATCAACACATCTTATCATTCATTAAGTAGACAAGTTACGAGGTCGCGATGAAAAGAAGAAACGGTGATACTTAAAATGATATTAAGCGGGTTCTATGGCTTCACTTGCTAAGCAATCCATGTTGAGGAAGGGTGACAACGTCTAACATCATCACAAAGTCACTTTGCTTGTTCGTGGAAACGAACAAGTAGATCACTTTTCTTGTTTGTTCGTATTTATCGATACTCAAAATGATATTCGACTTTCTTCGTTTCTGTTTTATTAAGAACGGTGTGTATTTCCTTTTCTTGTGTTACGATGGACGCATCTAGGTCTAGTCCATTAGGATGAATTGATAACTGATGATTTTGCTGTTTTTGATTATTTTGTAAATCGATTTTCACAAGATTGGGGAGAGTTCGATGGGGCAGCCAAAACGTAAGAATCACATTCCTTATCGTCTTAACGTACTGTTCTTTGGGGTATTTGTCTTGTTTTCTATTCTTATATTGCGTCTTGGGTACGTGCAAATCGTTCAAGGAGATTCTTACGATTTAATGTTAAGCCAAGAAGAAGAGCAAACTGCGACTGTAGATGCTCCACGGGGAGTTATGTTTGATCGCAATAATTATGTATTAGTTGATAATGACATGCAGCTTTCGCTTACGTATACAAATCGCCCAGGGAATGAGCAAGAGCGTTATGAAATTGCGCATCAACTAGTCAATTACTTAGAAATCGATGAAGAAGACGTAGAAGACATTAACGACCGAGAGTGGCAAGACTATTTCTTATATGAAGCTTCGATTGAAGAGCGAGAGGAAGATGGGTCGTTCGGGCCGATGGCAGCATTTGTAGATGAACTCGTGACAAGCGAAGAGATTTCTACAGACGACCTAAGTCAAAGTGATATTTATACAAGGCAACTCAGTCGCTTAGATGCGGAGGAAATACGCGAGAGTTATAGTCTGGAAGAACAGCAAGCTGTCGTAATCTGGCGGGAGATGCTCAGCGGTTACAATCATTCACCAAACCGGATTGCACGTGGATTAAGTGAAGAACAAGCACATCATATTGGTGAAGTGTTACATACAATGCCAGGTACGGATTTAATGAGAGATGCGGAACGAGTATATCCGTACGGTGAACAATTTGCATCGTTTTTTGGAAGTGTAGGATCGATTCCTGCAGAGCTTGTTGATGGATACTTGGGGAAAGGTTACGAACGTAGTGATGCTGTGGGAACTTCATATTTAGAGCAAGAGTATGAAGATCTGTTGCGTGGTGAGAAAGCCATTATGACAACGTTGCCGAATGGTGATGTGGAAATGCAAGAAGGTCGCAGGGGAAATGATTTGCGACTCACGCTTGATATGCGTTTGCAACAAGAGGTTGATGCAATGGTAACACGCAGAATCGATGGGTATGGTGGATATGCGTTCCCCGCTGGTCGTGATGCGTATGTCGTCATGATTGAACCTTCAACTGGTGACATCTTGGCGCTTGTCGGTTATCAAGGTCACCTCGGTACAGTAAACAATAGTTATACCGTAGGGTCTTCAATTAAACCAGCAACCGTGTTAGCAGGTTATCGTCATGGCGCAATCGGCCATGGTTCAGTAATCCATGATGCTCCAATTACTCATTTGCCCAATACACCATCCATCTCGTCTGTTGTGAATATGGGCTATGTGAACGATGTAGATGCGATTCGTCGTTCTTCCAACGTGTATATGGCAGAAATCGCGATGCGTCTAGCAGGATACAACCGTAGCAATAATACGTGGAACACTCTTTCTGAATCGTACAATATGTTACGTGAGCATTATGCTCAATTTGGATTAGGGACGAGTACAGGTATTGATTTACCGTTTGAGTCTGAAGGCATTACGGGACCGAACACTGCAGGTATGGTGTTATTGCTAAGTTTTGGACAATATGATGATTACACACCTTTACAACTTGGTCAGTATACGGCAACGCTCGCAAACGACGGAGTTCGAATGCGGACTCGCCTCGTACGGGATGTACTTGAACCAGGGGAAGTTCCAGGAGAAGCAGGAGGAAGTATACGCTACTACGAACCAGAAGTTCTGAATACGGTCGACAATCCGATCGGTGACATCAATCGTATGCAAGCCGCGATGAGACAAGTGGTTAGCGTCTCAGGTCAAGGTGGAGGAACGGCAAATCGTGAGCTCGGTAGTTTTGAATACCAAGCTGCCGGAAAAACAGGGACTGCCCAAGTGCAAGAAAACGGCATTCGCTCAATAACCAAACGATGGTCGCTTATGCTCCTTATGATAACCCGAAGGTTGCCGTAGCGGTTGTTGTACCAAACGTAACCATTAGTCGTAACCGAGAATTTGCAGGAATTGCGAATAATATTGCCAGAGAAGCAATGGAGATTTTCTTTGAACAAAAAGAAAGTCACCAAGCGCCAGAACTAGCGGAAGTTGAAGACATGGATATCGACCCTGACGATACAGAAGGATAAATAGTAAAAGCCGCTGATCAATCGATCAGCGGCTTTTTGCTGCGAAGATTTGTGTACAACTAAAATGTTCAATGAGGCGCTGGTCGTTTTATGACGGTGTTCTCCCGTTTCATGACATCATTTCCGTAAACAGTCCGGTTTACGCCCTTTTGCATCAAAAGTACTGAGATAAGAGGTATTAAGGCGTACACTAGCTTTAAGAAGACAAGATCAGTCGATCATTTTAACATGAAACAATGAAAAGGGTGGATGACGATGACAGCAATTTTAGAAGTTACTGGCCTAAATAAATCATACAAAGACTCTGCATTTTCACTAGAGGATGTTTCCTTAACAATTCCCTACGGTTCAATTGTCGGATTCATTGGAGAAAATGGAGCTGGCAAATCAACAACGATGGGATCCATTCTCGGAACGCTTCGCGTTGATACAGGTTCAATTCAAATGTTTGAGCGAGATGTGGATCATAAGAACAAAGCAGAAAAAGAGGACATAGGCGTCGTTTTTGATGATTTAAAGCTACCGAAGCGACTAACAGTCAAGAAGCTCAACCGAGTACTAAATCGGGTGTACAAAAATTGGAGTGAAGAAACGTTTTTCCATTATGTTGATTTCTTTCAATTGCCTAAAGATAAGGCTGTGGGTCATTTTTCAAGAGGTATGTCGATGAAGCTGAGCGTTGCAGTCGCACTGTCTCATCAAGCGAAGCTACTCATTTTAGATGAAGCCACAGCAGGACTCGATCCGACAGGGCGCGCGGAGCTACTTGAAGTATTACAAGCGTTTGTTAAAGATCAAGATCGAGGGATTTTAATGTCATCACACATTACGAGTGACATAGAGAAAATTGCGGATCAGTTAGTATTCATTAAAGGTGGAAAGATTCGTCTAAGTGTAAGTAAGCAGGCGTTGTTAAATGAATATGTAGTGGCACGGTTACGTAATGAAGAAGTACAACAATTAACAAAAACAAACATCATCGCAAAAAAAAGCTGACGGGGAATATGTTGAAGTGTTGCTTACAAACCGTTCTGAAGTAAGCGAAGATCAATTGATTCAAATCGTACGATTGATGACATTAGTTTATTACTTATGAGGGGTGACATGTAATGGTTGGATTATTCCTAAATCAATACTACTCGGTTTCTAAAACGATTCTTAGTTATGCAGTGGCTGCATTTGTTCTAGTTCTCGTCACAATCGGAATTGGTAATGAACTTCTTGTCTTCTTCGCCATGTACATGCCGATTATTTTCCTCGTTTCTCCTGCTTTTGAAGTATTAAAGCATGAATCACAATCAGGTTGGAATAAGTTTGTGTTAACGTTACCCGTAAATCGAGGCAATATCGTTCAAAGCCAATATCTATTCTTTCTATTCTTAATGAGTATTGGCGTTGTAATTACAATCATGGCTTTTGTCGTTGCGGAATGGGTGCTTGGAAGTGCCATGAACCAAGAGTTAATGTACACGATGATGACTGGAGTGGGCATTGCATTTATTATGGGTGCGATTAGTTATCCTGCAACGTACGTGTTCGGTACGGAAAAATCAGATACGATTGTTCTCGTTGCAACACTAAGTGGTGTCGGCCTCTTCCTACTTGCCCAACAAGGGTTTGCAAGATTAATTGAACAAATGAATGTTGAAACGGTAGCATCGATGAACGGAAGTCTTGTATTTAATGGGAGCTTTCTAGTCATCGGTCTTGTACTCTTTGTAATCTCTTACTTCGTAACAATGGGCATTTACAATCGTAAGGAATATTAAAGATAAACCGCCTGTGAGAGTGACTCGCAGGCGGTTTAGGTGTAGAAAGCACGTTTGTTAGCTCGATCCGAGTGTGTGACCGACTTGTAGACCACTAAACAAGCAACCTCCAAGAAATGTTCCTTCGAGAGAGCGGTAGCCATGAACGCCACCCCCTCCAAACCCAGCTGCTTCACCTGCCGCATAAAGTCCTGGCAGCGGTTGTATTCCGTCTTTTAGAACAGCGCCTTCTAGGTTCGTTTGCAATCCTCCGAGAGTTTTGCGACTAAGAATATGAAGCTTGACTGCAATGAGTGGCCCGTGGTTCTGATCAAGAATTTGATGAGGTTTTGCGACACGAATCTTTTGGTCCCCGATGTACTGTCTAGCATTATGGATTGCTTGCACTTGTGCGTCTTTCGTAAACGGGTTGTTTAACTCACGATCTCGAGCCACAATTGTATCTTTGATCGTATCTAGGTTAAGTAACGGCTCATCAGTAAGGGTGTTCATTTTGTTGACAAGTTCTGGTAAGGACTGAGCGGTAACGAAGTCCTCACCAAAGTCTAAAAAGCTTTGAACCGCAGTAGTAGGACCAGGGAGTGCGCGTTTTAAAACGAGTTTTAAATTTTTTCCTGTAAGATCGGGGTTTTGCTCCGATCCTGATAAAGCAAACTCTCGTTCTACGATCTCTTTTGTCGTAATAAACCAAGAATAGTCATACCCGGTGTCTTGAATGGCTTTTAGTGTTGAGAGTGTATCAAACCCAGGGAAGTTTGGAGCGGAAAAGCGATCTCCTGTTGCACTCAACCAAATGGAAGAAGGGCCCGGTAAAATTCGTATGCCGTGAGATTTCCACATCGGGTACCAGTTTCGAATTCCTTCTGTGTAATGCCACATCCGATCTTTATTGACAGTTCGGGCTCCAACTTGTTCACTAACTTGTAGTAAGCGACCGTTCACATATTCAGGAACACCGGCAATCATTTTCTTAGGTGCTTTCCCGAGCCAAGTTGGCCAATTTTTCCGGACGAGATCGAGATTGCCACCAATCCCTCCACTAGCGATGACGACAGAGTCTGCTAGATAACGGAACTCACCGATTGCAGTCTTGCTTGATGCGCGACCTCGCATCGCGTTGGATTCTTCTAACCGATAACCTTCAACCCCAACGATTTTTCCACCTGACATAATCAATTGATCAACTTGATGTCTCGGCAAGTAAGTAAGGTTTTGTAAATCGTTCAGCTTCGTGATAAAAGGTTGTAGAATCGCAGGACCGGTACCCCAAACGATATGAAAACGCGGAACGCTATTGCCATGTTCGTGCGCTAAAGAACCCCCTCGTTCAGCCCACCCAACAATAGGGAAAAATCGAATCCCAAGAGACTGAAGCCACTCCCGCTTTCGACCTGCAGCGAAATTCACATAAGCTTCCGCCCATTTCTTTGCCCAAATATCTTCATCATAAGGGTCCGTTAAGCGATCCCAACTCGCACTCCCTTGCCAATCTTGCCAACCAAGATCAGCAGAGTCTTGAATATTCAGTTTCCTTTGTTCGGGAGAATCAATAAGAAAGAGTCCTCCGAATGACCAATACGCTTGTCCACCTAATGATTGCCTACCTTCTTGATCAATTAATAGAACACGTTTTTTTCGCTCGGCAATTTCAGTGGCTGCAACAAGTCCTGAAAGCCCTGAACCAACAACGATCGTATCGAATTTCATGAAGATCACGCTCCAATTCAGATCTCCCCAGAAAAAAATCCATGTCGATTCAAACCCGACACGGATGTAGTTATTCTAGAGGTTATATTGATTAATGAGACGTTCAATCTTTTCAGTTGTTTTGTCATAGACGATCGGATCTCTCTTTTTAATACTAGCCATCGCGTAAAGGAAGGCTACTTCTTTAACATCATCCGGGAGCTTTCGGTACTCTTCCATAAATTCGGGTATTGTTTTCATTGCATTCACCTCGGGTCCCTTTTTTTAAGTATACCTTGTTTTCTTCAATACTTCACTAACCATATGTATTTTGTCTATTTTTTTTATAGGTTTTAGAGAAGAGGAAGTGATCGTTGACATCTAACGATACAAAGAGACAATTAACTGCAATTATTTCCCGGGAAATCGACAAACAAATGTAAAAAAGGACGCATGATTACGTCCTTTTTATGATCGATTAATGATTTAATGCAGTCTCAAGAGTTTCAATGTTCATTTCCATCATGCTAACGTAGTCTTCGCCGGCATCATAGTCCTCTTGTGAAATGCTCTCCATATTACGAAGAACAAGGCTTTCTGCACCAATCTCTGATTGAATAACTTCACTAATGGTGCTACTAACATTGTTTTCAAACACTACATAGCTAAGGTTATTTTCTCGTGCAGCTTCTACAATTGACGTTAACTCTGATTGTGAAGGTTCCTGAGTAGAAGACAAACCGTGAATACTTAATTGTTCAATTCCATAGCGATCTTCCCAATAACCATAAGCAGCATGTGAAACAATAATTTGATTATGATCTGCACTGTCAATCGTACTTTGAAGTGACGCGTCTAGTTGTTCCAAATCAGCTTTTAATGACTCGTAGTTTTGTGCGAAGTATTCTTCGTGTTCAGGACGTAATTCACTTAACTGATTCATAATGTTTTCTGCTAGTTCAATGCTGTAAATGGGATCAAGGAAAACGTGAGGGTCAATTGCACCAGACTCCCCGTCATGATCATCGATGTGTATTGTTGTAGTTTCGGATTTAGCGACGGTTTGCTCTTCGTCGTCAATAAACGCTGCATACACTTGTTGTCCATCTGTATCCGCAGTGTCTTCAAAAGATTCGCCTGTTGAAGCTTCGCTCCAATCATCAGATTCAGAATCTCTTGTGTACCAGATAATGTCTCCTTCGACGTCTTCGTCTGCAGTAGCAGTAAGGGTAATCGTATCACCGGTATGGTAGTGATCGTTGATGCCTTCAAGTTCTACTGCACTCGTCTGATCTTCATTATTTTCATGTTCGTGGTCATGATCATGGGAATGGTCACTTTCGCTGTCATGATCGTGCTCACCTCGTAAAGAGAGGTGTTCACCTGCTGCAATGATCTCTACCGTTTCTTCGTCGAGTAGGTCATGAATGGTATCGGCAAAGGGTTCCATGCCAACACCAGAATAAATAAAACCATCATCTTCAGCAATTTTTACGTACGTACTTGATGAAGGTTCAAATGTATGTGCATCGGCATTAGGGGGATAGACACTTTCTACCTCGACATGTTCACCGCCAATTCGTGACGTGAAATCTTCAAGAGCAAACAAAGTTGTAGATATTTGTAAAGGTTCTGTTGCTTCTTGGTCATTAGCATCATTCTCAGACGGTGTTTGGTCATCAGAACATGCGATTAACAAGAAAGGAAGAACTATGGATAAAGGCACTAATCGAAATTTACGCATGTAAGTAACTCCTTTGATAATAACCGTAACGGTTACGATTCGTAATGATTACGATTTATAGAATAACGACAAATAACTGAAATGTCAAGAGCTTGCATTTCCTTTAACTAAAATTGATAAGAGCTTTGAAAAGAGGAATCAGATTAGTTTTGTCGAAGAAAAGCAACGTCCATCTTTATGGACGTTGCTTTTAGATCTATTCTTGAATAGGGTCTTCAAGTTTTCTAGTTAAGATACTAATGATGAGACCAATCGTAATCATGCTAGCTGCGACCCAAGTAATCGCTTGATATCCAAAGCCGATACTCAGTAAAAACGATCCAAGTGCAGCACCAATCGCATTGGCAAGATTAAAGACGGATGCGCAAGTGTACCTGACAAGTTTGGGGCTTCTTTTGCTGCAAGAATGATTTTTGCATTAAGAAGCGGTGTCGTTCCGAATGTACCTGCTCCGAATAAGAAACTCATTAAAATGGCCATCGGGGCAAACTGCAAGAAAAAGGCGTACGTTGCGAGTACAAGTGCGAGTGCTAATAGGGCATAAATCAAACGTGTCGTCAGTTTGATGGTTGTACGGTCCCGGATGCAAAGTTTCCGAGTACTGCACCAAGACCGAAGAAGAACAGCCCGATCGTAATACCTGTTACATCAAATCCTGCAAACTCTCGGTACATCGGTTCTTTAAACGTGTAAGCTGTAAATACACCTGAAAACCCGAATACGATAATCGCCATTGTGAGCAAGACGTTTTTATTTTTGAGCATCGATAGCTCTGTTTTGATTTTAGGAATTTCGGTAGGTTTTACGTTCGGTGTAACGACAATTAAACCGATGAGTGTCACGACACCTAAGACAGCCATGAACCAAAAAACAATTCGCCAGTCAAAAATTCCACCTAGATAAGAGCCAAAGGGTACTCCTAGCATGATTGCAATGGTTAGACCACCTTGAACCGCGGCAATGGCGCTCGTTTTTTTAGACGCTTCTGAAATGCTAACTGCGACAAACATACATAAACCGAAGTACGGTGCATGCATCGCAGCTGACAATAGCCTTGATAATAGCAACACTTCAAAATTCGGTGCGGTTGCGGCAATGATATTACTAATGATAAACAGTGCAACAAATGCAACAAGTAATGGTTTTGGAGAAGCCTTGAGCGTTGCAATTCGTAATAGTGGTCCGAAGATCGCGACACTAATGGCATAGACAGTAAGAAGCAAGCCGGTCGTTGATACATCAACGTTCAAATCATGAGCAAATTGGGTTAACAATCCGGTAACGACGTATTCTGTCATTCCAACAGCAAACGTCCCAAGCATAAAGACAGCAAGGATTGTTTTTCTAGAGAAGTTAAGGCGCATCATAAACCGCTCCCTTCGATTCTGTTTTTTAATCACGAGTGAACATACTAAAATAAGATCAAAGGGATGTCTAGTGAAATCCATAAAAAAATATAAAAGATTTACTGGAGGCGTTTTCATGTATTCTACAACGATTACACCAAGAGTCTCAGAAACGGATGGGGTTGGTCATATTAACAATACGACGATTCCAGTATGGCTTGAGGCAGGACGTAAGGAGATTTTTAAGTTGTTTAATCCTGACTTGGCATTTCATGATTGGCGTTGCATCTTACTTAAAATTGACATTCAATATGTAAGCGAAATTCATTACCATTCAGACGTTGTCGTTAAAGTTTGGGTTGAGAAAGTTGGGAATACGAGCTTTACTTTATATGAAGAAATTCATCAAAACGATCGTTGCTGTACAAAAGGACATGCAGTATACGTGAATGTTGCTAGAAAAGGTGGAAAGCAAACGATTCCAAATGATATAAAGATGAAATTAATGGAACATAGTCGTTGATACATACTACGAATAAAATAGTATAAGAATAGAGACAAGTAGGTAATGTAAGGAGGATCTTCGATGATGGAAGTGTTTGTTTTACTGTTTATCATCGGCAGCTTTGGTTTTTGTTATTGGCTGTATTCTTCAAATCAAACGCAATCAACATCATTTTTAACAACCTATCGTTCTTTCGTTGTTGATGGTGCTGTTATTAATGGCAAAGATGTCTCGTTTTATCAACTTCGCCAAGACAAACGTCAACGGTATTATTCTGTTCCTGAAGGTAAGGTTTCGATTCAGGGTAAGAATACGAAGTTGGAACTTGATATTGGGGCTAAGCTAACGAAAACAAGCGGTGGACAGTGTGAGCAATTATATATTGAATCAATGACGGTCAATCAGCGTTATGTATATTCTCATCAGCCAGGCCAATTTACACCTTACATAGTGAGCGCTAGCGAACTAGAAAATGATGTGCAGAAAGCATTATTATTTCTTTGTAGTGTACTTATGGCAAACAATAAATTAAGTAAAAACAATCGTGCGAATCGAGCTTTTACAGATGCGTTAGAATTTAGTGAAGTCAGTCATTCCTTTTTGCATCATCAACAGAGTGCAGAGAGTTACTTGTTTGAACGTACTAAGTTGCCGAAGAAGAACGTTGTTTCCTGTGTTAATGAACATATGAAAGTGCTGGAATTTCAGCAACATGAGCAAGTAAGCCTTGAAGAAGTGAAGGCAAGATACCGTATAATGGCTAAGCGATATCACCCTGACTCACCGACAGGTGACATCGTCAAATTTAAACGAGTCAAAGAAGCATATGAACAAATCAAAAAGAAACACGTTGCCATATAAAAAGAGGCTCCCCTTGCAAATCTATTGCTAGGGGAGCTTTTGAAAAGAAGCTTTTAAATTTTCCGAAAAAAAGTATTGAAAGCGTCTACATCTCGTGGTACTATTTCGTTATTAAGAAATGAACTTGATAGACGCGTTATTATAATGCTCCAAGCTTGTTCCCGCTTGCTTGGGTAACCATTATAAACCAAACGATCTATCATCAGTGTTTAAGGCTAGGAGTCCGTGCGCCTTAAAGCGATGATAATTGTTTGGTTTTTATTTTGGAATTTTGTTGAAAAAGGGGAGACAAGAATGACTTCTAAGAAAGAAATCTCATTAACGGATATTTCAAATTACATAAAAGACGGTGACCAAGTGCTCGTTGGTGGTTTCGGTCTGTCTGGCTGCCCATTGACAATCGTCGACGAGATTGCAAAGACTGACGTCAAAGATCTAACCATTGTAAGTAATAACTTAGGTGAACCACAAAAAGGGTTAGGGAAACTTCTAGATAACGGTCAAATTAAAAAAAGCCATTGGATCTTATTTCACAACACATCGTGGGGCAGTAAACGCTTGGAATGAGGGCTGGCTTGAAATTGAATTGTTGCCTCAAGGTACGATGGCTGAAGGAATTCGTGCAGCAGGAGCAGGGATTCCTGCCTTTTATACACCGACAGGAGCAGGAACAAAACTTTCTGAGAATAAAGAAGTGCGGGAATTTGATGGCAAAGAATATGTATTGGAAAAAAAGCATCCCAGGGGATGTAGCTCTTATTCGAGCACATAAAGCCGATGAATATGGAAATTTAGTCTATCGCAAAACACAAGAAAACTTTAATACAGCGATGGCGATGGCAGGAAAAATTGTAATCGCAGAAGTGGATGAAATCGTTCCAACTGGCGAATTAAAACCAGAAGAAATTAAAACTCAACATTTATTTGTCGACTATCTTGTTAAGACGCGCTATGAAGTTGAAGGGGGGACTTTCGTTGAACGTACAAAATAACGTGAAAACGATGAGGCAAGATATTGCAAAACGTGCAGCAGACGAGCTAGGGGAAGGCGAAGTCATTAACTTAGGGGTTGGGATTCCTACACTTATTCCGGAGTACTTAGGTGATAAGCATGTGTTTTTGCATTCAGAAAATGGATTGCTCGGTACGGGTCCTGCACCAGAAGATGGTCAAATTAATCCGGATTTGATTAATGCAAGTAAGCAACCTGTTACCGAATTGCCAGGATCGGCAATATTTGATAGTGCGTTATCGTTTGCCATGATTCGCGGGGGTCATGTGGATACGGCTGTGATCGGAGCGCTTCAAGTGGATCAAACGGGAGAGCTTGCGAATTGGGCAGTTCCAGGTAAGGATATTCTCGGTGTTGGTGGAGCGATGGACCTTGTTGCTGGTGTGCAAAAAGTAATCTTAACGATGACGCACACATCCAAAAGTGGAGAAGCAAAAATCGTAGAATCATTAACATATCCAAGTAGTGGATATCGTAAAGCGGATGTATTAATTACTGAAAAAGCAGTGTTTACGTTTAAAGACAATCAAATGTACTTAGTAGAATTAGCTGATGGCGTGACAGTTGAAGACATTGAAGAAACGACAGCGGCATCGTTTGTTGTAGCACTTTAAGACTTACGTTGGGGGTGGAGGACATGAGGATTTGGAAAAGCATGATCGTATTCATGATGTTATTGGTGATTGTAAGCGGTTGCTCACAATCTGAGTCAAGTGCAAATGAAGATACAGAGGTCGCGACAGGAGAACCTCCTGAAGATTTCACATTTGGTGCTGCAACCGTAGGTGGACTATGGCACTCACTCGCAGCATCCATGAGTGAAGAGATGAGAAAGATTTATCCTGACTCAACAGCGACGGTGGTCGAGGGCGGATCCATTGCAAACTTAATCGGTATTCATAATGACATTTTTGCGCTCGGTTTCTCAAATGGTGAGTCAATCCCAATGGCGGAGAATGCCGTAGGCGATTTCGAAGAGCCGATCACGAATATGAAAACGATTGCAACATTTTATCCGAACGTATTGCACATCGTAGTGCCAAGAAGTTCAAACATTCATACTGTTGAAGATTTGGCAGGTCATCGGGTAAGTCCAGGAATTCGGGGATACAGTGGCGAGGTAATGTTTCAGGATATACTGACGGCTTACGACATGAGTTATGATGATTTAGCTCAAATTGAGTACATCGGCACGTCTGACGCAGCAGACTTAATGCGTGACGGTCACTTGGACGCTTGGGTAGGTGGATTAGGTATTCCAGCATCATTCATCCAAGAGCTTGATACAACACTCGGCGTACGTGTTATTCCATTAACAGAAGAAGATCAAGTGAAATTGAAAGAAATCAATGAAGGGTACAACCCTTATACGATTGAAGCCGGTACCTATGGCGACCATGAGGACATCTTAACATTTGCACCTGAAACGGTACTCGTAGCAAATGAAAACATGATTTCTGAAGAAGTAGGCTATGAATTAACGAAAATGATTATTGAAAAAGCAGATACTTGGAGAGCTGTTTCTAGTACGTTATCTGATTTTGATGCTGAGTATTCTATTGAATATAGTATTGGTGAACTTCATCCAGGGGCGAAGCGATACTACGAAGAGATTGGGGTTTTAAACGATTAATTGAAAACGCTTTACAAATGATCAGGGGGGTGTTTTAAATGAGCCAAAAAGATCTAAATCTAGATGTGAAAGACATGGATGAAGCACAATCGGAAGTGCTCGGAAATAAACAGCGAACATTAGTCGGTGTGACCGGAAAAGTCGTATCGTTCCTTGCAATTTTAATGTCATTATTCCATTTGTATACGGCTTTCTTTGGAGTGTTTGAGTCGATTGCACAACGCTCCATTCACTTAGCCTTTGCACTCGTTCTTGTGTTTGCCCTTTATCGACCGACAAAGAATCAAGAAGGAAAACGCATTCCTTGGTATGACATCGTTGCCATCTTACTCGTTCTCGGTTCTTTTCAATATTTTGCATTAAATGCGATTGATATTTCTGCAAGATTAACGTATGTAACACCACTCTCTACGTTGGAGATTGTGATCGGTGTGATCGCAAGTATTCTTCTAATTGAAGCAACGCGGCGTGTCGTTGGACGGGCGTTCACAATTATTGTACTCGCATTCTTAGGCTATGGGTTTTTCGGTCAGTATTTACCTGGAGGGTTAGAACATCGTGGGTTTGACTTAATGTGGATTCTCGATCATTTATTCTACTCAACGATGGGTGTGTTCAGTACTCCACTTGGGGTTTCTGCAACGTTTATCTTCTTGTTTATTCTTTTTGGTAAGTTTCTAGAAGTATCTGGTGCAGGAAACTTCTTTATTAACTTGTCTGTAGGTTTAATGGGGAAATATCGCGGTGGTCCTGCTAAGACTGCAGTTGCCGGGAGTGCCATTCTTGGAACGATCTCAGGTAGCGCGGTCGCAAATACAGCTACGACAGGACCATTTACAATACCTCTTATGAAGCGTACTGGATATAAAGGAACATTTGCAGCAGCTGTTGAAGCAGTCTCTTCGGCTGGTGGACAGATTATTCCTCCGATCATGGGTGCTGCGGCATTCATTATTGCGTCTTACTTAGGTGTTCCTTACATTGAAGTTGCAATTGCAGCCATTATTCCAGCAATCCTGTATTACGTCTGTGTGTATTTCCAAGTTGATTTACGTGCGAAAAAAAGACGGCCTAGATGGTATGCCAAAAGAAATGATTCCAAAGGTTAAAACCGTACTTAAAGAAGGTGGAATGTTCTCACTCCCACTACTTATTATCGTCATCATGCTCGTGATGGGTTACTCACCGATGCGTGCGGCATTGTTTGCGATTGCGAGTGTAATCGTTGTCGCAGCCTTTAAAGCAGCGACACGACTCTCGTTTGGAACGATGTTCAAAGCGTTAGATCTTGGGGCACGTGCAGCGCTTGAAACAGCGATCGCTTGTGCGTCGGCAGGTTTTATCATCGGGGTTATTAGCATGACAGGAATTGGCTTACAATTTAGTAGCATGATTCTTGCGATTTCTGGTGATAGTCTATTTATTACGTTGTTGCTTACGATGGTAGCTTCACTATTACTCGGTCTTGGGTTACCAACGGTTGCCGCTTATATCGTTCAAGTACCACTAACGATTCCAGCACTCGTCCAGCTCGGCGTAGAACCGATGGCGGCGCACTTGTTCGTTTTCTATTTTGCAATTTTATCGGCGATCACGCCACCTGTTGCATTGGCATCGTTTGCTGCTTCTGGAATTGCAAATACGAATCCGCTGCAAACGAGTCTCGTTGCATTAAGGCTAGGAATTGCTGGATTTATCGTGCCATTCATGTTCGTGTACGGACCGTCACTCATTTGGATCGGTACACCTGGAGAAGTCGTCATAACATTAACGACAGCATTAGTCGGTGTGTTTGCCTTAAGTGCTGCCATTGAAGGCTGGTGGCTACGAGGCACGTACTGGTACGAGCGAATTGCTTTGTTTGTAGCAGCAATTATGCTCGTTGTACCAGACTTCCTTGTCAGCCTCGCTGGTTTTGCAATCTTCGCGATCGTATTTGTTCTACAGAAATGGGTTATGCCAAAGAAAAACCATTCAGAGCACCAATATAACGAAGCACTATAACAATTAAAGTCCTAATCTCCTAAAAAGTGTCGCTCTTTTACAAAAGAGCGACACTTTTATTATATAATAAGAACATTCAATAAGTTGTAAGGCAAGTAGACAAGCCTAACGAACATGCTAACGAAAGAAGGGATTTTTGTTGGATACGATTTTAGTTACGGGTTATGCAAAGGCCCCTCAAGGAACATCTATGTATGAAGTGTACAAGCACTTTGGCATCGTGTTAGAAATTGATCGTAAGACATATGAAATTGTCGATGTAGAACTCACGCTCGTGACCTCACTGGCTCAAAGTTATTTCAAACGTCTAATCATTGGATACGATCTCAATGAAGGTATTGATCCATTAATGAAGAAAATCAATGAAAACTACTACGCACCATCCGTCAATTCTGTTAATGTAGCCTTACGCACGGCCTTTCAGCGATTTAAGGAGCAGGTGCAAGCATCATAAGAGTGTAATGATCAAAATGAGTAAACAATATAAAGTTGAAATAAGAACATAGATTAGTAGCTTAGAACATAAAAAGGATGATGGATTTATCACCAATCATCCTTTCTACTTTTTAACCAAGCAAGTGCTGACTAGCTGCGGTTGCTAGTCTTTTGATTCTCTCGATATCGATGCCAATCATCTTTCCATTCTTCTTAACAGGATTTCCTGCGACGTATACTGAGTCGACGTTTGAGGTGTTTGTGCATTGGACGACTGTGCCGATTGGATCATTAACAGGGAAAATATTGAGGTCGTTCTTATTGATCATAATGAGATCTGCTTGTTTACCCGGTGTTAACGACCCAACTTTGTGATCGAGTCTTAGCGCTTTTGCACCGTCAATCGTCGCAGACTCCAATATATTTTTTTGCAGAAAGGTGAAGCTCTGGTCCAGGCATGATGCCTTGAGATAATTGTTCTTGATTTACTCGAGCGCGATCTGCTTGCAAAGCGAACTTCATTTGTGTGAACATGTCTCCCCCAGTAGAGGTGACAACATCCACACCAAGTGCCGGCTTCACCCCATTTTCCAAAGCGAGCCCAATGGCAGGATAACCATGACCCATCATCATTTCAATCTCAGGGGTTACGGAGATGCTACCGCCATTCTCCGCCAGCAATTGTACTTCCTCGGGTTGTACAGCATTTGCATGTGCAAAGTTCAAATGTTCTCCTAACAATCCTGCTTCATGTAATTTCTCAATGGAACGTTCTGTTGACCCCCACGTTCCAAATCCTAAGTGCATGCTACAGACTGCATCGATCTCACGTGCGAACTGAATTTCTTTTACACTCGTCTCCCAGGAGCTAAATTCCGGTCCGCGAATCGCGAGCCCCATCGTAAGCAATTGATCATCTGAGCTGAAATGCCGTTCTTTCATTGCCCTAGCCTTATCGATCGTATCGAGCTTACTATCTGAACTCCAGTATTCAGCATCTCCTGGAGACCCATAACCGAAAATGGCGCGGATTCCCGATTCTTTTAGCCCCCGGATCATCTCTTCCGCATGATCGTTTGAAATAATCATTGTCCAGTCATATAAGGTCGTAACCCTGATTCTAAAGCTTCAAGCGCACCTAATAGGTTCCCGACATAATCGTCTTCCGGACGTCTCTTTGATCCAATATTCCCATAATAAATATTGCCTAAATACGTCTGTAATGACCAATCTGCACCAACGTTGCGAATGACGGATTCCCACGTATGCCTGTGTGTATCGACTAGACCCGGCATCACGATCATGTCCTTTGCATCAATGACCTCACAATCTTCCGCTGAAATGTTCGGTCCGACTTCAATGATCTTATCGTTTTCAATTAGTACATCGGCATCTTTTAAATTCCCAAGGTTGCTGTCCGAGGTAATTACTGTTCCGTTTTTAAATAGTCGCTTCATGCAAACCACTCCTTCTTAACGTCAGATTACTTATAAGAAAAGCACAAAAAAAGCCATTGCACTTTCCTAGTTGCAAAGGGGCTGTCCTCTATATCATTATGATGGATTGATGACAGGTTCGTAAGTGAGCACTTGAAAGTTATTTAGTGTTCTGAAGGAAACTTAAGAAGGGATCATGAAAAAAAGAACCATATTAATTTCTCATAAAAAAAACTTGCTTTACATTAAACTCCTTTTAAGTTTGAAATGGTTAGATCCTTAAAACTCGTGTTCGTTATTTGTGGCTCTTTAAGATAAAACCAATGGCTTATTTTTCTTTATAAACATGTAACGTTACACTCTATTTCGCCATTAAAAACATGCAATCAAAGTGCCGAAAAGTGCGAGCTTATATGGCTTCTAGCTACTCATGCTACCTTTGCAAGTACTACTATAGATACTAACAGACTAATCTGAAATTTTATTTACAAAGTCTTCTAGTTAAACTATACTGTGTTGGCGGGTTGAGTGTATGGGAGGCTATTATGTGCGGTTTTTGTGGTCGTGTGAAGCGTACTTACATGGATTCAGTAGAGTTACATCGTGTAGAGGAACGAATGCATCATCGAGGTCCTGATGACTTTCGGTATGTTCAAGACTCAGACATTGATTTCTATTTTTCTAGATTGAGTATCCAAGATCTATCAAATGCACACCAGCCTATGCAGAGTTTATCTAAGCAATATCTGATTGTTTTTAATGGAGAAATCTATAATTATGTTGAACTTAGACAATCGTTAATAGAAGAAGGTTACTATTTTCAAACTGAAGGTGACACGGAAGTGCTTCTTGCGCTTTACGAGGTTTATGGTAAACAAATGATTTATCAATTGCGAGGAATGTTTGCTTTTGCCATTTGGGATCGGGTAGAGCGAGAGTTGTTTGCGGCAAGAGATCCGTTTGGCATTAAGCCGTTTTATTATGACGAGAATGAAGATGGTTTTTTTTCTTCTCATCTGAACGAAAATGTTTACCGTTGTTAGGGGCAGAGTATAAAGCTGTTGATAAAGAAGCATTACATCATTATTTAACGTTTCAATATATCCCTTCCACGGACGGTTATACAGACGCAGCGTTTCAACAATTGAAGCCAGGGCATTGTCTTACGTACTCGTTTGACTTGGAGAAGGCACATGTAGAACGGTACTTCCAAGCGCAGTTTTGTTCAAGTTTAGAAGGGACAAAAAAATGTAGCGACAACTTTGCAACAGGCACTTCAAAGTTCTGTATCTGTTCATATGCGTAGTGACGTGAGTGTAGGAGCGTTTTTATCAGGTGGAATTGATTCAAGTACAATTGTTGCACTAGCGAAAGAACATCATCCGAATTTGCAAACGTTTACGGTCGGATTTGAACGAGAGGGGTATAGCGAGATCGAGTTAGCAAAAGAAACGGCCGATCATCTAGGGTAGATAACCATTCGTATATCATCACAGCTGAAGAAGTGATGAATGAGATGGAAAACATCGTCTATCATATGGACGAGCCGGTCGCGGATCCAGCTGCAATCCCGAACTATTTCGTCTCTAGGCTTGCAAGTCAGCATGTGAAAGTCGTGCTATCGGGAGAAGGAGCCGATGAACTGTTCGCAGGTTATGAGATCTACAAGGAGCCTAATGCGCTAAAAGGTTTTAGTTACTTACCTCGTCGAATTAATCATTGGGTACAATGGTTAGCAAGGCAATTGCCTGAAGGAATAAAAGGAAGAAATTATTTGATTCGTGGAACAACACCACTAGCTGAGCGTTATGTCGGGAATGCCAAAATTTTCAATCATGAGGAAAAAGAATTATTGCTAGCGGATGCAGGATGCATTTATCCATATACAAACGTCACAAAACCATTGTATGACCAAGCTTTACAATGGGATGAAAGCACACAAATGCAATACATTGATTTGCACACGTGGTTGCCAGGGGATATTCTGACGGTAGCAGATCGGATGTCGATGGCTCATTCAATAGAACTTCGAGTGCCTTTTTTTAGACCAACAAGTGTTTGAAGTTGCATCCATGATCCCTCAGTCCATGAAACTGACGGCAGGTACGACGAAATTTGTTCTGAGAGAAGCAGCAAAAGATATTTTACCAGAAGCTGTCTTTAATCGGAAAAAGCTAGGTTTTCCAGTACCAATTCGACATTGGTTGCAAAATGAAATGTATGAGTGGGTTCAATCAACTGTTCAGCGAAGTGATACAGACATGTTCATAAACAAGTCATATGTACTTAGCCTTTTGGATGAGCATGCAAAAGGGATGGCTGATCACAGTCGTAAGTTGTGGGCAGTGGTGACATTCATGATATGGCACCGGGTGTTTGAAGAAGAACGAACTTCTCGTGAAGCGCTCGTGTCACGTCCCGTTCATGCAGTGTTATAATCGGGTACATTTAATCAAGCGAGGAGAGAGACGTCCAGTGCATCCATCATGCACTGGGCGTTTTGTGTATGCACAATCTAAAGTAGTTATCCCCAACTGCAAAGGAATGGAACTAGAAAAACTTATCCACATGTGGGTAAGTGGATGAAAGAGAAGAATTCCTTAGTTTCCTGTTGATTTGTGGATGAAGTTGTTAAGAACTTAGTCTTTTGTGGACTTCTTCGCGTGTTGGCATGCCTTGTTGGGCTCCGTGTTTTTCGACGGATAATGAAGCGGCAGCATTCGCAAATTCTAACGCTTCATTTAGCGGTAGTTGATCGGTCAATGCAACGGCAAGCGCCCCGTTAAACGTATCGCCAGCACCTGTAGTATCTACGGCCTCTGTATCAAACCCGGCAATTCGAACGACAGAATGACCGTTACAATACATCGCCCCGTTTTTTCCGAGCGTAACGATGACTTTGTTCGGGTAGTTTTGGACAGCCTCCTCGGGCTCACGCCGAATAGAATGTCACATTCTGTTTCGTTAGGGGTAATGTACGTCGCTTGTTCAAGTATGCGTGATGATAGTTGTACAGCGGGCGCAGGATTTAGGATGATATCCACATTTTCTTGATGAGCAATTGAAATCATCTCTTCTATAAAAGGAAGCGGTGTTTCCAATTGGAAGACGACGATTGTTGACTGTTTAATCACATCACGGAATGACTCCGCCTCTTCCCTGTTCCATGCGTAATTAGCACCAGGAGCGACAATAATTGAATTATCTTGGTTCGTCACGGTAATCATTGCGACGCCACTTTTGGCTTGATCTGTAACGTGTACATAAGACGAATGGATGCCTTCGTCTTTGAGCGTTTGTATTAAGGTATTGCCATACAAGTCGTCTCCTACTTTGCCGACCATCGTCACATCTCCCGCTAAGCGTGCAGCTGCAACCGCTTGATTCGCGCCTTTACCACCAGGAAAAGTGAAAAAAATCATCTCCAAGGATGGTTTCACCGATGGCAGGAACGTTCTTTGTATGAACGACAAGATCCATATTCAGGCTTCCTACGACAGTAATCATTGTTCATGCCTCCGTTGAGTACTCGACTTTTTCATCGACTGATTAGGTTTATTATATACTTTTCATGTAACCAACTAAAAAGCCCACCCATACGATAGGATAACAACGTATGGGAGGCGAATTTCTTATGTCTAATTCTCGAAATATTAGTATTCCGTTCCCCGGTGGAGGAGGCTTTTTC